>DAIOET010000564.1:0-2973 GCA_036746135.1 Cupriavidus sp.
GAAAAGGCCGCGCGCAGTCGTGCGGGGTGATGGTGAATTATCTTTACGTGCCCGACGCGCTAGATGAAAATCTGGCTCGTCTTGGCGACGGCAATCCCCGCATCAGCCGTGCGGTGGCAAAGCTGCTGTAGCCCTTGGGTCGGGCGCGGACGCCGGGCAATTTTTGTCGGGTGGGTTTGCAGTAGGCAGTACTTCGATTGACTTTCCACGCATTGAGTAGAGAGAGGAGACAGTACATGAGTCGTCAGCGTAGCCTGACCGCGTTCGCGCGCGTCTTTGCAATAGCCGGCATCGTCGCCGGTGCCGGGGTCGGCCTTTATGCGCCTGCCGCACAGGCGGCCGATCCGTGGCCCAGCAAGCCCGTGACCGTGATCGTGCCGTTCCCGGCCGGCGGCGGTACCGACGCCTTCGCGCGCCCGTTGACGGCGCAGCTTTCCAAGCAGCTTGGCAAGCAGTTCGTGATCGATAACCGTGGCGGCGCCGGCGGTACCGTGGGCGCCAGCCTGGCCGCCAAGGCCGCCCCCGATGGTTACACGATCTTCATCGGCGGCGCGCACCATGCCATCGCGCCGTCGTTCTACAAGAAGCTCGACTACGACATCGAGAAGGACTTCGTACCCATCACGGTGATCGCGCAGCCGCCGCAGGTCATCGTCGTCAATCCGTCGAAGGTGCAGGCCAACACGCTCAAGGAACTGATCGCCTATGCCAAGGCGAATCCGGGCAAGCTCAATTACGCATCGGCCGGCAATGGATCGGCACACCATCTGGCGGGTGAACTGTTCAAGCTGCAGACCCAAACCGACCTCGCGCACGTGCCGTACAAGGGTGCCGGCCCGGCGCTGTCGGACCTGATCGCTGGCCAGGTGGACCTGATGTTCGATGGCCTCGGTTCATCGGCGCAACATATTCGCGCGGGTCGCATCAAGGCGCTGGCCGTGGCATCGAAGACGCGCTCGGCGGCATTCCCGAACGTGCCGACCGCGGCCGAGGCAGGCGTTCCGAACTATGAAGTATCGACCTGGTACGCACTGTGGGCGCCCAAGGGCACGCCGAAGGACATCGTCGACAAGCTCTATGCCGAGACCACCAAGGCACTGAACAGTCCCGAGATGAAGGCCATCTGGCTGCAGAACGGCTCGGAGATTCCGCAGTTCACGCAGGAACAGTTCGCGCAGTTCCAGCGCACCGAGATCAAGCGCTGGGCCGAGGTGGTGCAGCGCTCTGGCGCGAAGATCGACTGATGGGCGGCACGGTCACGTTCGCACGCGCCGGGCAGGTGGTGACGGTCACGCTGTCGCATCCGGGCAAGCTCAACGCCATCTCGACGTCCATGTGGCAGGCACTGGCCACGGGCTTTGCCGCACTGTCCGCCGATGTGGCGGCGGCGACCGATGCAGCCTCGCGGGCGCTGCGTTGCGTGGTGGTGCGCGGCGCCGACGGCAATTTTGCCGCCGGGGCCGACATCGCCGAGTTTCCCGAGGTGCGTGGCGATGAAGCCGCAGTCCGCCGCTACCACACCGGAATCATCGCGCCTGCGCTGCAGGCCATCGCCGAATGCCCGCTGCCTACCCTGGCGGCAATCGAGGGCGTGTGCGTGGGTGGTGGCCTCGAAATCGCGTGCAACTGTGACCTGCGCATCGCCGCGGTCGGCAGCCGTTTTGGCGTGCCGATCAACCGGCTTGGTTTTCCGATGGCGCCCGGCGAGCTTCAGGGTCTGCTGGCCCTGGCTGGCCGCGCCGTCACACTGGAAATCCTGCTCGAAGGCCGCGTGTTCGACGCCGCCGAGGCCGTCGGCAAGGGCCTGCTGACGCGCGTGGTGCCCGAGGCGGCCCTGCATGACGAGGTGGCCGCGACCGTCCAGCGCCTTTGCGCGGGTGCGCCGCTGGCCGCGCGCATCAACAAGGCGACCATCCGCCGCCTGTCGCCGGCGCCCGCGCCGCTGACCGCGGCGGAGCTGGACGCACACTTCGCCTATGCCGGCAGCCGCGACCATGCCGAGGGCGTGGCCGCATTCCTGGCGCACCGGCCTCCGGATTTCACCGGGGAGTAATATGTCGGCCGGCCAGCTATCATGGCCGGCTGCCCGGGCCTTTCGCCTGCCACCCCCTGGGCATGCCATTCCCTTTCGCTCCGTACCATGAACGCCAATCT
Source organism: Cupriavidus sp. (assembly GCA_036746135.1). Classification (GTDB taxonomy): domain Bacteria; phylum Pseudomonadota; class Gammaproteobacteria; order Burkholderiales; family Burkholderiaceae; genus Cupriavidus. The sequence goes on from DAIOET010000564.1 coordinate 2,155, forward strand.
GTTCGCCCTGTTCGAATCCCGTTTTCCCGAAGATCGCAGCGCCTGCTGCATCGAGACGCATGACGGCCTGTACTACACGTGGGACGACCTGGACCGCGCCACGGCCAAGATCGCCAACCTGCTGACCGCGCTGAAGCTGCCGGCCGGCGCACGGGTGGCCGTGCAGGTCGAGAAATCCCCGGAGGCGCTGTTCCTGTACCTGGCCACGCTGCGCGCGGGCTATGTGTACCTGCCGTTGAACACCGCGTATCAGGAAGCCGAGATCGACTATTTCATCGGCAATGCGGAGCCGTCGGTGGTGGTCTGCAGCAGCGGCAATTTCGGCTGGGTGTCGAAGGTGGCCTTCGCGCACAACACGGCGCACGTATTCACGCTTGATGAGAACCGCTCGGGGTCGCTGCTGCAACGCGCGGCCGCGCAGCCGGACACGTTCGAGACCGTGCAGCGCGCCGATGACGACCTGGCTGCCATCCTCTACACATCGGGCACCACGGGCCGCAGCAAGGGCGCGATGCTGACCCATCGCAACCTTGCGTCGAACGCGCTCACGCTGCATGAATACTGGGGCTGGCGCAGCGACGATGTACTGCTGCACATGCTGCCGATCTTCCACGTGCATGGCCTGTTCGTGGCATCGCATGGTGCGTTGCTGGCCGGTGCCAAGATGATCTGGGCGCCGAAGCTGGATATGGGCCAGATCCTGAAATTCATCCCGCGTTGCACGGTGATGATGGGCGTGCCGACGTACTACGTGCGCATGGTGCAGGAGCCGCGTTTCGACAAGGACCTCTGCAAGAACATGCGTCTGTTCGTATCGGG
>DAIOET010000565.1:0-2973 GCA_036746135.1 Cupriavidus sp.
CGCCGTCGCCGTAGCTGTCTTCGATCAGGCCGCCCAGTACGATGATCTGGCCGTCGTCGACGAGCACATTGGTTTCGATCGAGCGCACATTGGTGGTCGGACCCTGGATCAGCGCCGCCGTGCTGGCCACCACCGACGACGATTCCTGGTAAATCTGCATCTTGACCTGCCCGCCCTCGGTGATCTGCGGACGCACGCGCAGCGTGATACCCACATCCTTGCGGTCGAAGGTCTGGAATGGCGATACCGTGGCCGTGCTGCCGGTCTGCGCGTAGGAGCCGGTCGTGATCGGAATGTTCTGGCCGATCAGGATCTTGGCTTCCTCGTTTTCGAGCGTGATCAGGTTCGGCGTCGACAGCAGGTTCACGCTGTCGTTGGTGCCCAGCGCACTGACCAGCGCGCCCAGCCCGGCGGACTTGTTGACCACGCCGATATTCAGGCCGCCCAGGTCGGGTACCAGTTGCTGCGCGGCCGCGATACCGGCCGTGTTGTTGTTCCGGTACAGCAGGCCGGCCAGCGTCAGGTTCAGGATGTTCTGACCGCCGGTGCCGAAGTTCGTACCGATCACGCCGATGGTGTTGCCGGCCTGGTTGACGAGGCCCTGCCACTGGATGCCAAGCTGCTGCGCCTGCGTGGCCGTGACTTCGACGATCATCGTCTCGATATAGACCTGCGCGCGGCGCGCATCGAGGTCGTCGATGACCACGCGCAGATTGCGATAGACGGGTTCGCTCGCGGTGATGATCAGCGAGTTGGTCGACTGGTCGGCCTGGATCGTGCCGCCCGTGGTGGGCTGCTGGTTGACGGCGAACGATGCCGAGAACGCGTTCGATCCGCCACCGCTGCCGAGACCGGAAGACGACGATCCGCTGCGGTTATAGCCCGAGCTGCCGCCACCGGAGTACTGGCCGGTCTGTTGCGTCGGCGTGCTCTGGAACCCTCCCGTAGTGCCGCCCGTGGCGCCGGCCTGGCCCGGTTGAGTCGAGCTGGCAAACGTGCCGTCGGCGGCGACGATCGCGCGCAGCGTGGCCGCGAGCTTCACGGCATCGGCGTTCTTCAGCGGCACCACCCAGATATTGCCGGGACGCGCGAACGGCTGGTCGATCTTCTCGATCAGCTGGCGCGCCTGCTGCACACGGGCACGGCTGGTGGCGCGGATCATCAGCGAGTTGCTGCGCGGCTCGGCCACCACGGTGGTGCGCAGCGAGGCATCGGTCGCGCCGGCACCGCCACCGGCGCCGCCGGCCGCCGACGGGTCGAGCAGTTTCTGCAGCACCACGGCCGCGTCGCTGGCCACGGCGTTCTTGAGCGGTATCAGTTCCACCTCGCCCGATGCCGGCGCATCCACGGCCGCGATGATGCGGGCCAGGCGGCGCAGGTTGTCGGCATAGTCGGTGATGACCAGCGTGTTGTTGGCCGGGTAGGCCGTGATGGTGTTGTTGGGCGCGATCATCGGCCGCAGCACCGGCACGAGGTTGTTCGCCGACTCGTAGTTCAACCGGAATACCTGCGTCACCACCTGGTCGCCACGGCCAGCGCCGGCGCCAATGACGGTGGGCGAGCCCTGCAGCTTGGCGTCGGCTTCCGGCACCACCTTCGTGAAGCCGTTGGACTCCACCATCGCGTAGCCCTGCATGCGCAGCACGGAACCGAGCGTCTCCAGCGCCTGCGCGCGCGATACCGGCTGCTCGGTCACCAGATTCACCGTGCCCTTCACGCGCGGGTCGATCACGAAATTCTTGCCCGTGGCCTGGCCGACGGCCTTCACGACGGATTCGAGATCGGCATTGACGAAATTCAGCACCACCTGATCACGATTGCGCGGCGTGACGTCATTGGGCTGCGGTACCTGCTGCTGCGGCTGCGCCCATAGCGTGGCGGGCGACAGCAATGACAGGCTGCACAACAGCGCAGTGGCGCGAGCGCAGACGGTACGGGCAAGGCGGTGGGTGGATTGCGTTTTCATCATCGGTTCCAGGCTTGAGCTTCGGCAGCTTCGGCAATCAGAAGCGCAGCCTTGTCACGTTGTTTTCTGTTCGTCCCAGCAGGCTTAGCAGGCCCGCGAGCTGGGTGGCCGCTTCGGGGTCGGCGTGCGCCGTGCCTTCGAAGCGGGACTGCCGGCCAAGCGTGCCGCTGCCCTCCAGATGCAGCGGCCCGGCCGTGGTCTTCAGTTGCAGGCTGCCGTCGGCGCCGGTCAGGTCGACCTCCGCGCGATAGCTGCCCAACGGGCGCAGACGGCTCACCGCCGCCGACATCTGTTCCAGTTGCAGGGTCAGACGTCCGAATTTCTGGTTGCCGGCAAACTTGCCTTGCAGCGCCGACCAGTCGATGCGCATCGTGCCGTCCGGACGCAGTGTGTTGAACGGCGCGCCGATGCCTTCGAGCAGCGATGCAGGCAAGCGGATGCTGCCAGGCTGCACGGTCCAGCCGGCCGGCGTCACCGCAACCGTTACCGGTGCGGCCATCGACATATCCTGTTCCAGCACGATCCGCAGCGTACCGGTCAGCAACGGCCAGAACGCCACGTCCCATGTCAGCCGGCCCGGCAGTACCGTGGACGTCTGGCTGCCCGCGCCGGCCGACAGTGCCAGCGTGGCGCTGCCGTGCCACAGCGTGCCCGCCGCGTCAGCCAGTAGCACGCGCCGCCCGCTTTCCGTGGCAATGCGGTCGGCCATCCATGTGGCCGGCAGCGAAGCGATCACGGTGACGGCGACCGTCGCCGCGCCGAGCATCGCCCAACGCAGCCGTTGCCAGCCGCGCGATGCGCGCACTCGCCGACGGGGCAGCCGCAGGGCCTCTAGCCGCGCCATCAGTTGCGGCCGCCGGCACCGGGGCCTTGCAGCGTTGCCGTGACATTGACGAGTGCCGTGGCGCCTACGTAGCTGATGCGGGCATCGGTAACCTTGAGCCGCTGCTGAGCCCGGACGTCCTGCAGCCAGCTGGCCACGGAGCCGAAGGCCACCTTGTCGAGCT
>DAIOET010000566.1:0-2971 GCA_036746135.1 Cupriavidus sp.
ACGTGAACGTGGTGGAAGAGCTGGTCAGCATGATCCAGACCCAGCGCGCTTACGAAATCAACAGCAAGGCGGTGCAGACGTCCGACCAGATGCTGCAGCGCCTGAGCCAGATGGGTTAAGAACGGGAATGATCATGGCCGCCACGCAGTATCGCATCGGTGCAATCGTCGTTTATGCCATCGTCGGCCTCGCCGCGCTGGCAAGCGGCGGTTGCGCGATGATGCCCAAGGAGCCGCTTGTGCAGATGCCTACCACCGCGCGCGCCGAGCCGCGCGCGCAGGGTCCTGCCACGGGTTCCATCTACGCATCCTCGTACGCGGGTAATCCGCTGTTCGAGGATCGGCGGCCGCGTAACGTTGGCGACATCCTCACGATCGTGATCAGCGAGAACGTCAACGCGAGCAAGAACTCCGCCACCAACGCCAACCGCACCGGCAGCACCACGCTGGCCTTCAATGCGGTGCCGCGCGCGTTGGCCGGCCTGTTCGGCACCAGCCAGAATGCCGACGTGAACGGCACCAATTCGCTGAAGGCAGGCGGCGGCGCCACCGCCGCGAACACCTTCAACGGCACCCTCACCGTTACGGTGATCGAAGTGCTGCCGAACGGCAACCTGGTGGTGTCAGGAGAAAAGCAGATGGCCATCAACCAGGGCGCGGAGTTCATCCGCTTCTCGGGGGTGGTGAATCCGCGCACGATTACCGGCGATAACGCAGTGCCGTCCACCCAGGTGGCGGATGCGCGCATCGAATACACCGCGAAGGGGTATATCGACGAGGCGCAGAACATGGGCTGGCTGCAGCGCTTCTTCCTCAATGTCTTACCGTACTGATCCCGCCATGTTTCTGCCTCCGATGCCTTTCCAAAAGCCAGGCTCGTATTTTGGCAACCCGCCCGGCCGTCTTTCCCGCTCAGGTCGCGCGGTCTCTTTTGCCTGCCTGCTGCTCGCGCTCTTTCTGGGTCTGGGCACGGGCGCCGCGCATGCGGAACGCCTGAAAAACCTGGCGACGTTCCAGGGCGTGCGCGACAACCCGCTCGTGGGTTACGGCCTGGTCGTGGGTCTGGATAACACCGGCGACCAGACGATGCAGACGCCGTTCACCACGCAGAGCTTGAGCAACATGCTGTCGCAGCTGGGTATCACGCTGCCGGCCGGCAAGAACATGCAGCTCAAGAACGTCGCGGCCGTGATGGTGACCGCCACGCTGCCGGCCTTCGCCCAGCCGGGCAGCCAGATGGACGTGGTGGTGTCGTCGATGGGTAACGCCAAGAGCCTGCGCGGCGGCACGCTGCTGATGACGCCGCTCAAGGGCGCCGACGGCCAGGTGTACGCCATCGCCCAGGGCAACATGCTGGTGGGCGGCGCGGGGGCGTCGGCCAACGGCAGCAAGGTACAGATCAACCAGCTGGCCGTGGGCCGCATCGCCAATGGCGCGATCGTCGAACGCGCCGTGGCATCGTTCCAGCCCGAAAACGGCTTCATGAACCTGGAGCTGAAGGACACCGATTTCGGCACCGCCGAGCGCGTGGTCGAAGCGATCAACCGCAATCTCGGCCCCGGCACGGCCGCCGCGATGGACGGCCGCGTGGTGCAGGTGCGCACGCCGCAGACGTCAACGGCGCGCGTGGGCTTCATGGCGCGCATCGAGAACCTCGACGTCACGCCGGCCAAGGCCGCCGCCAAGGTCATCCTGAACGCCCGTACCGGTTCGATCGTGATGAACCAGGCAGTGACCGTGGAGGACTGTGCGATTGCGCATGGCAACCTGTCGGTGGTCATCAATACCCAGCCGGTGATCAGCCAGCCGGCACCGTTCAGCCAGGGCCAGACCGTGGTCGCGCCCGTATCGCAGATCGACCTCAAGCGCGACGGTGGTTCGCTGCAGATCGTGAAGGCGGGTGCATCGTTGTCCGCGGTGGTCAAGGGACTGAACGCGCTCGGCGCCACGCCGGCCGACCTGCAGACCATCCTGGAAGCCATGCGTGCCGCTGGTGCGCTGCGCGCCGAACTGGAGATCATCTGATGGCGGCGGGTAACACGCTCGGCGCGCAGGCCGATATCTCGCAGCGCTTCGCCCTCGATACCCAGGGTTTCGAAGCGCTCAAGAACCAGGCCCGCGCCGGCAACAACTCGACCACGCTGCAGGCGGCCGCCAAGCAGTTCGAAGCGGTTTTCACGCAGATGGTGCTCAAGAGCATGCGCGATGCCACGCCGTCCGATGGCCTCTTCGACAACGAGCAGACCAAGCTCTACATGTCGATGATGGACCAGCAGATGTCGCAGCAGTTGTCGTCGCGCGGCATCGGCCTGGCCGATGTGATGATTCGCCAGCTGGCCCGTGCCACGGGCACACAACTGCCGGCCGGCATGAACGGGGCCGGTGGCATCACCGGCGCCAGCGCGCGTGACGCGCAGATGGCGCAAATGCTGGACAGCCGTGGCGCCACTGACGCCGACGGCCCGCCGCCGGTCGGTACGACGCTGCCGGGTGCGGCATGGAACCCCACCGCCGGACTGCGCCAGTACCAGAACCAGGCCGACTGGCAGGGCAACGGCCAGGCACAACAACTGGGCCAGTTGCCGGATGACTCGCCGGAACACATCAGCAACTTCGTCAATCGCATGGCAGAGCCGGCGATGGCAGCGTCGCGCGCCTCGGGCGTGCCGGCCAAGCTGATCGTGGGCCAGGCCGCGCTGGAATCTGGCTGGGGCCGCCGCGAGATCCGCAATCCCGATGGATCGAGCACGTTCAACGTGTTCGGCATCAAGGCAGGCGGCAACTGGAAGGGTCCGACCACCGAAATCCTGACCACCGAATACGTGGACGGCCAGCCGCAGAAGGTGCGCGCGAAGTTCCGCGCCTACGGCTCGTACGAGGAAGCCTGCAACGACTACGCGAAGCTGATCAGCAACAACCCGCGCTACGCGGGCGTGGTGACCGCCTCGAACGCCGAGGAAGCCGCGCACGGC
>DAIOET010000567.1:0-2969 GCA_036746135.1 Cupriavidus sp.
CCTGGATCTTGCCGCGCTGGTAGCCGGTTTCCATCGCGCCCAGCACGCCGCCGCGCTCGGCAATGCGTTCGAACTCCTGCAGCACGGCCTCTTCCACGAGGTCGGTCAGTTCCTCGATCAGGAAGCTGCCCTGGTTCGGGTTCTCGCACTTCGCCACGCCCCATTCGCGGTTGATGATCAGCTGGATCGCCAGCGCGCGGCGCACCGATTCGGCGGTCGGCGTGGTGATCGCCTCGTCATAGGCGTTGGTGTGCAGTGAGTTGCAGTTGTCGTAGATGGCAATCAGCGCCTGCAACGTCGTGCGGATGTCGTTGAAGTCGATCTCCTGCGCGTGCAGCGAACGGCCCGACGTCTGGATGTGGTACTTGAGTTTCTGGCTGCGCTCGTTGGCGCCGTACTTGTCGCGCATCGTCACGGCCCAGATGCGGCGCGCCACGCGGCCCAGCACGCTGTACTCGGGGTCCATGCCGTTCGAGAAGAAGAACGACAGGTTCGGCGCGAAGTCGTCGATATGCATGCCGCGCGCCAGGTACGCTTCCACATAGGTGAAGCCGTTGGCCAGCGTGAACGCGAGCTGCGAGATCGGATTCGCGCCCGCCTCGGCAATGTGGTAACCCGAGATCGACACCGAATAGAAATTCCGCACCTGATGATGGACGAAGTACTCCTGGATGTCGCCCATCACCTTCAGCGAAAATTCGGTGCTGAAGATGCACGTGTTCTGGCCCTGATCTTCCTTGAGGATGTCCGCCTGCACCGTGCCGCGCACGTTCTGCAGCACCCATGCGCGGATCTTGGCCTCTTCGTCGGCGGTCGGCTCGCGCTTGTTGTCGGCGCGGAACTTGTCCAGATTCTGATCGATGGCGGTGTTCATGAACATCGCCAGGATGGTCGGCGCCGGCCCGTTGATCGTCATCGACACCGACGTGCTCGGGCTGGTCAGGTCAAAGCCGTCGTACAGCACCTTCATGTCGTCGAGCGTGGCGATCGACACACCCGAATTGCCCACCTTGCCGTAGATATCGGGTCGCTCGTGCGGGTCTTCGCCATAGAGCGTGACCGAGTCGAACGCGGTGGACAGCCGCTTGGCATCCATGCCTTCGGACACGAGCTTGAACCGGCGGTTGGTGCGGAACGCATCGCCCTCGCCCGCGAACATGCGCGTGGGGTCCTCGCCTTCGCGCTTGAACGCGAAGACGCCCGCCGTGTACGGGAAGCTGCCCGGCACGTTTTCGCGCATCAGCCATTTCAGGATCTCGCCTTCATCCTCGAAGCGCGGCAGCACCACTTTGCGGACCTTGGTACCGGACAGCGTCGTTGTGATCAGGCCGGTACGGATTTCCTTGTCGCGGATCTTTACGACGTACTCGTCGCCGCTATAGGCCGCCTGCATCTGCGGCCACATCGCCAGCAGCTTGCGCTCGACGCTGCCCAGCGATGCGTCGCGCTCGGCCGCCAGCGCTTCGATTGCCTGCCCATCGGCATTGGTGTTCGCCGATTTCAGCATCGCACCGGTGGCGCGCAGCTGCTGACGCTCGCGCGCCAGGCGGCTCTGCTCGGCCACGCGGCGATGGTAGGCACGCACGGTATCGGCCAGCTCGGCCAGGTAGCGGTTGCGCGCCGGCGGCACGATCACGTTCTGGCCCGTTGAAATTCGGCCGGCCACCTGCGGCAATGCGCCTGGCTTGAATTTCAGGCCATGCTCGGCCAGTGCCTGGACCAGGCCCTGGTAGAGCATGGTCACGCCATCGTCGTTGAAGCGCGACGCCTGCGTGCCGTAGACCGGCATCTCGTCCGCCCTGGCGTGCCACTGCTCGCGGTTGCGCTGCACCTGCTTGGCCACATCGCGCCAGGCATCCTGCGCGCCCTTGCGGTCGAACTTGTTGATGGCCACGAAGTCGGCAAAGTCGAGCATGTCGATCTTCTCAAGCTGGCTTGCCGCGCCGAACTCGGGGGTCATCACATACAGCGAGAGATCCACATGCGGCACGATCGCCGCATCGCCCTGCCCGATGCCCGACGTTTCCACGATCACCAGGTCGAACTTCGCAGCCTTGCAGGCAGCGATCACATCAGGCAGCGCCTGGGAGATTTCCGAGCCGGCATCGCGCGTGGCCAGCGAGCGCATGAAAATATTCGGATGGTTGATCGCATTCATCCGAATGCGGTCGCCCAGCAGTGCGCCGCCCGACTTGCGTCGTGACGGGTCGATCGAAATCACGGCAATCGACAGCGCGTCGTGCTGGTCCAGGCGGAAGCGGCGAATCAGTTCGTCGGTCAGCGACGACTTGCCCGCGCCGCCGGTACCGGTGATGCCGAGCACTGGCGTGGCAGCCGCCTTGGCGTTGTCATGCAATGCACTGACCAGCTGCGGCGCGGCGCGGCCGTTTTCGAGCGCCGTGATCAATTGCGCCAGCACGCGGCGGTCACCCTGGGAGACGGCATCGAGCGTCGAAGGCGCGTAGCGCGTGAGATCGATATCGCAGCGCTGCACCATGTCGGCGATCATGCCGGCCAGGCCCATGCGCTGGCCGTCCTCGGGGCTGTAGATGCGCGCCACGCCGTAAGCCTGCAACTCACGGATTTCCTCGGGCACGATCACCCCGCCGCCGCCGCCGAACACCTGGATGTGCTCGCCACCATGCTCGCGCAGCAGGTCGATCATGTATTTGAAGTATTCGACGTGCCCGCCCTGGTAGCTGGAGATGGCGATGCCCTGCACGTCTTCCTGCAGTGCCGCGGTCACCACCTCGTGCACGGATCGGTTGTGGCCCAGGTGGATCACCTCGCAGCCATGCGACTGCAGGATGCGCCGCATGATGTTGATCGACGCGTCATGGCCGTCGAACAGCGACGCCGCGGTAACAAAGCGCACCTTGTTGGCCGGGCCGGTGCCCTGCGCCACCTGGGGCCGGGCGGCCGCCGTCCTGCTCACATCCGAAAGATCAGTCATTGTCTCCACCGCTCTG
>DAIOET010000568.1:0-2969 GCA_036746135.1 Cupriavidus sp.
CGGCCTCCAGGCTGCCGCAGTACTTGAGGTCGTGGCGTACCTTCTGCTCGTCCAGAAAATCACGTAGCGCGGCCACGGCAAAACCGTGGCTGGCGTGAATGCGTACGGTGGGGTCGCTGGCCGCCATCAGCTTCTTGAGCTCGATCTCCAGCTCGGAGGCCAGGCTGTCCAGCGTCGGCGACAGACGCGCCGCGATGCGCTTGCTGGCCCACACCAGCTGCTGCGCCAACGGGGTTAGGGTAGACCCTCGTCCACGTGTTTTGGCGATGAGCGCACCCCCGAACAAGGTTTCCGCATCACGCAAAATGCCCCAGGCGTAGCGGTATGACAACGCCATCGCCTCGGCGGACTGGGCAATATTGCCGGTGGATTCGATCAGGCCCAACAGGGCCACCAGACGTGACACATCCAGTGCTGGCGCGGGCGCCGGGGAGGTGTCGTCGCGGATCTGGAGGTGCGGAAGGATCGAGATGCGTAGCATATGCGGAAAATAGCATATTGAACGGTGCAAAACACGGTCCTATAGTCGCACAAAGAGGCCGAAACGCCCGTTGTGATGTTCCCGAATATGAATAAAAAAGCCGATATCGGGATCGACAGAACAAAATGGAGACAGCATGCCAGAGACCGCCATCCCCACGGCGCCAGCCGGCAGTGGCAACACCGCACCAGACATCCTGCGCATCGTCGCGGCCAAGCGTGACATGCCGGGGGCGTTGCTGCCGATCCTGCACGATATCCAGGACAGCCACGGCTTTATTCCCGACGATGCAGTACCCGTCATCGCTCGCGCGCTGAACCTGTCGCGCGCCGAAGTGCATGGCGTCATCACGTTCTATCACCACTTCCGCCAGCAACCGGCCGGCCGCCATGTGGTTCAGGTTTGCCGTGCCGAGGCCTGCCAGTCGGTAGGCGCCGACGCGCTGGCCGAACATGCGTGCCGCAAGCTTGGTTGCGATTTTCACGAGACGACGCCCGATGGCCAGTTCACGCTGGAGCCGGTCTATTGCCTCGGGCAATGCGCGACCGGCCCGGCCATGATGATCGGCGAGCGTCTGCACGCACGGGTGGACGCAAAGCGCTTCGACAAGCTCGTCGATGCGGTACGTGAAGACGAGGAGGCCCGCGCATGACCACGACCATCTTCGTACCCCGCGACTCCACCGCGCTGGCACTCGGTGCGGATGAGGTGGCGCAGGCCATCGCCAGCGAGGCCGCAAAACGTGGCGCCGATGTGCGCATCGTGCGCAACGGATCGCGTGGCATGTTCTGGCTTGAACCGCTGGTCGAAGTGCAGACCGATGCGGGTCGCGTCGCGTACGGCCCTGTGACCGAAGACGACGTCGGCGCGCTGTTCGACGCCGGCTTGCTGACGGGCAGCCCGCATGCGCTGGCGCATGGCCTGACCGACGAGATCCCGTTCCTGAAGCAGCAGGAGCGTCTGACCTTTGCGCGCGTGGGCATCACCGATCCGCTCTCGCTCGACGACTACATCGCGCACGAAGGCTTTGCCGGCCTGACGCGCGCGCTGGCGATGTCGTCCGAACAGATCGTGCAGGAAGTGCTCGACTCCGGCCTGCGCGGTCGCGGCGGCGCGGCGTTCCCCACGGGCATCAAATGGAAGACGGTGCTGGCCGCGAAGTCGCCGGTCAAATACATCGTCTGCAATGCCGATGAAGGCGACTCGGGCACGTTCTCCGACCGCATGGTCATGGAAGACGATCCGTTCATGCTGATCGAAGGCATGACGATCGCGGGCCTGGCCGTCGGCGCGGAGTCCGGCTACATCTACACGCGGTCCGAATACCCGCATGCGATTGCGGCCACCGAAGCCGCCATCGAGATCGCCACGCAGGCGGGCTGGCTTGGCGACAACATCCGCGGCAGCGGCAAGCGCTTTACGCTGGAGGTGCGCAAGGGCGCCGGCGCCTACGTGTGCGGCGAGGAAACGGCGCTGCTGGAAAGCCTGGAAGGAAAGCGCGGCGTGGTGCGCGCCAAGCCGCCACTGCCGGCGTTGAAGGGGTTGTTCGGCCAGCCGACCGTGATCAACAACGTGATTTCGCTGGCCACGGTGCCGGTGATCCTGGCGCGCGGTGCAAAGTTCTATCAGGACTTCGGCATGGGCCGTTCGCGCGGCACGCTGCCGTTCCAGATCGCCGGAAACATCAAGCAAGGCGGGCTGGTCGAGAAGGCGTTCGGTGTGACGCTGCGCGAGCTGATGTTCGACTTCGGCGGCGGTACGCGCAGCGGCCGCGCCATCCGCGCGGTGCAGGTCGGTGGCCCGCTGGGCGCGTACCTGCCCGAGTCGCGCTTCGATACGCCGCTCGACTACGAAGCCTATGCCGCATTCGGTGCGGTGGTGGGCCACGGAGGCATCGTCGTGTTCGACGAAACCGTCGATATGGCGAAGATGGCGCGGTATGCGATGGAATTCTGCGCGATCGAGTCGTGTGGCAAGTGCACGCCATGCCGGATCGGTTCCACACGTGGCGTCGAGGTGATCGACCGCATCATCGCGGGCGACCAGCCGGTCAAGCATGTGGCGCTGGTGCGCGATCTGTGCGACACGATGCTCGCGGGTTCGCTGTGCGCGATGGGAGGCATGACGCCTTACCCGGTGCTGTCCGCGCTCAACGAATTCCCGGAAGACTTCGGGTTGTCGGCAAAGCCTGCCCGCGCCGCCTGATTGGCATTTAAGAACGACGCGCCTCTCAGGGGCGCGCATCCTCATAAAGCAGTGCATTACGGGAGACGTCCCTTGAACGCTCGCGACGATTTTGACTACGGAACCCCCGCCATCGACTCAGACACGATGGTGACGCTGGAGATCGACGGCGTATCCGTCACCGTGCCCGCAGGCACCTCCGTCATGCGCGCCTCCGCCGAAGCCGGCATTGGCGTGCCCAAGCTCTGCGCCACCGACTCACTGGAACCGTTCGGCTCGTGCCGTCTGTGCCTGGTGGAAATCG
>DAIOET010000569.1:0-2967 GCA_036746135.1 Cupriavidus sp.
CTCTTCACGCATATTGCGGAAGCCAGCAGCCTGACCCGCGGTGCAGAACGTTGCCACCTGTCGCTGCCGGCGGCCAGCACGCGCATCAAGAACCTGGAAGAGCAGGTGGGCGTGAAGCTGCTGAGCCGTAGCAGCCAGGGCGTCAAGGTCACGCCGGCCGGCGAAACGCTGCTGGCCCATGCGCGTCGCGTACTGCGACAGATCGAGCAGCTAAGCGGCGACCTGCAGGAGTATGCGTCGGGCATCAAGGGACACGTCCGGGTGTTTGCCAATACCACGGCGATGAGCGAGTTCCTGCCGGGGGTGCTGCGCACGTACCTGGTCAACCATCCCGATGTGACCGTCGATATCCGTGAGCGGCTCAGCCCGGATATCGTCCGGGCCGTGCAGGAAGGCATGGTCGATATCGGCATTGCGGCCAGCGGCGTGAACATGGAAGGGCTGGAGGTGATGCCTTACCGGCTTGACCGCCTGGTGCTGGCCACCGCGCTGAGCCACCCGCTGGCGCAGCGCAAGCGGGTGCGCTTTGTCGAGACGCTCGACTACGATTTCATCGGCCTGCCCGAGGAAAGCGCGATCCACAACTTCCTGAAGCGTGCCGCAGCAGATCTGCAACGCACGCTGCACTGGCGCATTCAGGTCAGTAACTTCGAGACGGCGGGGCGCATGATCGAAGCCAACGTCGGCATCGGCATTCTGCCGGAGAGCACGGCACGCCGCCATGCGCAGACGATGGCGCTCAACATCGTGCAGATCGAGGACGACTGGGCCGAACGCAAGCTGCAGATCTGCGTGGCAGACCTCGATGCGCTGCCCGCTTTCGCGCGCAAGCTGGTGGACCTGCTTGTGGAAGACGGCACCGGCAACCCGGCCTGACGGTGCCTGCGTGCCCGGACGCTGCCTAGACCAACTCGGCAATCATGCCGCGTAGCTGATGCTTGTGCAGTTTGCCGCTGGCCGTGGTGGGAATGGCGGACACGCGCACGATCTGGGCCGGGCGTTTGTATGGAGACAGCCGCTCGGCCAGATAGGCATGCAGTTCCGCGGCATCGAATGTCTCGCCTTCGCGTAACTCGACGAACGCGACGATCTCCTCGTTGCCGTCGGCCGCTGGCCTGCCAACCACGGCGGACAGCCGCACCGACGGGTGCGAGTTGATGACCGACTCCACCTCGATCGGATACACGCTGAAGCCCGACCGGATGATCAGATCGCGCGTGCGGCCGACGATGTACAGCGCGCCGTCGGGACCCAGCCGGCCGATATCTCCAGTGTTGAGCCACCCATCCGGGCGCAGTGCCTCGGCCGTTTGCGCCGGCGCGCGATAGTAGCCACGCATGACGCCGGGGCCTTTCACCCACAGTTCGCCCGGCGTGCCCTGCGGCACGGCCTCGCCGCCTGCTCCCACGATGCGCAGTTCGGCGCCCTCGACGATCTCGCCTGCGGCGCAGTCGCTGCGAGGGCGGTCCAGACGGGTGATGAACAGCGATCCGGCATATTCGGTCATGCCATAGCCATGATGCAGCGGCTGGCCGAATACCGTTTCGACATTGCGCTTGAGCGTTGGCTCCAGCGGTCCGCCGCCCGTGTACAGATAACGCAGCCGCTGCGGATGCAGCGTGGCGATGCCTTGTTTCTGCAGATGGGCGAGGATGCGGCTGAACATCGCCGGCACGCCCTGCAGTATCGAGATCGCCTCGCGTTGCAGCGCGGCGCAGGCGTCGTTGACGTTGAAGCGTGCCACCAGATAAAGGCTGCCGCCACCCTGAAACGTGGCCAGCAGCAGCGTGGCAAGCCCGAAGATGTGCGACATCGGCATCACCGCATAGGCGCAGTCTCCGGGGCCGATACCACGGGTTTCGGCGGTCACGCGCGCATAGTGCAGCAGGCCGCGATGCGTGACCATCACGCCCTTGGGCTGGCCCGTGGTGCCCGATGTGTAGATCAACGCCGCAACTTCGCTGGCCAGCTCACGCGGTTCGCGCTCGCTGCCCGCGTCGACGTCCGCCGCCATCAACGGCCCCAGTCCCGGCGGCGCGATTTCGCGGGCACGGTAGCGCAGGCCGTGGCGCAAGGCGTCGGGCGACGCGGCGTGCGTGAACAGCATCAGGCGGGGCGTGCAGTGCGTGCGAATTTCTTCGATCTCGCGCGCGGTGAGCCGGGCATTGGTCACAACGGGCCACGCACCAAGCTCGGACAGGGCAAAGACCAGCGTGATCACCGCCAGGCAGTTTTCGCCGGTGATCATCACGCGGTCGCCGGTGGCGACGCCTTGCGCCTCAAGATACTGCCGTGCCAGGCCGACGTTTTCCCAGAGCTGCGCAAACGTCACCGTGCGTTCGCCTTCGTACACGGCCACGTTGTTGGGCGCATGTGCCGCCCAGTGGCGGGGAATGTCGCTGATGCGATTCGCGATGGCTCGGTCCTGCGGCATCTCGCTCAAGTCCTTTTGCAGAGTGGATTCGGGTTCGGTGAGGCCGGAAACCATCCGGCATGTCGCAGTGTATGGGCAGGACAGGGGCCGCGCAATTCGTGATCGGGAAAGCGGTGCTTCGCCGGCGCGGAACGTCTGGACCCTGCGCCGGCCGCGCCGTTACTCCACCTCGATGTGCGCCGTCTTGACGACGTTGCCCCAGAGAGCCAGCTCCTTCTTGATGCGGTCCTGCAACGGGGCGGGGCCGGTGATGTTGAGATCGTAGCCACCATCGGTCATGCGCGCGCGGAAGGCCGGGTCCTGGCCCACGGCCTGCTGCGCCTTGACCAGGCGATCCACCACATCGGCGGGCATGCCGAGCGGCCCCACCAGGCCGTACCAGCCGGTCAGATCGTATTGCTTGAGGCCCGATTCCACCAGCGTCGGCACCGTCGGCAGCGCGGCGTTGCGTGTCTTGGAGGTGACGGCCAGCGCGCGTACCTTGCCGCCCTGGATATGGCCGATGGCGGTGCCGGTGATGTCGAACATGAACG
>DAIOET010000570.1:0-2965 GCA_036746135.1 Cupriavidus sp.
TTGCGGCCGGTCATGATGTTGTCGAGCACGGTCATGCCCTTGAACAGCGCAATGTTCTGGAACGTGCGGGCGATGCCCTGGCGCGCGGCAGCCGTCGGATGCATCTGGCGGCGCTCCTGTCCACGGAACACGATGCGGCCCTGCTGCGGGTGGTACACGCCGTTGATCACGTTCAGCATCGAACTCTTGCCCGCGCCATTAGGACCGATGATGGCGCGGATCTCGTGCTCGCAAACGTCGAACGAGATATCGGTCAGCGCCTTCACGCCGCCGAACGACAGGGAAATATTCTGCAGGTCGAGGATCACATCGCCGCGCGTGTGGGCGCGGGCCGTCGTGTCCGACTGATGCGCGTCGCCGGTACGCGGGGCGTCGCCGTGCGCGCCTTCCGCATGTCCCGGCGGTGCGATCGTACCGGGCGAAACCATCGTGCCCGATGCGTCGACGCGCGCCATGCCGCCCTGCCACGCTGTCTGGGTTGCCGTCATCTGTCGCTCTCCCCTCTGCTTTCTTCAGGCCGCGCGCGCGCCGCCCACGGGCGGAAAGCGCTTGACGTCCACCAGCTTCAGCGTGGCCGACACACTGCCTTCGCGGCCATCCTCGAACTTCACGCGCGTGTCGATGAACTGCTCCGCCTTGTCCGCATAGAGCGCTTCCACCAATACCGCGTACTTTTCCGCGATGAACCCGCGCCGTACCTTGCGCGTGCGGGTCAGCTCGTCGTCATCGGGATCGAGTTCCTTGTGCAGGATCAGGAAGCGCGCCACCTGCGAGCCAGTCAGCATGGCGTCGGCGGCCAGGTCGGCATTCACCTGCTCCACGCACTCGCCAATCATGGCGATCACATCGGGCTGCCCGGCCAGGTCGACGTATCCCGCATACGGCAGGTGCCGCCGCTCGGCCCAGTTGCCCACGGCGTCGAAGTCGATATTGATGAAGGCGCAGACGCGGTCGCGGTCGGTGCCGAACGCCACCGCCTCCTTGATGTACGGAAAGAACTTCAGCTTGTTCTCGATGTACTTGGGCGCGAACATCGACCCATCGGCCAGCTTGCCGACGTCCTTGGCGCGGTCGATGATCTTCAGGTGGCCGTCGGCATCGATCACACCGGCATCGCCGGTCATGAAGTACCCCTCGTCGTTGATCGCCTCGCGCGTGGCGTCCTCACGCTTGTAATACGCCTTGAGCAGGCCCACGCCACGCACCAGCACCTCGCCGTTATCGGCGATACGGATCTCCATGCCCGGTGCGGCGGGGCCAACAGAATCGAACTTGACCTGGCCGTCGGGTTGCAGACAGACATAGGCGCAGGTTTCGGTCTGACCGTAGAACTGCTTGAGGTTGATACCGATCGAGCGATAGAAGCGGAACAGGTCCGGGCCGATTGCCTCGCCGGCCGTGTAGCCAACCCGGATGCGGCTCATGCCGAGCACATTGCGCAGCGGGCCGTAGATCAGGAATTCGCCGACCGCGTAGCGCAGCCTGTCGAGCGCGGGTACCGGGCGCTTGTCGAGGATGTCGGCGCCGCAACGGCGCGCCACGCCCATCGCCCAATGGAACATCTTGCGCTTGAGCCAGCCCGCGTCTTCCATGCGGATCATGACCTGCGTGAGCAGCCCTTCGTAGATACGCGGCGGCGCGAAGTAGTACGTCGGCCCGATTTCGCGCAGATCGGTCATCACGGTTTCGCGCGACTCGGGGCAATTCACGGTGAAGCCCGCCACCATCGCCTGCGCATACGAGAACAGGTTGTCGCCCACCCATGCCATCGGCAGGTACGACAGCACGTCGTCGTCCGCGCCCAGTCCGTCGAACTGGCAGCCATTGCGCGCCGCGCCGATCAGCCCCGCATGCGAGTGGCAGACGCCCTTCGGCTTGCCCGTGGTACCCGATGTGTAGAGGATGATCGCGGTGTCGTCGGACATGCCCGCCTGCACCTGCGCATCGAAGAAACCGGGGTTGGCCTGGTCGTATTCGCGGCCGATCTCCTGCACGCGCTCGTACGACAGCAGCGACGGATGATCGTAGTCGCGCAGGCCGCGTGGATCTTCGTAGATGACGTGGCGCACCGCACGGCCGCGCGACGCCAGTTGCGACTCCACTTCGAGCAGCTTGTCGACCTGTTCCTGGTCCTCGACGATGGCGAATTCGATCTCGGCATCGTCAAGCACGTAGACCATTTCGCCCGCGATGGCGTCCTGATAGAGCGGCACGGGCACGCCGCCCAGCGCCTGCGCGGCGGTCATCGCCCAATAGAGACGCGGACGGTTGTCACCGACCACGGCCAGGTTCATGCCACGGCGGAAGCCCAGCGCCGCCAGCCCGCACGCCAGCGCACGCACTTCGCGCGCTGCCTGTGACCAGCTATAGGCCTGCCAGATGCCGAGGTCCTTCTCGCGATAGGCCGGATGGCCGGGCCGCTGCGTGGCGTGTGCCAGCAGCCATCGCGGAAAGGTCGTTGCCGACGATTCCTGCATCGCTGTCTCCTCTCCCCCTGCGGATGGCCTAAGGGCCATGCCGGGTATCAAGCCGCAAGACCGGTCGCTATACTGGGCGTTTGCCGGGCGCGGCATTGCCGCGCTGCATCACGCCCGCCTTGCCTTATTGGGTGAGGATTGCTGGCAGGGCCGGTTCCGTGTGTGATCGTAAGATAGCCGATGCCATTTCCCCCGGTTGTCGCGCCGGCGACAATTCCGGGTTAATCCCTACGGAGCCAGATGCCTACCGCTGACTTATCCAGTTTCGTCGACGGCGCCGCCTGGGCCGCCGACCTGAGCGCCGAGCAGCGCGCGCATGTCAAACGCGTGACGACGGTGCGCGAGTACGCACAAGGCGACTACGTCTGTCACAAGGGCGAAATGGCCGAGCACTGGCTGGGCGTGGTCGAAGGCATCGTCAAGATCACCACCGTGTCGCCTTCCGGCAAGTCGGTCACCTTCACCGGCGTACCCACCGGCGGCTGGTT
>DAIOET010000571.1:0-2960 GCA_036746135.1 Cupriavidus sp.
CCTACGGGCACTGCCATGAGTTACCTCCTCGACCCCTCCCGCAAGACCGTCACCACTCCCAAACTGCAGACCATGCGCGATGCCGGCGAGAAAATCGTCATGCTTACCGCGTATGACTCCAGCTTCGCCGCGTTGCTCGATTACTGCGGCGTGGAGATGATCCTGGTCGGCGATTCGCTTGGCAACGTGATGCAGGGCCAGCAGACCACGCTGCCCGTCACGCTGGAACACATGGCGTATCACACCGAATGCGTGGCGCGCGGCAACCAGACCGCGTTGCTGGTGACGGACCTGCCGTTTGGCACCTATCCCACGCCTGAAAAGGCATTCGAAAGTGCCGCCACGCTGATGCGCGCCGGCGCGCAGATGGTGAAGCTCGAAGGCGGCGAATGGCTGGCGCCGATCGTCAAATTCCTCGTCGAACGCAGCATTCCGGTCTGCGCGCATATCGGCCTGACACCGCAGTCCGTGCACGCCTTCGGCGGATTCAAGGTGCAGGGCAAGACCGAAGCCGGCGCCGCCCAGCTCAAGCGCGACGCGCAGGCGCTGGAACAGGCCGGTGCGCAGGTGATCCTGATGGAAGCGGTGCCCGCCAAGCTGGCCGGTGAAGTGACCGCGTTGCTGAAGGTGCCGACCATCGGCATCGGTGCCGGCGTCGACTGCTCGGGTCAGGTGCTGGTGCTGCAGGACATGCTCAACATCTATCCTGGCCGCAAGGCGAAGTTCGTCCGCAACTTCATGGAAGGCCACACCTCGATCGAGAGCGCCGTGCGCGCGTACGTGGCCGCGGTAAAGGATGGCAGCTTCCCGGCCGAAGAGCATACGTTCTCGGCTTGAGCCGGTGAATCCCTCGCCGTTCTGACTACCCTCTTCCATGAATGGGAGAGGGTAGACAACCTTCAGGGTGCGATACGCAGCCGCGCCCCCATCGTCCCCCGCAGTGCATTGGCGATAACGATCGCCTCGGCCCGCAGCACCATGTCGCGTGTCACCGTGGCTTCGGACACCGGTCCGTCGATGCGTGCATCGCCCTCCTCCATCACCACGGCCCGCATTACGCCCGGCAGGATGTCCGCCGATAGCGGCGGCGTCAGCCACTGACCATCCACCTTCACGAATACCGAGCTACGTCCGCCTTCGAGCAGTTCGTCGCGCGTGTTGAAGAACAGGCGGTCGAATGCCCCGGCGCGCTCGGCGGATTGCCAGCCCTGATCGAAAATGCTGCGCGCGCTGAGCTTGTGGCGGCGCAGTGGGTCGGCCACGGGCAATCGTGTGTCCGCCAGTTCGACGTCCACCGTGTCGTTTTTCAACGGCACCAGCGCGCCGGAGGCAAACGCAATCACACCGCGTTTGTCGACGCTCATCCGCAGTCGCCAGTTGCCATCGCCAAGGCGTCCGGCCTCGGCCTGCAATGCCGCGCGCGCGGCTGGCAGGTCGAACGCGAATCCGCACGATTTCGATGATCTTGCGATGCGCGCGAGATGCCGCTCCCGATGCAGGATCACACCGTCGCACGCATGCATCGTCTCGAACAGCGTAAAGCCGGGATCGTGCGCGGTCAGAAAGCGCGCCTTCCAGCCACACTCGGCAAATTCGTCGTCCGCCACGCTGTCGTGCACGATGCCGCCGCCCACACCCATCTCGCCTTGCCGCAGGCCGTCATGTCCCGTTGCGTCCAGCACCAGCGTGCGGATCGCCACGGACATGCCGAAGGCGCCCAGCGCGGCGCCATCGCGTGGCGCATCGAGCCAGCCGATCGAGCCGGTATAAAGGCCGCGCGGTGACGATTCCAGCTCGGCAATGATCTGCATGGTGCGGCGCTTGGGCGCGCCGGTGATCGAGCCGCACGGGAACAGCGCCTGCATGAGACCGCCGAACGACGTGGCAGGCCGCGCCGTGGCGGTGACCGTCGATGTCATCTGCAGCACGCGGCCGAACGGTTCAACGACGAAGCGATCGGGAACCGCCACGCTGCCGGGCACGGCAAGCCGCCCCAGGTCGTTGCGCAGCAGGTCGACGATCATCACATTTTCGGCGCGATTTTTCGGATCGGCCGCCAGGACCTTGGCGGACCGCGCATCCTGCTCGGCATCGCCGGTACGCGGTGCCGTGCCTTTCATCGGACGCGCCACGAGGTGACCGTTGCCATCGTGCGCCACGAACAACTCTGGCGACAGCGAGAGTACCCAGCAATCGCCAGGCAATCGAGCGAGCGCGCCGAACGGCACCGGCTGGGCGTCACGCAGTGCGGCGTACAGCGCGGTCGGATCGCCGAATACCTGAAAGCGTAGCCGCTGCGTGAAGTTCACCTGGTAGGTATCGCCCGCCTTGATGTAGTCGTGGATATGGGCGATGGCAGCGGTGTACTGCTGGCGCGACAGGTTGCCGGCCACGTCGAGCATCCCCGCTGGTCCCGGCAACGCATGGGCATCGACCCACTGCTTGACCTGGCCGGCATCGAGCAGGGACAGCGTGCGGAACCAGAGCAGGCGCAAGGCGCCATCGTGGAACGGCAGTTGTTCGTCGACGTGAACCGGCGCGCCTACGAGGTGGCCGCCAAATTCGTATGGCGCGAACAGCGCGACGTGCAGGCCATCGTGCCAGCCTTGCGCCAACAGCGTGTCCAGCGCGGCGGCATCGGTACCGGCCGGGACGGTGTCTTCGCGCACGAAGCCGGTGTACAGGCGTGAGGCAGCCACGCCTGGTGCGTGGGCGTCGTCTAGCAGGACAAAGGGATCGGTTGGCGAAATCAATTTGTGCGAGCGTGGTCGGGATACGAACCGCCTGCCCTCTCCCCCAGCCCCTCTCCCGCAAGCGGGAGAGGGGAGAACAACGCGGGCATATCGGATGCCATCGGCTTACTCCCCTCGCTCCCGCAAGCGGGAGGGGGAGAACGACACGGGCATATCGATTGCCATCGGTTGCTCCCCTCGCTCCCGCACGCGGGAGGGGGAGAACGA
>DAIOET010000572.1:0-2952 GCA_036746135.1 Cupriavidus sp.
GCGCGCATCACCGACGGCGTAAGTGGATAATTGGGCGCGGCGGCCGAGGACACTTCACTCATGACGTAAGTCTTTGAAATCTATAAAGAAACTGCGACGGATGGCCAGCGTTGTTCTGGTATAATCCGCGCTTCGTGCCAGACGGGTCATCCGTCGGCAAACCGCCATTCCAGGCGGTACACAGACAACGCCCGCACCGCACCTCGGGGGAGGAAGGCAGACGAGAGATATCGTCGCGGCAGCGGCCTGGCAATACCGAAAGCTTGAATTCTACGTGATGTGGTCTAGTCTCCGCGAAGTTTTCGCGCGTGAGCTGGTGGTCCTTGTTGACCCTACGAATCCCCAGCATGCGCGCCGCCGCAAGCAGTTGACCGTTGCCGTCGGCACGGTCTTCACGCTCGGCATGGCGGCCGCGATGGGCGTTGCCCCCCGCAACGCCTTCGACGATCCGCTCGCCCCGCGCGTCCAGCAGGCATTGCGCATGCCTGACGTGCACGCGCAGCTCGAACAGTTGACCGAGGTCGATAGCGACAGCGTCTACGTGCGCCAGGAGCGCATGCAGCGCGGCGACACGATCGCCACGCTGCTGCGCCGCCTGGGTATCGAAGATCCCGACGCGCAGGCCTTCATCCTCAAGAACCCCACCGCGCGCGGCCTGTTCAGCCTGAACCCGGGCCAGACCGTGCAGGCGGAGATCGACGACAGCAACCTGCTGGTGTCGCTGCAGGCCAACCTTGGCGGCGATGCCACGGCATCGCGTGAGCTCGTGATCGAGCGCGTGGCGCCGGCGAAGGAAGGCGCCGACTACACGTACAAGGCTCGCATCGCATCGGTCGACAACGACCTGCACTACGAAATGGCGTCCGGCGCCATCGACGCCAGCGGCTTCTTCAAATCGATGGACGCCGCCAACGTGCCGGACGAGGTGGTCAGCCAGATGATCTCGATTTTTTCCGGGGTTATCGATTTTCACCATGACATCGCCCGTGGCGACCGCTTCCGCATCGTCTACGAGGCCGGCTTCCGCGATGGCGCTTTCGTCCGTAACGGCCGCGTGGTGGCGATCGAGCTGATCAACCGGAACACGCTGTACCAGGCACTCTGGTACGCACCGGAGGAGGACGGCGAGCCGGGCGCCTACTACACGTTCGATGGCCGCAGCATGAAGCGTCCGTTCCTGCGTTCGCCCGTGGAATATTCGCGTATGTCGTCGGGTTTTGGCGGCCGCAACCATCCGCTTCACCACAAGTGGGCCCAGCACAAGGGCGTGGATTTCGCGGCGCCGCAGGGCACCAAGGTATTCGCCACGGGCGATGCCACGGTGGAGTTCGTCGGCCAGCAAAACGGCTACGGCAACATCATCGTGCTGCAGCATGCGAGCGGATATTCGACGTACTACGCGCACCTGTCCGGCTTTGCGGGCATTCGCGAAGGCCAGCGTGTGAGCCAGGGCCAGGTGATCGGCTACGTGGGCTCGACGGGCTGGGCAACCGGACCGCACCTGCATTACGAATTCCGCTATAACGACGTGCCGCAGAACCCGCTGACCACGACGCTGATGGAAGCGCCAACGCTGACCGGCAAGTCGCGCGCGGAATTCCTGTCCTACACGAGCGCCATGCTGAGCCGCATCAACATGCTGCGCACCTACAACGTTCTGACTGCCGCCAACTGACCCCATGTCCGTGTCGTCCAGCGAGTGTTACATCGGCCTGATGTCAGGCACCAGCATGGACGGCGCGGATGGCGTGCTCGTCGACTTCTCGGCGTCGCGGCCGGTGGTGCTGGCGGCGGCCCACTCTCCTTTCCCTGACGGGCTGCGCGCGGCGTTCAGTGAGTTGCAGCAACCTGGCGACGATGAAATCCATCGCGAGGCCGTGGCGGCCAACGGGTTGGCGCGCGTCTATGCCGACTGCGTGGGCGAATTGCTTAGGCATTCGGGCATCGCACCCGCGCAGGTCGCAGCCATTGGCGCGCACGGGCAAACCATCCGCCATCGGCCTGGTCTTTACGACGGCATCGGATATACACGCCAGACACAGCATCCCGCGTTGCTGGCCGAGCTGACCGATATTGACGTGGTAGCGGATTTCCGCAGCCGCGATATTGCCGCGGGCGGCCAGGGTGCGCCGCTGGTACCGGCCGTGCATGCCGCGCTCTTCGGCGCGCGCGATGAAACGCGCGTGGTCTGCAATATCGGCGGCATCTCCAATATCAGCATCCTGCCGGCCGCCAACACGGGCCGACCTGTCACGGGCTTCGATTGCGGCCCCGGCAATGCGCTGCTCGACCACTGGATTCATCGCCATCGCGGTCTGCCATTCGACGATCGCGGCACCTGGGGTGCTAGCGGCAACGTGGACGCGGACCTGCTGGCCCGCCTGCTGACCGAACCGTATTTCCGCGCGGCGCCACCCAAGAGCACGGGCCGCGACCTGTTCCATCCCGAATGGCTGCAGGGCGTGCTGGACGGCCTGCCCCAGCGGATCGAGGCTGCCGATGTGCAGGCCACGTTGACCACACTGACCGCCGCGGCGATCGCCCAGGACATCCAGACGCACGCTTGCAGCGCACACCGCCTGATCGTCTGCGGTGGTGGCGCGCGCAACGACTATCTGATGGCGACACTGGGTCGATTGCTGCCTGGCATGACGGTGCAGACAACCGAGGATTTTGGTGTGCCGGTATCGCAAGTGGAAGCCATCGCTTTCGCGTGGCTGGCGCGGCAGTGCGTGCGCCGTGCACCGGGCAACGTGCCGACCGTCACGGGCGCGGCGGGGCCGCGCGTGCTGGGCGCGATCTACCCACGCTGACGCAGCATGGGGAAATAAAAAAAGCGCACCGTCTGGTGCGCTTTTTTACTGGCGAGGCCGGAGCCTCAGACCGAGAACGACGAGCCGCAACCGCAAGTGGTCGAGGCATTCGGGTTCTTGATCACGAACTGCGCGCCGT
>DAIOET010000573.1:0-2944 GCA_036746135.1 Cupriavidus sp.
GCTCGTAGCACTCCACGCCCTTGGCGTTGTTGTACTCGGTCTCGCACTCTTCCCAGGAGAGCTTGACGCCATTGACGCCACCGTCCTTGAGATTGACGTAGTTCAGGTAGTCGACAAAGCCACCATAGAACGATTGCCCGTTCGCGCCATATGGGCCGACGCGATAGCTCGGCAGCGCGACGAATTGATCATTGGCCTGCGCCAGCGCCGGCAGCGATGGCGCCAGCAGGGCAGCCGCGACGCTGACCACCAGGGCGGCGCGCTGCACGTTGCGAAACACGGTTGTCATGACAGTCTCCTTCACCTCGAACGGGCGTTGTTATAAGAACGACTCGAAAAATCAGTGCGGGAATGGCCAGAGGCGCAGCTTTTCCTTGGCAATCTGCCAGAGCCGGGCCAGGCCATGTGGCTCGACAATCAGAAAGAAGATGATCAGTCCGCCAAACACCATGAGCTGGATGTGCGAGACCGTGGCATTCGTGAACGGCAGGTGCAGCAGCGCCGCCAGCGCCGGCAGCACGTTATCGAGAAAAATCGGCAGCAGCAGGATGAACGCGGCACCCAGGAACGATCCCAGAATGCTGCCGACGCCGCCGATGATGATCATGAACAGAATGCGGAACGACAGGTCCAGCGAGAAGCCATCAGGCTCCACGGACCCGAGGTAGCAGAACGCATAGAGCGCGCCGGCCACGCCGCAATAGAAGGAACTCACCGCAAACGCCAGCAGCTTGGTGCGCATCAGCGGAATGCCGATCACTTCGGCGGCCACGTCCATGTCGCGCACGGCCATCCAGGCGCGGCCCGTTGCCGAGCGCACCAGATTCTTGGCGACCATCGCCAGCACCGTGACGATGGCCAGCACGAACAGGTACTTCTTCACGGGCGTGTCGATCGCCACCCCGAACAGGTCCAGCCGCTGCGCCGTGATCACGCCCGACGAACTGTTGTTCGACAGCCAGGGAAACTTGGTCAGCGCCCACACCACGAAGAACTGCGCGGCCAGCGTGGCCACCGCGAGATAGAACCCCTTGATGCGCAGCGATGGCAGTCCGAATGCCACGCCAACCAGCGCCGCGGAAAAACCGGCCAGGATGAACGTCAGCAGCACCGGAATGCCCTCGATGCGTAGCTGGAAGTTGTAGGCCGCGTAGGCGCCCACGGCCATGAACGCCGCGGTGCCCAGCGAGAGCTGCCCGGCGTAGCCCGTCAGGATGTTGAGACCCAGCGCCGCCAGCGAGAAGATCAGCAGCGGCGTCAGGATGGCGTTGAACCAGTACTCGCTTCCGGTGAACGGGATGACGACGAACGCCACCACCATCAGCAAGGCAAAGAAGATGCGATCTTGCCGAATCGGAAAGATCTGGCTGTCGGCTACGTAGCTGGTCTTGAACTGGCCGGATTCGCGGTAGAGCATGAAATTCTCCAGACTTCAGCATTTGGAAAGGCATCGTGGAGGCTTCCCCTCCACCGGCCCTCGCCGAAAACACATTGCGTGCTATACGCGATCGATGTGTTTCTCGCCGAACAGCCCTTCCGGCCTGACCAGCAGGAACAGCAGCGCAAATACATACGGAAACCAACCCTCGATGCCCCCGAAGTTGCCGCCGAACATCGACTGAAACACCGGTGGGATATAGATCTCGGCCAGCTTCTCCGACGCGCCGATGATCAGCCCGCCGACGATGGCGCCCGGCACCGACGTGAAGCCGCCCAGGATCAGCACCGGCAGCGCCTTGAGCGCGGTCAGCGTCAGCGCGAACTGCACACCGTTGCGCGACCCCCAGAGCATGCCGGCCACCAGCGCGACAAAGCCCGCCACGCCCCAGACGATGGCCCAGATGTTCTGCAGCGGAATGCCCAGCGACAACGCCGCCTGGTGATCGTCGGCCACCGCGCGCAACGCGCGTCCAACCTTCGTGTACTGGAAGAACAGCGCCAGTACCGCCACCAGCACCGCGGCGATCAGCGCGGCGGCCAGATCGAATTTCGACACGACGATATCGAATTTCGTCAGGATCGACTCGATTGGCTCATCCACGATGCCAAGCTGGATCGGCCGCACCTCGTTGCCGAACAGCAGTGGCCCCAGTCCTTCCAGGAAGAACGACAGGCCGATCGTCGCCATGAACAGCGTGATGGGCGGCTGGTTGACCAGCTTGCGCAGCACGAAGCGCTCGGTGCTCATGCCCACGATGATCATGACGATGAACGCGCCGATCACGGCGGCCCACATCGGCATGCCCTTGTCCATCAGCCCCACCACCGCCAGTGCGGCGAAGTAGACCATCGCACCCTGCGCGAAGTTGAACACGCCGGAAGCCTTGTAGATCAGCACGAAGCCCAGTGCCACCAGCGAGTACATCAGTCCCGAGAGCAGGCCACCGATCAGGATTTCAAAGAAGAAGGTCATCGTCGCTTGCCTTTCGGTGTGCTCAGTGCGAGGTGCCCAGGTAGGCGCGGATTACATCGGCATTCGACTTGACCTCTGCAGGCGTGCCGTCGCCGATCTTCTTGCCGTAGTCGAGCACCACCACGCGGTCCGAGATATCCATCACCACGCCCATATCGTGTTCGATCAGTACGATGGTGGTGCCGAACTGCTGGTTGACGTCCAGGATGAAGCGGCACATGTCCTGCTTCTCTTCCACGTTCATGCCCGCCATCGGTTCGTCGAGCAGCAGCATCGACGGTTCGGCCGCCAGTGCGCGCGCCAGCTCCACACGCTTCTGCAGGCCATACGGCAGGCGTCCCACCGGGGTCTTGCGGATGGCCTGGATTTCCAGGAAGTCGATCACTTCCTCGACCTTGCGGCGATGGCGCATTTCCTCGGCGCATGCCGGGCCCCACCAGAGCGCATGCGCGAACACGCCGGTGCGGAACTGCGTGTTGCGGCCGGTCATGATGTTGTCGAGCACGGTCATGCCCTTGAACAGCGCAATGT
>DAIOET010000574.1:0-2941 GCA_036746135.1 Cupriavidus sp.
GTGAGCCGCTGAAAACGCGCCAGATCCTGATCGATCTGCAGTACCTTTGATTCCCTAATTCCTCTGAGCAAGCTGGCATGATCTTCCACGCGAATCCCGGGGTCATCGACCTTGGCGTCAACATCGATCACGTTGCCACGCTGCGTAATGCGCGCGGCACCGTCTATCCCGATCCGATTCAGGCCGCGCTGCAGGCCGAAGAAGCCGGCGCGGACCTGATTACGCTGCACCTGCGTGAGGACCGCCGCCATATCCGCGATGCCGATGTGCGCGCGCTGCGGCCCAAGCTGGCCACGCGCATGAATCTGGAGTGCGCGATTACGTCCGAGATGCTCGACATCGCGTGCGAGATCAAGCCGCAGGATGTGTGCCTGGTGCCGGAGAAGCGCGAGGAAGTGACCACCGAAGGCGGCCTCGACGTGGTCGGTCACTTCGAACAGGTCAGTGCCGCGTGCCGTCAGCTGGCCGATGCGGGCATCCGTGTTTCGCTGTTCATCGATGCGGATCCTGAGCAGATTGCCGCCGCCGCGGCGTGCAAGGCCCCGGTCATCGAAATTCATACGGGCGCCTATGCCGATGCCCATACGGCCGATGCGCAAGAAGCGGAGTTCCTGCGCGTGGCCGAGGGCGTGAACGCCGGCCAGAAGCACGGACTGGTTGTGAACGCCGGCCACGGCCTGCACTACACGAACGTGCAGCGCATTGCGGCGCTGCCGGGCATCAAGGAGCTGAACATCGGGCATGCCATCGTTGCGCACGCGGTGTTTGTCGGCTGGCAGAATGCGGTGCGCGAGATGAAGGCGATCATGGTGGCCGCGCGCCTGGGCACCCGTTATCCCGTACCGGGGCAGTCCGCGTGATCTACGGGATCGGCACCGACATCATCCAGATCGATCGCGTGCAGGGCGTGATGGACCGCACGCGCGGCCGCTTTGCCGAAAAAGTGCTCGGCCCGCGCGAGCTGAAGGTCTACCACGCTCGCAAGGCGCGCTCGGAAAAGCGCGGCCTGGCATTCCTTGCCACCCGCTTCGCTGCCAAAGAGGCCTTCTCGAAGGCCATCGGTCTGGGCATGCGCTGGCCGATGACCTGGCGCGCAATGGAGCTCCTGAACCTGCCGTCGGGCGAGCCGACGCCGCAATGCACGGGCGAACTTGCCGAATGGGTGCGGGAACGCGGCCTGACGATTCGTGTCAGTGTCAGCGATGAACATGACTATGCGGTCGCCTTTGCGATCGCGGAGCGGACTGGCCAGGCTGGTCCGCTGCCTGAACCTGCCTCGAACTGAATCGATATGAACAAGAAATTGACCGGCAAGCGCCCGGGTCCCGTGGTGCTCGACGTCGTGGGCAAGCAGCTCAATGCGGAAGATGAGCGTCGCATCGCGCATCCGCTCACCGGTGGCGTCATCCTGTTCGCGCGCAACTTCGAATCGCGCGCGCAACTGGTTGCGTTGACCCGCGCCATTCGCAATGTCCGGGACGATGTGCTGATCTGCATCGACCATGAAGGCGGACGCGTGCAGCGCGCGAAGACCGATGGCTTCACGCACCTGCCGGCAATGGCCAGGCTCGGTCAATTGTGGGATCGCGATGTACTGCTGGCTACCAAGGCCGCCATCGCCTGCGGCTATGTGCTGGCCGCCGAACTGCGGGCTTGTGACGTCGACCTGAGCTTTACGCCGGTGCTGGACCTGGATTTTGGTCGCAGTGGCGTGATTGGCGATCGCGCCTTCCATACGGACCCGCGCGTGGTCACGATGCTGGCCAACCATCTGACGCATGGTCTGCTGCTGGCGGGCATGGCCAACTGCGGCAAGCATTTTCCTGGGCACGGCTACGTGGAAGCCGATTCGCATGTTGCGGTGCCGGTTGATGAACGGACGCTCGACGAAATCCTCGCGCACGACGCCAAGCCCTATGACTGGATGGGCCAGGCGCTGGCATCGGTCATGCCGGCCCACGTCATCTATCCGAAGGTGGACCCGAATCCGGCTGGTTTCTCTTCCTTCTGGCTGCAGGATGTCCTGCGCACGCAACTCGGTTTCGAGGGCGTGATTTTCAGCGACGACCTCAGCATGGAGGGTGCCAGCGTGGCCGGTACCGTCACGCAAGGCGCAAAGGCTGCGCTCGATGCGGGATGTGACATGGTATTGATCTGCAACAACCCGGAGAAGGCCGATCAACTGCTGACGGAGCTGGATGCGTCGATCAGCAAGACATCGCAGCGCCGTATTCGCAAGCTGTTTGGCCGCAGGAAGCCGCTTGACTGGAACAAGCTGCAACAGGAAGGGGAGTATCGCGCAGCGCTTCGCCTGTTGAAGGAGCTGGAGCTGATTGCCTGAGCCAGGTGGAGCGGCAAGGCAAAGCAAAACAAAAAGGGCAGCCGAAGCTGCCCTTTTTTACTGCGTGGCGCCGTAAGACTTAGTTGGCGCGGCTGCGGTATTCGCCGGTGCGCGTGTCGATTTCGATCTTGTCACCGATGTTGCAGAACAGCGGCACTTGCAGTTCGAAGCCGGTGTTGATCTTGGCGCCCTTGAGCACCTTGCCCGACGAGGTGTCGCCCTTGACGGCCGGTTCCGTGTAGATGATTTCGCGGACCAGCGTGGTCGGCATTTCCACCGAGATGGCCTTGTCGTTGTAGAACACCACTTCCACGGCCATGCCGTCGTCGAGGTAGTTCAGCGCGTCGCCCATGCTGTCCTTCTCGACTTCGTACTGGTTGTACTCGGTGTCCATGAACACGTACATCGGGTCAGCGAAGTACGAGTACGTGCATTCGCGGCGCTCCAGCACGACCACTTCGAACTTGTCGTCGGCCTTGAAGACGGATTCGCCCGGGGCGTCCGTCAGCAGGTTCTTGTACTTCATCTTCACAACAGCGGCGTTACGGCCCGACTTGTTGTACTCGGCCTTTTGAACCACCATCGGGTCGGAACCGATCA
>DAIOET010000575.1:0-2935 GCA_036746135.1 Cupriavidus sp.
CCGACGCCGACCGCCACAAAACCCAACGGAGCCATTATTCGCCCTTGTTGTTATTGGAATTGGAATCGGAATTGGAGTCAGAGGATTCCGCGTTGAACGATTCGATACCCCAGCGGCGCAGCGCCGCATCGTCCGATACCCGGGCGTCCACCCAGCGCGCGCCCTCCGGTGTGGCTTCCTTCTTCCAGAACGGGGCCTCGGACTTCAGGTAGTCCATGATGAACTCGCACGCGGCAAAGGCGTTGCCGCGGTGTGCAGAAGCCACCACGACCAGCACGATCTGGTCCAGCGGCTGCAGCAGCCCCACCCGGTGCACGATCGTGACGCCAAGCAGCTCCCAGCGCTGGCGCGCCGCCGCCTCGATCTTCTCCAGCGCTTTCTCGGTCATGCCCGGATAGTGCTCGAGTTCCATCGTGCTGACGCGCGAGCCGTCGCTGACGTCGCGCACGGTGCCGATGAAACTGGCGACAGCACCCACGCCGGGGTTATCGGCGCGCAGTGCGGCCACTTCCGCCCCGAGATCGAAGTCGTCCAGCTGGACGCGAACACCCATTTCAGCCCCCGGTCACTGGCGGGAAGAACGCCACTTCGCAGCCATCGGCCAGCGGCGTATCGGAACGGGCCACGGCGTGGTCCACGGCCATGCGCAGCGCGCGGCCTTCGGCCAGCGCCTCGGCCCACACACCTCCACGGTCGCGCAGCCAGCCGCGCAGATCGCCCACGGTGCGGATGTCGGCGGGCACCTCGGCGCGCTCGGCGCCCTGCCCAACCTGTTCACGCACGCTGGCGAAGTATCTAAGTTCTAGTTGCATCGCAATGAAACCCTAGGCCAGCAGGCTGGCAAAAGGAATGAATGAAACGGTATCGCCGCGCGCAATGGCCTGGTTCGGCGGATTGTCGATCAGGCCGTCGCCCCACACGGTGGATGTCAGCACGCCCGAACTCTGGTTCGGGAACAGGTCCAGGCCGCCCGCATCGTTCAGGCGGGCGCGCAGGAATTCGTTGCGGCGGTCGCCCTTGGGCAGGTCGAAATCGGCGCGCATGGCAATGCGGCGCGGTGTCACGTCCGCCACGCCCTGCATGCGCAGCAGGAACGGCCGGACGAACAGCAGGAACGTGACAAAGCTGGACACCGGGTTGCCGGGCAGGCCGATAAAGAACGTCGGCAAATCCGTGCCGTTCGCCACCTGGCCGAACGCCAGCGGCTTGCCGGGCTTGATCGCGATCTGCCACAGGTCCAGCCGCCCTTCGGCCGTCACGGCCGGACGAATATGGTCTTCCTCGCCCACCGATACGCCACCCGACGTGATGATCAGGTCGTTGCCTTCGGCCGCGCGGCGCAGGGTGTCGCGCGTGGCGGCAAGCGTATCGGGGACGATGCCGAAATCGCTGACTTCGCAGCCAAGGTTTTCCAGCAGGCCGCGCAGCGTGAAGCGATTCGAGTTGTAGATCGCGCCGGGCTTCAGCGGCTCGCCCGGCATCGCCAGTTCGTCGCCGGTAAAGAACACGGCCACTCGCATGCGCCGGACGACATCGAGCGTCGCCTGGCCTACCGAAGCGGCCAGGCCCAATGCCTGCGGCGAAAGCCGCGCACCGGCCGGAAGAATCTGGCTGCCGGACTCGATGTCCTCGCCCGCGCGGCGTATCCATTCGCCCGATGCCGGCACGTGATTGACGATGACCGCGTCGCCATCGGCCTGGCATTGCTCCTGCATGACCACGGCATCGGCACCCACCGGAATCAGCCCGCCGGTGAAGATCCGCGCTGCCGTGCCAGGCGCCAGTTCCGTGCCGACGTGGCCGGCCGGAATGCGCTGCGACACCGGCAGCCGTGTGCCCGCTGCCGGCACATCGGCAGCGCGCATGGCATAGCCGTCCATCGACGTATTGTCGGCCGGAGGCACCCGCAGCGTGCTCGTGACCGGCGCGGCCAGCACACGGCCGTTGGCTTCGAGCGTATCGACGGTTTCCGTTTCGGTGATGGGACGAACGCCGGCCATCAGGGCATCCAGGGCCTGGGCCATCGTCAGCATCGGCGGGCGCGCTGCGGATTGGGTCATGTGGGTATTCGGAATCTGGGTTGGCCCCAACAGCAAAAAAGCCCCCGGCTCAAAAGCCTGGGGGCCGTGGCAGCGGGACCCGGCAAACCCGATTGTAGCGAGTTGGCGCGGGAACCGTGGGCGTGTGGGCGCAATACCTGTTATTACAGACCCGTGTGCTCTGCGATGTACGCCTTGATCTTGTCAGCGTCGGCCGGCATGACCTCGAATCGCTGCGGCAGGCGCTCGATGCCTTCGAATGCCGCCGGGCGCTCGGGCTCGTGGCCCAGCGCGTCGCGGATCGTGTCGGCGAACTTGGCCGGCAGCGCGGTTTCCAGCACGACCATCGGCACGCCCGCCTGCAGGTGTTCACGCGCCACCTTCACGCCATCGGCGGTGTGGGTGTCGATCGTCACGCCATAGCGCTGATTCACGTCGCGGATCGTGGCCAGGCGGTCGTCGTGCGTGCTGCGCCCCGACACAAAACCGAACTCGCGGATGCGATCGAACTCGGGCTTGCCGGCAAAGCTGAAGCCGCCCTTGGTATCGACGTCCTGGAACAGCGCGGCCAGCTTGCCGGCGTCCTGGCCGAGCAGGTCGAAGATGAACCGCTCGAAGTTCGACGCCTTCGAGATGTCCATGCTTGGGCTGGACGTATGGTACGTCTGCGCCGATGTGCGCACGCGGTAGGTGCCGGTGCGGAAGAACTCGTCGAGCACGTCGTTCTCGTTGGTGGCCACCACGAGCTTGTCGATCGGCAGGCCCATCATGCGCGCGATATGGCCCGCGCAGACGTTGCCGAAGTTGCCGGACGGCACGCAGAACGACACCTTCTGGCCCGGACCATCGGTGGCCAGCAGCCAGCCCTTGAAGTAGTACACCACCTGGGCCACCAC
>DAIOET010000576.1:0-2932 GCA_036746135.1 Cupriavidus sp.
GCTGGTGCAGGCCGATCGACGGCTCGTCCAGCACGTACATCACGCCGGTCAGGCCAGAGCCGATCTGCGACGCCAGGCGGATGCGCTGTGCCTCGCCGCCAGACAGCGTGTCGGCGCTGCGCTCCAGCGACAGGTAATCCAGCCCCACGTTGTTCAGGAAGTTCAGCCGCGCCGAGATTTCCTTGACGATCTTGTCGGCGATCTCGCGCTTGGCGCCGTGCAGGTTCAGCGTCAGGAACCATGTCAGCGCGTCGCGCAGCGGCAGGCCGTTGATCTCGTAGATCGCGCGCGCCTGCTCGTCCTCGCCGATCTTCACATGGCGGGCCTCGGTGCGCAGGCGCGTGCCGTGGCAGACCGGGCAAGCCTGGTTGTTCTGGTACTTGGCCAGTTCTTCGCGCACCGCGACCGAATCGGTTTCCCGATAGCGGCGCTCCAGGTTCGGGATGATCCCTTCGAACACATGCGAGCGCACCGTGGTGCGGCCGCGTTCGTTGATGTACGTGAACGGGATCTCCTGCTCGCCGGACCCGTGCAGCACCACCTGCTGTACCTCGGGAGGCAGGTCTTCGAACGCGGTCTCGGTGTCGAATTCGTAGAACGCCGCCAGGCTTTGCAGCATCTGGAAGTAGAACTGGTTGCGGCGGTCCCAGCCCTTGATGGCGCCCGATGCCAGTGACAGGTTCGGAAACGCCACCACGCGCTTCGGATCGAAGAACGTGATCTGACCCAGGCCGTCGCAGCTTGGGCAGGCGCCCATCGGGTTGTTGAACGAGAACAGGCGCGGCTCCAGCTCCTGCAGCGAGTAGGAGCAGATCGGGCAGGCAAAGCGCGAGCTGAACAGGTGCTCGTGGCCGGTATCCATCTCCAGACCGATGGCGCGGCCGTCGGCCAGACGCAGCGCGGTCTCGAACGATTCGGCCAGGCGCTGCTTGATGTCGGCGCGCACTTTCACGCGGTCTACCACCACGTCGATCGAATGCTTCTCGGTCTTCTTGAGCTTGGGCAGGCTGTCGATTTCGTAGACCTTTGCTTCGGCCTCATGCGCGGTGCCGCCGCCCGAGCGGATACGAAAGCGCACAAAGCCCTGCGCCTGCATCGAGTCGAACAGGTCCGTGTGTTCGCCCTTGCGGTCGGACACCACGGGCGCCAGGATCATCAGCTTGGTGTCCTCGGGCAGTGCCAGTGCGGCATCCACCATCTGGGACACGCTTTGCGCCTGCAGCGCGATGTGGTGATCGGGGCAGTAGGGCGTGCCGGCTCGCGCGTAGAGCAGACGCAGGTAGTCGTGGATCTCGGTGACGGTGCCCACCGTGGAGCGCGGGTTGTGGCTGGTGGCCTTCTGTTCGATCGAGATCGCGGGGGACAGCCCTTCGATCAGGTCGACATCGGGTTTTTCCATCAGCTGAAGAAACTGGCGGGCGTAGGCGGACAGCGATTCCACGTAGCGGCGCTGGCCCTCGGCATAAAGCGTGTCGAACGCCAGCGAGGACTTGCCGGAACCGGACAGGCCCGTGATCACCACGAGCTTGTTGCGCGGCAGATCCAGGTTGATGTTCTTCAGGTTGTGGGTGCGCGCCCCACGGATCTTGATTTCTTCCATATCCCGTTCGTTCGCCCGGTGGGCCGCGGCCTGCCACATGCAGGCCGTTCCCGCGGAAACTTCGATGTGCCTTGCCAAACGCCTGAAATGCCCGCAAAACGCTGGCACAAGCCTGCCGCCGTGCACTTTTTCCGGTCCCGCCCGCGGTGCGCGTGACTAGGGAAGCGCGAGAAGCAAACCTGCTAATATACCGAACTTCGGTTTCCGGGGTAGCCCGGCGCCTGACGGGTTGGGAACGGTGCGATGCCGGCAGCGGCGTTGACGTCACCGTAACGCCTGCCGGGTTGGATGTCTGCCATGCGATACAGGGCGGTTTCCACGCAACTCCCGGGCGTCAGCGCGATCGAAGCTGCAAAGCTGACCGAGCCAGCGACCGAGCCAGAATTCCACAAACGACCGCAATGCCGTCGATCCCGCCTTCCTCACCAAGCCTTGCCGAAGAGCCTGCCCGCGCCGAAGTACTGCGCGATCGCATGACCCGTGGCGAGTTGCGTGCCAGCTTGTCGCTGGCCAGCATCTTTGCCCTGCGCATGCTGGGCCTGTTCCTGATCCTGCCCGTCTTTGCCGAATACGCGCGCACGTTGCCCGATGGGCACGATCCCCAGCGCGTGGGCCTGGCGATGGGTATCTACGGCCTGATGCAGGCCTTCCTGCATATCCCGCTGGGCTGGCTGTCCGACCGTGTCGGCCGCAAGCCCGTGATGGTGGCCGGCCTGCTGCTGTTCGTGGCGGGCGGGCTGGTGGCCGCATTTGCCGACACGCTGACCGGCATCACCCTTGGCCGCGCGCTGCAGGGCATGGGCGCGATCTCCGCGGCCATCACGGCCTGCATTGCCGACCTGACGCGCGAGCGGCACCGG
Source organism: Cupriavidus sp. (assembly GCA_036746135.1). Taxonomy (GTDB): domain Bacteria; phylum Pseudomonadota; class Gammaproteobacteria; order Burkholderiales; family Burkholderiaceae; genus Cupriavidus. The sequence continues at coordinate 2,461 of DAIOET010000576.1, forward strand.
ACCAAGGCGATGGCGATGGTCGGCGGCAGCATCGGGCTGACCTTTGCGCTGTCCCTGGTGATTGCGTCGCCGCTGCTGCATTCCATCGGCATGCCCGGCATCTTTGGCCTGATGGCGGTGCTGGGCGTGCTGGCCATTGGCGTGACCATCTTCCTGGTGCCGCAACCCCCGCCGCCGCACCCGGTGCAACTGCCATTCCGCAAGGTGCTGCTCAATGCTGACCTGATCCGCCTGAACGTTGGCGTGCTGGCGCTGCACGCCAGCCAGGTGGCGATGTTCATGGTGGTGCCGGCCATGCTCAGCGATGCCGGCATGCCGCTGGACCAACACTGGAAGGTGTATCTGCCCGTGGTGCTGGTGTCGTTCCTGCTGATGCTGGCGCCGATGATGGCAGCCGAGCGCTACGGCAAGGTGCGCCCGGTGCTGCTGGCGTCGGTGGCGCTGATGACCGCCGTGCAACTGCTGTTTGCCA
>DAIOET010000577.1:0-2930 GCA_036746135.1 Cupriavidus sp.
TGCCAACGCGTCAACGCGAGGCTTTCCTGATGCGTTACTGGGAGGATATGGACGTAGCCGAAACCGCAGCCGTGATGGGTTGCTCGGAAGGCAGCGTCAAGACGCACTGTTCCCGTGCCACGCATACGCTGGCGCAAGCCTTGCGCGCGCGCGGAGTCCGACTATGAGCAGAAACGAACGAGAAATCCAGGAACGGCGATTCGCCCACGAAATCCGCTTGGCACTCGATGCCTCGGCGGAGGCGCTGCCGCGTGACATTTCCGAACGGCTCTCAGCCGCACGGCGGATGGCACTGGCTGCCAAAAAAGCAGAAGCGACCGCTCACGTCCCGCAACTGGCGCTGCCGGGTGCACCACACGGCTACGCCTTCGATGACGAGGACGATACACCGCTGCACCGAGCTGGGGCATGGCTGCGCAAGCTCGCCCTGGTGTGGACGCTGATCGCGCTGGGTACCGGCCTGCTTGGCATCTACCACTGGCAGCAACAGCAACGCCTGGAAGAACTCGCGGATGTGGACGCCGCGATGCTGCTTGACGATCTGCCGCCCACGGCCTACGCCGACCAGGGCTTCCACGTGTTCCTGAAGCGCGACCGCGACGATCAATAAGATGGCGCGCGCAACCTTCCATACCGACGCGATCCGTCGCCGGCTTGCCGCACTGTTTGCCGCCGCCGCGACCATTGCTGCACTTTCGGTCGATGCCGTGATCGGCGCGGCACATGCTCAGGGGCCGCGCGCCCAGGCAGCCAGCCAGCCGGCTGCGCGTCCGGTCATCAACACCCACCCCACGTGGAGCGAGCTGTCGGCAACGCATCAGCAGATTCTGTTGCCGCTGCAGCCGCTCTGGGACACCATTCCCGAGCTGAACCGCCGCAAGTGGCAGCGCATTGCCGATCTGTACCCCAAGCTCAAGCCCGAAGAGCAGCAACGCCTGCAGGAACGCATGGCGGAGTGGGTCAGGATGACGCCGCAGCAACGCCGCCTGGCACGCGAGAACTACCAGATCACGCGCCAGCTCCCGCAGGAAAAGAAGGCCGAGGCATGGGACCGCTACCAGCAACTGCCTGAAGAGCAGAAGAAGAAGCTGGCCGCCGCCGAAAAGGTGCCGCGCCACCCCGGCGCCGTCAGCGCTCTGCCATCGGGCAAACGCCCGCCAGCGGACACAAGCCGGCAGCTCCATCCCCAGACCAGGCCGTCCGCCAGCGCACCTGAAGCCGCCCCAGCCTCCGCGCCTGCCACGCAGGCCATCGCGGGAGCAGCGGCGGCCTCGGCGCCGATCGCACCGTCGCCCACGGCAGCGTCGCCCGCCGCCGCGGTGCCCGCCACGCCCGCCCCGGCACCCACGCTCTCCCCGCCCGTCACCGGCGAAGCCGCCACCGACATCAACCAGTCCGAAACGCAGCGCCCGTAAGGCGCCCTGCCGCGACCGCTCCGCCTGGCCGGCCGCCTGTGGGGCCGCACCAGCGATCCAGCCGGCACGCGCGTCGTGTTTGGCATAATGGCCGCTTACCCGACCTGCCTTGCGCCATGCCTGCCGCCACGCCAGCCGCTCCCGAACAGATTTCAGCCAATCCGGTACAGATTCCCACGCTGCGCCGCCGCCTGCTTTGCATGGTCTATGAAGGCGTGCTGCTGTTTGGCGTGCTGATGGCCGCCAGCGCGTTGCACGTCATGGCCCGCCCTCTGCTGCGCAAGATTGGACTGGACCATCCTTATGCAGACCAGGTGTGGATATTCATCGTGCTTGGCGGCTACTTCACCTGGTTCTGGCAACGCTCCGGCCAGACGCTGGCAATGCAGACCTGGCGCATCCGACTGGAAACGGCCGCTGGCCAGCCGCCGCGCTGGCCGCAGGCATTGCTGCGCTACGTGCTGGCCTGGCTGTGGCTGCCGCCAGCCGCCGCCGTGGGCCACGCTATGGGACTCACGCGGTGGCCATTCATCGGCGTGCTGGCCGTCGGACTGGTGATCTGGATCTCGCTGGTCTGGCTCGATCCACGCCGTCAATTCCTGCACGATCGCCTGGCAGGCACGCGGCTGATCGACCTGCGCCAGACCCGGAAATGAACCTGACGGCCGCCGCCGCGCGCCGCGCCGCCGTGGTGGTACAGGCGACGGCGGCTTGCGCGCTGGCAGCCTGGCTGGCGCTCGCGCATGCCTGGCCGTGGACTGCGGCGCTGGCCAGCGGACTGGTTGCCGTGCTGTTGGGATTCGGGGTCAGCGTAGCGACGGCATTCGGCGCCACGCTCGGCGGCGTTGGCATTGCCAGAGAACACCGCCCGCCACTGCCCACCCAGGCCCCCGCGCGCAAGCCCATCGGACCAGCCGCCGCGCTACGCTGCTTCCTGGCCGAATGTCGCGCCGTGTTCCGCATGTTCAACTGGCTGCAGCCATTCCGTTCACGCCTGAGCTTCGCGGCCCCGTCGCAACCGTTGGCAGCGACGCCGCATGTCCTGCTGGTACACGGCTACGGCTGCAATCACGCGATCTGGCTCGACATGGCGCCCGCGTTGGCCGATGCCGGCTATCGCTGCGAAGGTATCGATCTGACACCGGTGCTGGGCGACATCGACGACTACGCACCGCAATTGCTGGCCCGGATGCATGACATCCGGGCGCGCACCGGCCGGGCACCGCTGCTGGTCTGCCACAGCATGGGCGGACTGGCCGCACGCGCCGCGCAGGTGCTGGCCGCGCAAGCGGGAGATCCCGCCCCCTGCGCGGGCATCGTCACCCTGGGCAGCCCGCATCATGGCTGCGCGCTCGCGCGATTTGGCGGCGGGCGCAACGCTCGGCAGATGCGATGGCAGAGTCCGTGGCTGGCATCGCTGGCCGCGTCGGAAACGCCCGAGATGCGGGGCCGCATCGTGTCCATATTCAGCTGGCATGACTCGATTGCAGGCCCGCGGGGCACCTCGTGGCTGGA
>DAIOET010000578.1:0-2928 GCA_036746135.1 Cupriavidus sp.
AGCAGGATGAAGCGCGGCGACGACGCCAGCGCGCGCGCGATTTCCACGCGGCGGCGCTCACCGCCCGACAGCGACAGCGCCGGGTTGTTGCGCAGGTGGGCAATCTGCAGGTCGTCGAGCAGCGAATCGAGCCGGCGGTCGATCTCGGCCTTGCTCAGCGGCTTGCCGTTGTCGATCTGCAGCTCCAGCACCGCGCGGATGTTCTCTTCCACGTTGAGCTTGCGGAAGACCGATGCCTCCTGCGGCAGGTAGGACAGCCCCATGCGGGCGCGTTCGTGGATGGCCAGCCCGCTGATGTGCTTGTCGTCGAGCACGATGTCGCCTTCGTCCAGCGCCACCAGGCCAACGATCATGTAGAACGACGTGGTCTTGCCCGCGCCATTCGGACCCAGCAGGCCCACCACCTCGCCGCTCTTCACATCGAGCGATACGTCCTTGACCACCGTGCGCGTGCCATAGCGCTTCTTCAGGTGACGCACGACCAGCGTGCTGCTGTCGGTGCGGACGGCCGATGCGGTAGACGAGGCGGAAGCGGCGAGCGTGGCGGTATCGTTCATCAGGGACTGGCTGGTAATTCGTTAAGGCTTGGCGGGCGTGGTGGACGGCCGCAGGTCAAGCGCCGCGCCGCCAGCAGCCGGGGCGCTGGCGTCGGAGCGCGGCGACAACACCGCGCGCACGCGGCCCGACGGATTGCCGGCGGTCGTGTTGTTGTCGCCGCCGGCGGCGGTGTAGTACTCGTTGCGGCTGTCGTACGTAATGACCGCGCCGCGGATCTCGTCGATGATCTTCGCGCCGGCACCGGACACGCGCGCCGCGCGCGCATGGCCAATCAGCTTGTTGACCTCGGACTTGCCGTCGTACTCGATGCGGTCGCCCCATCCATCGATGTACTCGTCCACGCCATCGCGCTTCTGCCGGATGTAGGCCTGGCGGCCCGGCTTGGACGTGGCGATCGCATACTGGTAGCCCTCGGGGTCGGTACGCAGCTCAGCGGCGTCGGACTTCAGCACCATCGTGCCCTTGGTCAGCACCACGTTGCCCGTGAGCGTGTAGATCTGCTTGACGTCATCGTAGCTGGCGTTGTCGGCCTCCAGCACCAGCGGCTTGCCCTGGTCCGCACGTTCGGCGAAGGCTGGCATGGCCAGCGTCAGGCCGAAAGCGGCAATGGCCGCCAGCAGGGCGGGCGCGAGGCGGCGACAGGACGATGTCGTCAGGGATGCGGTCATGGTTGGCGAGTGGTGAGATAAAGACGGCGATCAGGATGCGCCGGAGAGTTTGCGTCGTCCGGCGTCACTGGGTCCTGGTCTGCCCCTGCGGCGGGTTCATGATGATGGTGCCGCGCACGTTCCCCAGCAATTGTACTTCGCGGGTGACGTTGTTGAAGATCAGGCCGTTGGCCGTCATGACCGAGGGGCCGCGCGTAAGCTGCACCGCCTTGTCGGTCTTGACGATGTCGTCGTTGACCAGCAACTGGAAGTACTGCGAGGCCGCGGTCATGCGCGGGTCCTTGGACGGATCGGCGCCAGCCTGCCGGACCACGAAAGCGTTTCCGTAGAGGTCGATGACCGAGCCCTCGGCGTTCATCACGCCGCGGTCGGAGTTCGCCGTCACCGGCGGGCGATCGGGTTCGTAAGAGCGCATGGCCGGCGTGGTCACCTCGTAGGTCTGGTCGTCCTCGAAGTGAATCATCTTCACGCCGGTAAAGCGCAGCTTGGTGGTGCCGTCCTCGGCCAGTTCGCTGGCCGAAAAGCGCTCCATCCAGTAATCGGGCTCATGGCGCTTGGTGCGCGACTTTTCGGCGTCCTCGCGCGGCGAGTTCAGCTGCACCAGCCAGAACGTGCTGCCGGCGACGATGGCCATCAGCAGCAGCGGCAGCAGCCGCATGATCAGGCCGGTGAGTCTGGACAGGAAGTCCGGCATCGTTCAGATGACCTTGGCGCGCGTCAGGTCATGGATATGGAGCGCGCCCACCAGGCGGCCGTCGCTGTCGACGACCAGCAGCTGGTTGATGCGGTTCGTTTCCATGATCTGCACGGCTTCCACGGCGAGGTGGTCCTGGTGCACCGTATGCGGATTGCGGTGCATGACGTCGCCGATCGGCACGGTTTTCCAGTCACGCGGCGTTTCCAGCAGGCGGCGCAGGTCGCCGTCGGTGAACACGCCCACGGCACGGCCTTCGGGGTCCACCACGGCGGTCATGGCCATGCCCTTGCGCGTGATTTCCATCAGGGCCTGGGCCAGCGGCGTGCTTTCGCGCACCTCCGGCACCGCGTTGCCGGTGCGCATGATGTCGCGCACATGGGTCAGCAGCTTGCGGCCCAGCGCGCCGCCCGGATGCGAGCGGGCGAAATCCTCTTCGCCAAAGCCGCGCGCGTCGAGCACGGCCACCGCCAGCGCGTCGCCCAGGGCGAGTGCGGCCGTGGTGCTGGCCGTCGGGGCCAGATTCAGCGGGCAGGCTTCCTGCGCGACGGCGCCGTCCAGGTGCGCGTCGGACAGCTTGGCCAGGTTCGATTCGGGATTGCCGGTGACCGAAATCAACCCGGCGCCAATGCGCTTGACGATCGGGATGATCGACAGCAGTTCGGCCGTTTCACCGGAATTGGAAAAGGCGATCAGGACGTCATCGCGCGTAATCATGCCCAGGTCGCCGTGGCTGGCCTCGGCCGGGTGCACGAAAAACGACGGCGTGCCCGTGGATGCCAGCGTGGCGGCCACCTTGCGGCCAATATGGCCCGACTTGCCGATGCCCGAGACGACAACGCGTCCGGTACAGCCGAGAATCATCTCGACGGCCTTGGTGAATGCGGGCGTCAGGCGGCCGGCGAGCGCCGAAACGGCGTCTGCCTCGATCTGGAGTGTGTGGCGAGCGAGCGCGAGTGCTCGATTCGCATCGAAATTGGCTATCATGGCGCTGGAGTATACCAACGA
>DAIOET010000579.1:0-2926 GCA_036746135.1 Cupriavidus sp.
TGCGTGACCGACGAATAGACGCCGGCCTGGCTCATGTTCGGCATCTTCTTGACCTTGTCGAAGTACTTGCGGGACCAGGCGCGCGTGGCGTCGTTCATGTCCCAGTAAAACGCCTCGGTCAGCACCAGCCCCTGGGCCGTTTTCAAGCCGATGGCGTGGATATCGTTGATGTAGAGCAGCAGGCCGGCCATCTTCTGCGTGCCGTTCTTCGTCAGGCCAAACTCGGACGCGGCCTTGATGGCGTTGACGGTGTCGCCGCCCGCGTTGGCCAGGCCCACCACCTGAGCCTTGCTGGCCTGTGCCTGCAGCAGGTACGACGCAAAGTCGCTCGTATTGATCGGATGCCGTGCGGCGCCCAGCACCTGGCCACCGGCCTCGGTGACTACCGCGGTGGCCGATTGCTGCAACGTGTGGCCGAATGCATAGTCGGCGGTCAGAAAGAACCACGTCTTGCCGCCGCGCTGGACCATCGCGCGGGCCGTGGTGTTGGCCAGCGCGTAGGTGTCGTAGGCGTAGTGGACCGATACGGGCGTGCAGAGGTCATTCGTGATGCGCTCGCTGCCTGGGCCCGAGAACACGACGACCTTGTTCTTCTGCTTGGCAACGTCCAGCACGGCCAGCGCCGGGGCCGATGCGGCCACGTCCAGGATGGCGTCGACCTTGTCGGTATCGAACCATTCGCGCGCCTTGTTGGCGGCGATGTCGGCCTTGTTCTGGTGGTCTACCACCACCAGTTCGATTTTCTTGCCAAGCACCTTGCCACCAAAGTCGTCGATGGCCATCTGGGCGGCGGTGGCGCTGCCCCGGCCGGTCACGTCGGCGTAGAGTCCGCTCATGTCGAGCAGCATGCCGACCTTGACCACGTCGTCCGAGATGCCGGCCTTGGGTTGGGCGTGGGCCGTGAGGGAAGCGGCGGCCAGTGCGGCGGACGCGACAAGTTTCAATGCATGGTTCATTGGGTCTCCTCCGTTTTGTTATGTCTCTGGTTTGGCGCCCCTCTCCCGCGACGCGGGGCGGGGCGCCAACATGCAGGGGGTGTTACACCGTCGCAATCGGCGTGGTCGGCGAGCCCACCGCGCCGGGCAGCCGCAGCGGCGGTGCCGTCAGCATGAATCGCGTGCGCTGGTTGGCGCGCAACCAGTCCGCCAGTTCGCGCAGATACCAAAGCTCGCCCAGCGGCAATCCAAGCTTGAACAGGCAGTGGTGGTGCAGCGGCAGCAGCGGATGCGTTTTCGCATCGTCGGGCGGGGGCAGGGCCGGATAGCGTTCGACCGCGTAGTTGTCGGCGATCAGCGCGGAGATGCCGGCGTCGGTGATCCAGTTGAGCAGCCGGTCGTCGCGGCCGTTCAGCGCGCAGCAGCTGTGGTGCAGCACGTTCTCGTCGGGATTGCGCTGCATCGACAGCACCACTTCGGCAAAACCGGTGCGTAGCAGCAGCATGTCGCCGGCTTCCACTTCCACGCGGTGCGCCTGCATGGCGCGCATCAGGTCGTCGTAACCGACATTGCGGAAGTCCATGCCGAATACGTCGGCCAGATCCACCAGCACACCGCGCCCCTGCATGCCTTTCACGGCGAAGTTCTCGATGCCAAGCGCGTCGGCATGGCTGCCGTGGCCGTGCCCGCAGTCGTGCGCCTCGAAATGGTCGTCTTCGGCGTAATCCACTGGGCCGACGATATCGGCATTGGCCCGGTAGCCGTTGTAGTAGACGCGCTCGGGCCGTCCGTCGCCATCGGCATCGAACAGCGCTCCCACGTGGGCGAGCGAATCCCACTGCGTGGAGTATTGCAGGCAGAGCAGCACCTGATCGTCGCTGATCACATCGGTGGCGGCCGGATTGACCTTGGCCAGCGGAAAATTCAGGTAGGGGATGTCGTCGCGGAAGGTCGGACGCAGTTGCGGAGGATGGCGGCGAGGGTTGAGCTTGTTGCCACCGGGATAGTCCAGCGGCATCGACAGGCAGAAGCTGATGCCGGCCTGAATCTCGCGCGCGCCCTTGACGACCTGTTCAGGCCCGATCAGGTTGACGCGGCCGAGTTGATCGTCGGGGCCGAAATCCCCCCAGTTGGAGCCTTCCGGACGTTGCTTCCAGCGCATGCTTCATGCCTCCTGTTGTCGGTGTATCGGGGTGGGATGGCGCCACGTAGCGGCGATGGCCTCGGCTTCGCGCCGCAGCGCGCGGGCCAGCGCCGCTTCGCGGTCGACGATGCGTTCATTGAGCGCGGCAATGCTGATGGCGCCGAGCGGATAGCCGTCGGGGCCGGGCAGGGCGATGCCGATGCCGCCCATGCGTTCCACCACGACATCGAGCAGCACGGCGTAGCCGCGTGCGCGCGTGGTTTCCACATGGCGCCGCAGCATGTCCGCATCGATGCGGGGATAGCGTTTGAGCGAAGGGGCGATGCAATCGAGCACCGTGTCGATCTCGTTGTCGGGCAGCGCGGCCAGCAGCGCCAGGCTGCCGGCGCCGACGCCCAGCGGACGGCGGCTGCCGATATCGAGATAGTTGGCGCGGATCGGGAAGGTGCCGAGACGAAGCTCCAGGCAGACCGATTCCCAGCCGCTGGGCACCGACAGGATGGCCGTGTCCTCGAACGCATTGGCCAGGCGGATCAGCGCGGGCCGCACCAGCGGACGCATATCGAGGCGCCTTTGCGACGCGGCCTGCAGCGTCAGCCATTCGCGCCCCGGCGCAAACGCCTTGGTGGCGGGATCGCGCTCGACCATGCCTTCCGCGACCAGTGTTTCCAGCAACCGTAGCGCCGATGCCTTGTCCACTCGGGCCGCGGTGGCCAGATCGGTCAGCCGGGCATTGCGGGTATCCGACAGCGCGCGCAGCAGGCGGCAAGCCTTCTGGAGCGAAGTGCTCGGTACGGTCACGGATGCGTCTCCTCCGGGTCTGGTTTTATGGAATGAAACCCTGGTG
>DAIOET010000580.1:0-2916 GCA_036746135.1 Cupriavidus sp.
GGCGCCGGACAAGCCGATCGAAATCAACCTCAATGTGAAGGTGCAGCAGGAAGTGGTCGTGCGGCTTCAGCGCGACGCACAGGATCTGATCCAGAATAACCCGGAGTTGTTCCCGCAATGACACGCAAATTCCTTATGTTCGCCGCCGGGGTTGCCGTCGCGCTGGCGACCGGCCTGGTCATGACCAGCCCGGTGCGCGCGCAGTCGGGCGCCGTCGCCGCCGCCATGGCCGAAGGCGCCGTGGGCGAGCAGGCGGACGGCTATCTGGGTATAGCAGGCTCGGTCGGCGCGGCCGTCCGCTCAGAAGTCGAATCGATCAACATCAAGCGCCGCGCCGCCTATACCGACCTTGCGGGCAAGCGCGGGGTGACGGTTCAGGATGTCGCTGCCTCGATCGGCTGTCAGACTCTTGCCAGCCGCGTGAAGCAGGGGCAGGTCTATCGGGTCGGCGCCGGCCCGTGGCAAACCAAGGGCGCAGGGCCGATCGCGCTGCCCTCTTACTGCGCAACTGCGGGCTGAGAACGCGCCGCTTGGTGGCCTTTGGGTCATCCCTCGTTCGGTCAGGAAAATCTCCTGTCCAACTACGGTTGACTATCCAGAAAGCCCTTTCTAAACGGGCCGCGCCTTGACGGGTGCAGCCGCAACCGCCATGCCGCCTGCCGACAGGTCATGCGCCTGAACGGAAAGGAGTGGTCATGGGAGCGGATGTACCTGGGCAAGACCCGGCGGACGAGGACGCACGGATCGCTTCTCTGGAGGAGCGGATCGCGCAGGCTCAGCAAGCCGAGAAGGTCAGGCAGGGGACCACGGTGCAACAGGCGGACGATGGGTCGCGTCTGGGCAACAGGGTTCTCGCCGAACTGATCGGGGGTCTTGTCGGTGGTGCGCTGATCGGCTGGGTTCTTGACCGGCTGCTTGGAACATCCCCATGGCTCCTGCTCGTCTTCCTCGGTCTCGGGATCGTGGTGGCGTTCAGGAACATCATCAGATTGACGACGACGAAGCGTCCCGACCAATAGGGACGCTTTTGTCTTAGTCCGTGAGATAAGACGTTTACAGGGGTCAACGTGGCACAATCCGGCAAAATCGATCCGATGCACCAGTTTGCGATCGAACCGCTGTTCGGTACGGATCACCTGTCGCTCGGCGGCTACAACATCGCCTTCACCAACAGTGCGCTCTACATGGTCGCGGCTGCGGTGGTGCTGTGGATCTTCGTCATCGGCGGCATGAAGCGTCAGCTGGTCCCCGGCCGCTGGCAGATGGCGGTCGAATATATGACCGGCTTCATCAAGAGCCTGCTGATCTCCAACATCGGAGAGGGCGGCAAGAAGTATATTCCTTACGTCTTCTCGCTGTTCATGTTCATCCTGCTGGCCAACTTGCTGGGCCTGCTGCCGCTGGGCCTGTTCGGCCTGCACCCCTTCACCTTCACCAGCCATTTCACCGCGACCGGCGTGCTGGCGATCCTCAGCTTCTCGATCGTGCTGATCGTGGGCTTCTGGAAGCATGGCCTGCACTTCTTCTCGCTGTTCGTGCCGCACGGTACGCCGCTGCCCATGATCCCGGTGATCTTTCCGATCGAACTGGTGTCCTTCATGGTGCGCCCGTTCAGCCTGGGCCTGCGACTGTTCGTTGCGATGACGGCGGGCCACGTGTTGCTGAAGGTGCTGGCCGGCTTCGTCATCAACAGCTCGAATGCGGGTGTCGGCTATGGCCTGACCGTGGGTTCGGCGAGCTTCGTCCTGATGATCGGCATCAGCGCGCTGGAAGTGCTGGTCGCGGTCATCCAGGCCTATGTGTTCGCGCTGCTGACCTCGGTCTATCTGAATGACGCCGAGAACCTGCACTGATTTTCTTGAATTTTTCCACACTATCTGAAGTTTAGAAAAGGGAGTTTACGACATGGACGCAGAAGCCGCAAAGCTGCTCGGTGCTGGCCTGGCCGCCATCGGTGCGGGTCTCGCATCGCTCGGTGTGGGCAACGTGTTCGCTTCGTTCCTGGAAGGCGCGCTGCGCAATCCGGGTGCCGCTGACGGCCAGCAGGGCCGCCTGTTCATCGGTTTCGCCGCGGCCGAACTTCTGGGTCTGCTGGCGTTCGTTATCGCCATGATCCTGGTGTTCGTGGCCTGACAACCGCTTGGGCAGCGGGCAGGGTGGCCGTCTGGTCGTTCTGCCCGCTCCCGAAAATTGACGGCGCCCTGATCGGACGGATTTACAATGCCTCAAATCGCGCAAATCGCCGAAACCTATGCGTCCCAGATCTTCTGGATGCTGCTGACTTTCGGTTTTGTCTTCTTCGTCATCGGCCGGGGCATGGTGCCCAAGGTGCAGGCGACGGCCGATGCGCGCGACGCGAAGATCACGGGTGATCTGGACGCCGCCAAGGCCGCCTTTGCCCGCGCCGACGAAGCCGAAGCCGACTATCGCGTCCGTGACGCGGAAAATCGTGCTGCGGCTCAGGCAACGCTGGCTCGCGCCAAGGCGGACGCGGCCAAGGCTTCCGAAGGTCAGCTTGCTGCCGCCGACGCGGAGATTGCCGGCCTGATCGCCGCCGCCGAGGCGCGCATCCAGGCTGCCACCAGCGCAGCCGAGGCAGAAATTGAAACCGTCGCCGCCGAAGCGGCGCGCGACATGGTGGCTCGCATTTCCGGCGTCCAGGCGTCGGATGAAGCAGCCCGCAACGCAGTAAAGGCGGCACTGGCCCATGGCTGAGGCAGCAGCACAGCATAGCGAAGGTGCCCCTCCGCACCTGGACGACGCGATCCACAGCGAGGGAATGGAGCCGGTCGGCACCGTTGCTCACGAAGGTGTCGCGCCGCATACCGACCCCAGGGCTGTCGGCATGGACGCCACCGCATGGGTGAGCCTGGCGATGGCCGTGTTCATCCTGATCCTGATCGTCAAGAAGGTGCC
>DAIOET010000581.1:0-2909 GCA_036746135.1 Cupriavidus sp.
TCCTGATTTCCGATATCCGCATGCCTGGCGGATCGGGGCTGGACCTGCTGCAGGCAATCAAGGCGCGCCATCCCGGGCTGCCGGTCATCGTCATGACCGCGTACTCGGACCTGGATAGTGCCGTGGCGGCCTTCCAGGGCGGCGCATTCGAATACCTCGCCAAGCCGTTCGACGTCGACAAGGCCGTCGAGCTGATCCGCCGCGCGCTGGAAGAAAGCCTGCGCGAGGAGGAAATGGACGACCGGCTGGTCGATGCGCCCGAGATTCTGGGCCAGGCCCCGGCCATGCAGGACGTGTTCCGCGCTATCGGCCGCCTGTCGCAATCGAACGTGACGGTGATGATTACCGGCGAGTCCGGTACCGGCAAGGAACTGGTGGCGCGTGCGCTGCACAAGCACAGCCCGCGCGCCAACGGCCCGTTCATCGCGCTGAACACGGCGGCGATTCCAAAGGACCTGCTTGAATCGGAACTGTTCGGCCATGAGCGCGGCGCGTTCACGGGCGCGCAGACCATGCGCCGCGGCCGCTTCGAGCAGGCCGAGGGCGGCACGCTGTTCCTCGATGAAATCGGCGACATGCCATTCGACCTGCAGACGCGGCTGTTGCGCGTGCTGTCGGACGGCAACTTCTATCGCGTGGGTGGTCACAATCCGCTGCGCGCCAATGTGCGCGTCATCGCGGCGACCCACCAGAACCTGGAAACCCGTGTCAAGGAAGGGCTGTTCCGTGAGGACTTGTTCCACCGCCTGAACGTGATTCGGCTGCGCCTGCCGCCGCTGCGCGAACGGCCCGAGGACATCACGCTGCTGGCCCGTCATTTCCTGCAGAAGAGCGCCAAGGAGCTGGGCGTCGAGCCCAAGCGCATGTCCGACGACGCGCTGACTTATGTCAGCACGCTGCCGTTCCCGGGTAACGTCCGCCAGCTGGAGAACCTCTGCAACTGGCTGACCGTCATGGCGCCGGCGCAGACCATCGAAGTCAAGGACCTGCCGCGCGAGATGATCGAGACGGGGCATGGCGAGAGTCAGTCGGCATCGCGTCCCCTTGCAGCCGAGCAGAGGACGGCCGGTGACTATGACGCGCTGGAAACGTCCGACTACAGCATGGGCGTGCCTGGCGGCGATGGCGACACGATGGTCGCAACCCGTCCGCCGATGGTGGCATCGTCACCGGCGGTGGCATCCGCCTATGCAGCGGCAGCCGTTACGCAGAGCTGGGAAAGCCTGCTGGCTGGCGAAGCGAAGTCGATGCTGGAGTCGGGGCAGCCGGAAGTCATGGACGCGCTGACGCGCCGCTTCGAAAAGGCCGTGCTGGAGGCCGCGCTGGGCGTCACGCGCGGCCGTCGCGTGGAAGCGGCCACTCGCCTTGGCATCGGCCGGAACACGATCACGCGGAAGCTGCAGGAACTGGGCTTCGATTAAGACCGCGGATATCGGTTTCCCCTCTCCTATGTGTCAGGTCTACACATGCGTTGGGAGAGGGGGCGACAATCAGATAGTTAAACGCCGCGCGCCCTCAGCACGCTTTCCGCCATCTCCGCAAATCCCTCCCCACCGGCTGCGTTCGTGATGTAGGCCGGCTTCACTGGAAGTTTGTCCAGAATCTCGCGCACATTGGCCACGCCCACCGATAGCGGAAAGTGGCCAAACATTGCGACGTCATTGGCTGAGTCGCCAATGAACAGCCATTCGTCGCGTTGTGCGTCGATATCGTTTCCGAGCAATTCCTCTACACACAGTCGGCTCATCGACAGCTTGTCGTGATGGCCGAACCAGCCGTTCACATGGATCGAGCTGACGGTGGCCGTCATGCCGGCGCTGCGCATGATGGCGACGATGCGATCGACCGACGACTGCGGCAGCGGCGCAACATCTTCGGCATGGTCGATCGCCAGGTCGGCGGCGTGCCATGCCTGATCCGAGGCCAGCGCGCAGCCGGGTACTTCCCTCAGGATTTCCTGGCCTAGCGCGTGAATGCGGAACAGGTTCGCCTCGCGCGTGGCAGCATCGTCCAGAAAACGGGTGGTGAGTTTGTTGTCGACGAGATGGGAATAGAACGCGCCGTTTTCGCCGATGATCGCGTCTACTGGCCAGAGCCTCGTGAGGATTTCCGCCCACGCGATGCAACGCCCCGTGACCGGGATCACGTGCAGGCCGGCGCGTTTCAGGCGGTCCAGCGCCACGTAGGCGGCGGCGGGCAATTGGCCGTCGGTGGTCAGGGTGCCGTCGATATCGGTCAGGATGCCGCGCACGCGGCGCAGCGCGCTGTCGGGCAGCGCCGAGAAGGGCGTGGGAAGAGTCGGTACGGTCATGGCCGGGGATTGTAGCCGTGGCGGCGGTCGCCTGCCTGTCGCCTTTGCCTGTCGTCAATATGCTGCAACATTCTCTTTAGCAAGGGCGGGTTTGCCCGCTGTTCGGTGACAAAAGAGCGGCGTAACATGCCTGTCACAAAAAATGCATACAGTCGGTCGCTTTTTCAAAAAAATCGTTGGACCGAATAGCCTTAGGAGAAATGCCCATGTCTTTTCCGCGCTTTGCGATGAAGTTCGCCGCCGTGGCCAGCCTGGCCTTGGCCGGCACGGCCCACGCAGCCGTCGAGATCCAGTGGTGGCACGCCATGCAGGGCGCGCTGAACGACAAGGTCAACGAGATCGCCAACAAGTTCAACGCCAGCCAGTCCGATTACAAGATCGTGCCGGTGAACAAGGGCAACTACGACGAGACGATGGCCGCCGGCATCGCGGCATTCCGCGCGGGCGGCGCACCGGCCATCCTGCAGGTGTTTGAAGTGGGCACGGCCACGATGATGAGCGCCAAGGGCGCCATCAAGCCGGTGTCCGTCGTCATGAAGGAATCCGGCGAGAAGTTCGACCAGAAGGCCTATATCCCGGCCGTGGCGGGTTACTACAC
>DAIOET010000582.1:0-2904 GCA_036746135.1 Cupriavidus sp.
CGCCAGCACCCATCGACCGCTTCATGGCCGCGAACAGCCGGCCACCCACGCCCAGTGCCGCCGCCAGCGAAGTGGCCGCGCCAGCCGCGTAGGCCACCAGCAGCAGCGAGCTTTGCACGCTCGCGCCTTGCAACGCCGCCGTGGTCAGCACGATGCCGAGGATGGGGCCGGCGCACGGCGCCCAGAGCATGCCGGTGGCCACGCCCAGCAACAGCGACGCCCACGGCGATGCGGCCGGGCCATTGCCGGCCAGCCGGTTGCCCAGTGCCACCACGGGGCGCGTCAGCGTATCGGCCAGCTTCGGCACCAGCAGCGACACGCCGAACACGGCCAGCAGCGCCAGCGCGGCATAGCGGCCATACTCGTTGGCGCGCACCGCCCACGCGCCACCCACGGACGCCAGCGTGGCCACGGCGGCGAAGGTCAGCGCCATGCCCGCCAGCATCGGCAGGCGGCCACGCAGGAACGGCTGTCCGCTGCTGCTCAGCACGAATGGCAGCACGGGCAGGATGCACGGACTCAGGATGGTCAGGGCACCGCCAAGGTAGGCAAGGATTAGCAGGGTCATGATCGGGCACCTTCAGGAAGGATTTGGCATGCCCCAATGAGACGCCCGTGATCTACCGTAAATGTGTCGCCGAACGGCAAAGTTGTATGACTTTGTGCGGCCGGAGCGGCCAGATACATTGCGATACACGCAAAGCAGCGGCCGCCCATACAATCACGCCAACAGACTGATCGTTCACATTTCTCCAAGAACAAAATTACCAGGGTGACGCTGATGGAATCGCATGTTGACCACGTCCTGATCGTTGATGACGACCGGGAAATCCGTGAGTTGGTATCCACTTACCTGACCAAGAACGGCCTGCGCGTGACGATGGCGCCGGATGGCCGGCACATGCGCCAGTTCCTGGAAGCCAATACCGTCGACCTGATCGTGCTGGACGTGATGATGCCCGGCGACGACGGCCTGGTACTGTGCCGCGAGCTGCGCGCGGGCAAGCACAAGGCCACGCCGATCCTGATGCTGACCGCGCGGGACGACGAGACCGACCGCATCATCGGCCTGGAAATGGGTGCCGACGACTACCTGACCAAGCCGTTCGCGGCGCGTGAGTTGCTGGCCCGCATCAAGGCCGTGCTGCGCCGCACGCGCATGCTGCCGCCCAACCTCCAGATCACCGAGGCCGGCCAGATGCTGGCCTTCGGCGACTGGCAGCTCGATACCACGGCGCGTCACCTGATCGACAGCGAAGGCACGATCGTCGCGCTGAGCGGCGCCGAATACCGGCTGCTGCGGGTTTTCGTCGACCATCCGCAGCGCGTGCTGAACCGCGACCAGCTGCTGAACCTGACCCAGGGCCGCGAAGCCGACATGTTCGAGCGCTCGGTGGACCTGCTGGTGAGCCGGCTGCGTCAGCGCCTGAACGACGATGCACGCGAGCCGGCCTATATCAAGACGGTGCGCAGCGAAGGCTATGTGTTCTCGATGCCAGTCGAGATCAAGGAGGTACGTCAGTGAGTACTCGCCGCTGGCACTGGCCGCATACGCTGGGGTCGCGCCTGTTTCTTATCCTGTTGACGGGCCTGATCGTCGCGCACCTGATGTCGATTGCCGTGCTGTTTTCGGAACGCTACATGTCGGCGCGGCAGGTGATGCTCGGCACGCTGGAAACGGACGTGGCCACGTCGGTGGCGATCCTGGACCGGATTCCGGCCGCCGAGCGTCCGCAGTGGTTGCCGCGCGTGAATCGCGGCAACTATCAGTACATCCTTGGCCCGGGTTTGCCGGGGGTGCCGGAAATGTCAGAGCGGGGCAGGGACATTGCCGAGCGGATCATGGAAGCCACCGGCACGCACTATCCCGTGACGGTGCAGTCGATTCCCGGCGACGGCAAGCAGCTTCAGGCGCATCTGACGCTGAGCGATGGCAACCCGCTGACCATCGACGTGCATCCACGCATGACGCCCATTGCCGAATGGCTGCCCTATGTACTGGTGCTGCAACTGGCCCTGCTGATCCTGTGCTGCTGGTTTGCCGTCCGGCTGTCGATCCGGCCTTTGGTGGCGCTGGCCGAGGCCGCCGATGCGCTCAATCCCAATATCAAGTCGGCGCCGCTCGATGAAACCGGCCCGACGGAACTGGCGCGGGCCGCGCGGGCGTTCAACGCGATGCGCGACCGGATTGCGCAGTTCGTGGAGGAGCGCGTCCAGATCCTGGCCGCTATCTCGCATGACCTGCAGACGCCCATCACGCGCATGAAGCTGCGCGCCGAAATGGCCGAGGATTCGGAGGAAAAGCGCAAGATGGTGAGTGATCTGACCGAGATCCAGACCCTGGTGCGCGAGGGGCTGGCTTACGCCAGGAGTGCGAGCGGCGATGCCGAACAGGCGTCGCGGATCGATCTCGGGTCGTTCGTGGAAAGCCTGGTCTACGACTACCAGGACACCGGCAAGGACGTGACGTTCGGCCAGAACACCGGCGGCGCCATCATGACGCGCCCGAACGCGCTGCGGCGCGTATTGACCAACCTGATCGACAACGCCATCAAATATGGCGGCGGCGCCGCCGAGGTTGGGGTGCACCGGGAGCAGGAGGCCGTCGTGATTGCGATCATGGACCGCGGGCCGGGTATCCCGGAGGACAAGCTCGAAGCCGTATTGCAGCCCTTTGTCCGGCTGGAGGGGTCGCGCAATCGTGAGACCGGTGGCACGGGCCTGGGTCTTGCCATCGCCCATCAGCTCATCGCGGCGATTGGCGGCACGCTGACGCTGCGTAACCGCGAAGGCGGCGGCCTGGCCGCCGAGATCCGCCTGGGCTGATCCGGCCCTTCCCTGACCCGCCACACAGTCTTTTCTTCCTGGCCGCACCGGTAACGGTGCGGCCACGTCATTTTCCGC
>DAIOET010000583.1:0-2900 GCA_036746135.1 Cupriavidus sp.
GCTGATGGATTCGCGCCGCATGAGCGGGGCCTACCGGTTCATCATCAAGCCCGGCAACGAGACGGTGATGGAGGTGAAGTCACGGTTGTTCCTGCGTGAGCACGTGACCAAGCTCGGCCTGGCGCCACTGACCAGCATGTACCTGTTCGGCGAGAACCAGCCTTCGGGGAATCCGGACTTCCGGCCCGAGATCCACGACTCCGATGGCCTGTCGGTACAGCTCGGCACGGGCGAATGGATCTGGCGTCCGCTGGTTAATCCGAAGCGGCTGCTGGTGACGTCGTTCGCCGCGACCAATCCGCAGGGCTACGGCCTGATGCAGCGCGACCGCAGCTTCGACAACTACCAGGAAATCGGCAGCTGGTATGAGCGCCGGCCTAGTGGGTGGGTGGAGCCGAAGGGCAACTGGGGATCGGGTCGCGTGGAGCTGGTGCAGATTCCGACGCCGGACGAAACCAACGACAACGTCGTGGCGTATTGGGTGCCGGACAGCCCGCCCAAGCCCAAGCAGGCTTTCGATTACGAGTACCGACTGAAATGGCAGAAGGACGGCGAGAACCTGCCGCCGCTGTCGTGGGTCACGCAGACGCGCCGCGGCCAGGGCCTGACGCGCAAGCAGGACGACACCAGTTTCTCGCTGGTGGTGGATTTCGAAGGACCGGCGTTCAAGAAGCTGCCCGAGGAGGCGCGTCTGGACCCGGTGGTATCGGCGGACGCCAATGGCGAACTGCTCAAGACAACAGTCCAGCGCAATGAGGCCACGGGTGGCTGGCGCATGACGATGTTCATGCGGCGCAAGGACGAGAACAAGCCGGTTGAGTTGCGCGGCTATCTTCGCAACGGCAATACAACCCTATCCGAGACATGGAGCTACATCTTACCCCCAGGCTAAAGCAGCGCCCGGCCCAGGCGGCGGCGGCATGCCAGCGCTATGTCGATCGCCTGCCGGCTTCACCCGAACTGCGTAGTGAACTGCTGGCCGATACTCCGAAATCGCTGATGTCCAGCGTGCCGGCAGAGGGTATCGAAGTGCCATCGGCCATGATCGAATTGCAAACGCGCCTGGCCGGCCGCGACCCGAAGGACAAGGAAGCTACCGATTTGATTCACGGCAGTGCCCCAGGCGGGGCAACCTACGCATCGGTGGGCCGTCGCTTTGCGATGGCTTATGGCAACCCGCAGGTGGACGGCAAGCCGTTGCTGCAGCGGCATGACGACGGCACCGTGCGCGTGGATACCGGGCCGGAACCCGAGCGCGCGTCGATGGTGCCGCGCCAGTGGCCGCCGCATATCGTCTGGGGCGGCATTCGCAACACCTGGCGCAAGCTGCTGGGTCGCCCGCCCGTGCCGGAAACGTGGGACACGCTGCATGACGGCCCCGATGCCGAGGGCAAATGGCATCCGGCCGGATCGCACCGCCGCTGGTTTCTGCTGTTCCTGGTGGTGGTGCAGACCATCACGGCCACTTTCTTTATGTCCAAGGTGCTGCCGTACCACGGCGCGGACCCGCTCGAAGTGGCCATTTTGTCGCTGTTCGCGATCCTGTTCTCGTGGGTGTCGGCTGGTTTCTGGACCGCGATGATGGGGTTCCTGGTGCTGTTCAAGGGCGGCGACAAGCATCTGATCTCGCGCAGCGCCGCCAGCGATGCGCCGATCGATCCGTCCGCGCGCACCGCGATCATCATGCCGATCTGCAATGAGGACGTGACGCGCGTCTTCGCAGGGTTGCGCGCCACGTATGAATCGCTGGAGCGCGCCGGCGAATTGCAGCACTTCGATTTCTTCGTACTGTCCGATAGCGGCAATCCCGATCTGCGCACCGCCGAGCATGACGCCTGGATAGAGTTGTGCCGTGCGGTCGGTGGCTTCGGCCGCATCTTCTATCGCTGGCGCCGTCACCGCGTGAAGCGCAAGACCGGCAACGTGGCGGACTTCTGCCGCCGCTGGGGCAGCAAGTATCGCTACATGATCGTGCTCGACGCCGACAGCGTGATGAGCGGCGACTGCCTGGCCACGCTGACGCGCCTGATGGAAGCCAACCCTGGCGCCGGCATCATCCAGACCGCACCGCTGGCCGTGGGCCGCGACACGTTGTATGCGCGCGTGCAGCAATTCTCCACGCGCGTGTATGGTCCGCTGTTCACGGCGGGCCTGCATTACTGGCAGCTTGGTGAATCGCACTACTGGGGCCACAACGCCATCATCCGCATCAAGCCGTTCATGGAACACTGCGGCCTGGCGCCATTGCCTGGCAAGGGGCCGCTGTCCGGTGAAATCCTCTCGCACGACTTTGTGGAAGCCGCGATGATGCGGCGCGCGGGATGGGGGGTGTGGATTGCCTATGACCTGCCTGGTTCGTTCGAGGAACTGCCGCCGAACCTGCTGGACGAGGTCAAGCGCGACCGCCGCTGGTGCCAGGGCAACCTGATGAATTTCCGCCTCTGGATGAAGCAGGGATTCCATGCCGTGCACCGTGCCGTGTTCCTGACCGGCATCATGGCCTACGTGTCGGCGCCGCTGTGGTTCCTGTTCCTGCTGCTGTCCACGGCCGCGCTGGCCAAGCACGCGCTGGTGCCTCCCGAGTACTTCACCAAGCCTTACCAGTTGTTCCCGACCTGGCCGGAATGGCATCCGGAAAAGGCGCTTGCACTGTTTTCGGCCACTGCCACGCTGTTGTTCCTGCCCAAGCTGGCCAGCGTGATCCTGCTGCTGAAGGATGCAAAGCAGTATGGCGGCGTGGTGCGCCTGTTCCTGAGCATGCTGATCGAGATGACGCTGTCCGCGCTGCTGGCGCCGACGCGCATGCTGTTCCATACCAAGTTCGTGATCGCGGCCTACAGCGGCTGGGGCATTTCGTGGAAATCGCCGCCGCGTGAAGATGCCGAAACCACCTGGGGCGA
>DAIOET010000584.1:0-2895 GCA_036746135.1 Cupriavidus sp.
GCCGTGATCTCGCACCGTTCGGGCGAGACCGAGGACAGCACGATCGCCGACATCGCCGTTGGTACCAACGCTGGCCAGATCAAGACCGGCTCGCTGTCGCGTTCGGACCGTATCGCCAAGTACAACCAGCTGATCCGCATCGAGGAAGATCTGGGCGATATCGCTACGTACCCGGGCAAGAGCGCGTTCTACAACCTGCGCTGATGCCTTGAGCGTGCGGGCGGCCAGTCCGTCCGCAAGCCAAAAGAAAACGCCGCTACCGGTCTGCCGGAGCGGCGTTTTTTTTGTTGAATCTGTGGTGATTGTGCCGATGCCGGGCGTTACGCGCACCGTTGTTGCGCTTTGTAGCGTCTTTTGTTTTGCAATCTGCGGCCGCTTGATGGATCATTGGTGCCCATCGGAAACCTCCGGTCACGCCTTCCCATTGCGCCTTTTGCCCCGATGCGCCTGATTTCCCTGCTGCTGTTCGTGCTGTTGCTGGCCATTCAGTACCCGCTTTGGCTGGGCAAGGGAGGCTGGCTGCGCGTTTGGGACCTGAATCGCCAGGTCAATGAACAAGCCACGCACAATCAAGGCTTGAAGCTGCGCAATGCCAAACTGGAAGGGGAAGTGAAAGACCTGCAGGATGGCACGGGCGCCATCGAGGAGCGTGCCCGCTACGAGCTGGGCATGGTCAAGGACGATGAAGTCTTCGTGCAGTTCGTGGCCCCGGCGCCGAAGGTCAGCGCCACACCGCCGCTACCACCGCCAGCCAATTCCGTGGCAGGCCGGGGCGGACACTGAAAGACGCCAGGATAGAAAGACGCCAGGAAAATCGAATCCTGGCCTCGACCCTGCCGCCACACATCCATTACCCGTCGTCGCTTACCACCAGCCGCCGTACGGGTAGCCTCCCCAGCCATACCCTGGGAAGCCGACACCCACGCCACCTCCCCAGCCACCGCCGCCCCAGCCGTTGTAGAACAGGCTGAAGCTGGTGTTCGGCGCATACGACGCGCGGCTCCATGCGGCCGCAGACTGCTGGTTGACCATCACGGCGGCCTGTTCCTGAAGGATCTGCTTGTTCAGCGCGCCCAGCCGCTGACGTTCGGCTTCGCTGATCTGGGCTGGCGGGATGGTGTCGGCGGGAAGCCGCGCCGTGGCCGGCACGCCGTCGACATTGCGCGGCACCGGCGCCGCACAGCCGGCAAGCAGGGCTGCCAGCGCCAGGGCGCCGGCCAGGACGGGGGTTGATCCGGAACGAATGGTCGCTGTCATGTCGGACTCCGTTCGAACGACTTCAAGCATGCCATTGGACCCAGTCACCCGTGCGTGTGGTTCCGCACGGTAAGCGGGGCCAACCCTCAGTGCTGCTGCTTCGCGCCTTCGCCCGCGCCCGTGGCCACCGGGGCCGTGAACAACTGGGCGGCATCCACCGGGTCGAACGCATAGCGCTGGCCACAGAAGTCGCAGTGGATTTCCACCTCGCCGCGCTCGGCGATGATGCTTTCGATTTCATCCTGGCCCAGCGATTGCAACATGCCAGCCACCTTGTCGCGCGAGCACGAGCACTGGAAATGCGGCGTCATCGGCTCGAATACCCGCAGGCCGGCATTCTGAAGTTCTTCCCAGAACAGGCGGCGCAGCAGCGTGTCCGGCGTTTCCGCCAGCAGTTCGTCTTCCTTCAGCGTAGCGCCCAGCTGGCAGGCGCGATCCCAGGTGTCCAGGTCCTGCGCCTGGCCTTCGTCGGTCAGCGCCGCACCGGTTTCGCCAATCTGCGCGCCGGCCGTGCCGCCGTATGCCGGCAGTTTCTGCAGCAGCATGCCGGCCGCCACCTGGTCATTCGACGCCAGCCACAGACGTGTGTCGAGCTGCTCGGACGCTTGCATGTAATGTTCCAGCACCTCGGTCATCGACGCCAGCGGGCCGTGTTCGTCGGCCAGCGGCACGATGCCCTGGTAGGGCTGCTGGCCCGGCAGCTTGTCCTGCGGGTCGAGCGTGATGGCGAAGCGGCCCTTGCCGTGCACGTTCACAAGCTGCTTCAGCGTGGCGTCGTCAGCAATCTCGGCATCTTCGGCGATCTTGGCCGTCGCGCGCATTGACAGGTCGGACAGGCATTCCACCACCAGCATGCGCACCGGGCCATCGCCATGCAGTTGCATGACCAGCGCGCCATTGAACTTGAGATTGGCCGACAGCAGCGCCGCGGCCGCCATCATCTCGCCCAGCACGCGGCGTACCGGCAGGGGGTAGGTGTGGCGATTCAACACCTCTTGCCAGGTGGCCTCCATGCGGACCAGTTCGCCGCGCACAGGGGCGGCGTCGAACAGGAATTTCTGGAGCGTATCGGGATTCGAGGAAGCGGTCACGGTTCTGTTTGTCTAGCGGTTAAGTCGCGTTCCGGCTGTGGTCAGCCGATACGCTTGAGTTGTGTCTTGTACACGGCCTGGCGCTTCGCATACGTTTCGGCGTTGCGATAGAGGTTGGCCACGTCGGCGTCGGTCAGTTCGCGCACCACCTTGGCGGGCGCGCCCAGGATCAGCGAGCGGTCCGGAAACACCTTGTTTTCGGTGATCACGGCACCCGCGCCGACCAGGCATTCCTTGCCGATCACGGCGCCATTGAGCACCACGGCCTGGATGCCGATCAGCGAGCCTTCGCCCACGGTGCAGCCATGCAGCATGGCCTGGTGACCCACGGACACCTTGTCGCCCAGCGTAAGCGGGCGGCCCGGGTCGGTATGCAGCACCGAGCCTTCCTGGATGTTGGTGTCTTCGCCCACGACGATCGGCTCGTTGTCGCCACGGATCACCACGCCCGGCCAGGCGCTGGCACGCGCCTTGAGCGTCACGTTGCCGATAATGGTGGCTTCCGCCGCCACATAGGCATCCTCGTGAATGGACGGGGCGGTATCGC
>DAIOET010000585.1:0-2893 GCA_036746135.1 Cupriavidus sp.
CGCTGGTGGACCTGGACCCGGCCATGACCACGCTGTTCTCGCGCAGCGAGCCGCTACGCGCGCTGAACCAGGGATCGCTTGGCGACAAGCGCGTAACCGTGGTCAATGCCGACGCCGCGCAGTGGCTGGAACAGAGCCAGGACAGCTTCGATGCGATCATCGTCGACCTGCCCGACCCTTCGAACTTCGGCCTCGGCAAGCTGTACTCGGTGCCGATGTACCGGCTGCTGTCGCGCCACCTGGCGGAGAAAGGCTACGCAGTGGTGCAGTCGACCTCGCCCTACTACGCGCCGCGCTCGTTCTGGGATATCGCCGCCACGCTGCGCGAGGCCGGCCTGCATACCTGGCCGTACCACACCTACGTGCCGTCGTTTGGCGAATGGGGTTTCATCATCGCCGGCAAGCGCGCCGACTATGCGCCGCCGTCGCGCTATGACGTGCCATTGAAATTCCTCGACGCCGACAGCACGAAGCTGATGTTCAGTTTTCCCGCCGACATGGCACCGCGTGAAGGCCAGGCAAACCGGCTCAACGAACAGACGCTGGTGCATGACTTCGAGCAGGACTGGCGCAACGTCATCCGATAACGCAAAACGATGGACCGACGGCGCTTTCTGATTGCTGCGGCGGGCACCACACTGGCCGGTTGCGAACGCATCGGCGACGATGCCGCGCACTTCCTGGCGGGGCTGGGTCTGCGTGAGCCATCGCCCATCGTGCTGCGCCCCGGCATGGCCGAAGGCCACGCTTTGCGCGACGCGCGGCACTGGCCGCCGCCCACCGGCGAGCGGCGCGTGGATGTGGCGATTCTTGGGAGCGGCGTCGGTGGCATTTCGGCGGCGTGGCAACTGTCGCGCGCGGGGTTGCGTGACTTCGTGATGCTGGAGGGTCCGGAGTTCGGTGGCAATGCGGCGGGCGGGCGCTTTGGCGATATCGGCTTTCCGCGCGGCGCGCACTACCTTCCCCTGCCCTCGGCGGAGTCCACCCATGTGCGCGAGATGCTGGCCGACGTGGGCGTGATCGAGCGCGATCCATTCGATGCCCGCCCGCGCTTTGACGAACGCGCACTGGTGCACGCGCCCGAGGAGCGCCTGTTCCACGACGGCGCGTGGCAGGATGGCCTGCTGCCAGACAGCGACGTTCATCACGACCAGCATGCGCGCTTTCTTGCCCAGGTCGATCAACTGCGCATCGCCGTCGGCAACGACGGCCG
The DNA here is from genome assembly GCA_036746135.1 of Cupriavidus sp. Taxonomy (GTDB): domain Bacteria; phylum Pseudomonadota; class Gammaproteobacteria; order Burkholderiales; family Burkholderiaceae; genus Cupriavidus. The sequence goes on from DAIOET010000585.1 coordinate 1,214, forward strand.
CAAGGTATTCGCCATCCCGCTGGCCGAATCCTCGCGCGACCCCGCGTGGCTGGCACTCGACCGCCAGACGTTTCGACAATGGCTCGAAGCGCAGGGCTACACGGCACCGACCTTGCACTGGTACGCCGACTACTGCTGCCGCGACGACTATGGCGCCGGTGCCGACGTGGTTTCCGCGTGGGCCGGTCTGCACTACTTCGCCAGCCGTGGCGGCCACGCCAGCAACGCCGCCGACGGTGCCGTGCTGACCTGGCCCGATGGCCTGCACGGCCTGGTGACGCGGCTGACGGCGAGGATCGATGCGCGCCTGGGTGCGTCGCATCCCTGGCGGCAGCGCGGCACGGCGATCCGCATCGAGCCGTCCACGCAGGGCGTCGGCATCCTTTACGCGGAATGGCCCGATGGCTTCGGCCGCCCGCCCAGGCTGTCGCGCATCGTGGCGCGCCGGGTGATTTGCGCGATGCCGTTGCACGTGGCCGCGCATCTGATGCCGCTGCGGCCGCTGGGATTCGACCCCGCCGTGCATCTGCAGCATCACGCGCCGTGGCTGGTGTCGAGCTTCCATCTGCGCGGCTATCCGCAGGAGCAGGCGGGCGTGCCGCTGGCCTGGGACAACGTCGTGCACGGCTCGCGCGGCCTGGGCTATGTGGTGGCCACGCATCAGTGGATTCGGCAGGCACGTCCGGCACAAACGGCGTTCACCGCATATTGCCCGCTCGATGCGCAGGCGGGCGTGCCCGATGGCCGCGATCCGGACGCGGTGCGCCGCTGGCTGGTCGACGCATCACCCGCCGCGCTGATGGAGCTGGCCGTCACCGACCTGAAATCCGTCTATGGGCGCGAATTCTGGCGCCATGCCGACGCCGTGGAGATCACCGCGCGCGGCCATGCCATGACGACGCCCGTGCCCGGCTTTCTGTCCAACGCCGGTGTCGCCGCCCTGCGCGCGGCCGATGGACAAGTCCTGTTCGCGCACGCCGACCTGTCCGGCCTGTCGGTCTTCGAGGAAGCCGCCTGGTGGGGCACGCGCGCCGCATTGAGAATCGTCGGATAGTGCACGGCGGGCCCAACCGGCCCGCCCGCCATCCTGTAGAATCGGCGCATCGATTTTGTCTTGTGCGTCACCCGCCCCCGTGCACCCGCTTCGGCTCCTGTTGATGATCGTGCTGCTTGCCTTCCTGCCACTGCAGGCCTGGGCGAGCATTGGCGCGTCCGTATCAGTCGCCGATCTGGTGCATACCCCGCAGGCGGTGGCCATTGCGCAGGACAACGGCGCGGCTGTCACCAGCGCAGCCGTGGCGGCCGATCAGGCCGACTTCGCCACGCCGGTATCGTCGGATACCTCGATGCCGGCCGACGGCGCCGAGCCGACGCCACCGGGCCCCGACTTTGCCGAGCAACTGTTGCCCGCGCCCATGCCGCGCGTCGTGACATCCATCGCGCGCGGTGCGGTGCCCCGCTATGCAGCCGCCGCGCTGCCTGATCCCGACCTGCCCCTGCTGCCGCGTCCACCGCGCGGCTGATCCCGTTTCGCGTGGCTGACTTGTGCCACGCCTACCCTTGTCGCCTGGCACGTGTGAAGCGTGTCGCGCGCGCCTGCGGCCACGTCCGCGTTCTTACCTGTATTGCCCCACAACCATGAAACGTATCTTCCTGTTCCTGGCGACCAATATCGCCGTC
>DAIOET010000586.1:0-2890 GCA_036746135.1 Cupriavidus sp.
GGTTCCGGCAAGTCCACGCTGGCGCGGCTGCTGTTCCGGTTTTATGACGCGACGCAGGGCGGCATCGAGGTGGATGGGCAGGACATTCGTGCCGTACGCCAATCCACGCTGCGTGCGTCGATCGGCATCGTGCCGCAGGACACGGTGCTGTTCAACGACAGCATCTACTACAACATCGCCTATGGCCGGCCCGATGCAACGCGGGAAGAGGTCATCGCCGCCGCGCGGGCGGCACAGATCGACCATTTCATCAGCGAGCTGCCGCAGGGCTACGACACGCCGGTAGGCGAACGCGGCCTGAAGCTGTCTGGCGGCGAGAAACAGCGCGTGGCCATCGCGCGTACGCTGCTCAAGAACCCGCCGATCCTGGTGTTCGACGAAGCCACCTCCGCGCTGGACTCGCGCACCGAGCAGGCGATCCAGGCGGAATTGATGCGGCTAGCCCAGAACCGCACCACGCTGTTGATCGCGCACCGGCTGTCGACGGTGGTCCATGCCGACCAGATTCTGGTGATGGATCACGGCCGAATCATCGAGCGCGGCACCCATGCCGACCTGATGCGCGCGAATGGCCGTTATGCCGAGATGTGGCAGATCCAGGCGCGCAACGCCGCGAAGGGATCGCCCGACGCCGATGCGCGCGATATCGAGGTCGGCGACGCAACCCAGGACGCCTGACGATTGTCGACAATCACTGCCGGCAACGCATGCCGACAGTGGGGCGCGCACAATCATGGACCGTCAATGCACCGCGCTCACGCCTTTTGGCGGTGCATGACGATGCGGTGAAAAGCTGGCACGTCCCTTGCGAAAAGTCCTCTCCAGAGAGATCAACAACTGGAGAAGGTCAATGCCGCAATCCCCCGTGCGCCGTCATCTGCTGAAGCTGTGCACTGCATTGGGCACCATCACGGTGCTGTCGACACTCTGCGCAGGCACCGCGCAGGCGCAGGCCACCACCAAGGTCCGCTTCCAGCTCGACTGGCGTTTCGAAGGTCCGTCCGCGCTGTTCCTGCTTGGCGAGCAGAAGGGCTACTACAAGGCCGAGAAGCTCGACGTGGCGATCGACGCCGGCAACGGATCGGGCAACGTGGTGAACCGCGTGGCATCGGGCACGTACGACATGGGCTTTGCCGACCTGGCGTCGGTGATGGAGTTCTACGGCAACAATCCCGACGCGAAGAACCGGCCCGTCGCCGTGATGATGGTCTACAACAACACGCCCGCCGCCGTGCTGGCGCTGAAGAAGTCGGGCATCAAGACGCCGAAGGACCTGGCCGGCAAGAAGCTCGGCGCCCCGGTGTTCGACGCCGGCCGCCGCGCGTTCCCGATCTTTGCCAAGGCCAACGGTCTGCAGGCCGCGTCGTTCAACTGGCAGGCGATGGACCCCACGCTGCGCGAGACCATGCTCACGCGCGGGGACCTGGATGCCATCACCGGTTTTTCGTTCACGTCGATCCTGAACCTGAACGCGCGCGGCGTGAAGGATGAAGACATCGTCGTGCTGCCGTATCCGCAATACGGCGTGAAGCTCTACGGCAACGCGATCATCGCCTCGGAGCAGTTCCTGAAAAGCAATCCCGAGGCCGTGAAAGCCTTCCTGCGCGCGTTTGCCAAGTCGGCCAAGGATGTGATCGCGCATCCGGAAGAAGGCATCAAGGCCGTGAAGGCACGCGACGGCATCATCGACGAGAAGCTGGAAGTCCGTCGCCTGAAGATCGCGCTGGATAGCGTGGTGAAGTCGCCCGATGCCAAGGCCGAAGGCTTTGGCCGGGTCAACAAGCCGCGTCTGTCGCTGATGGCTTCGCAGGTGGCCGACGCCTTTGCCACCAAGGGCCGTATCAACCCCGATGCACTGTGGACCGATGCCTACCTTCCGTCGGCCGCCGAGCTGGACGTGTTGCGATGATGGCGCGCGAAGCCCCGATGCCCGCCTCGGGCGGTGCGCTCATGGAAGGCCCGGGCGCCGGGCCATTCGTCGACTTCAACCGCGTCTGGCTCGCCTATGACGACGAACTGGCACGGCGCGGGGAATTCGCCGTCGAGGACATCTCGTTGCAGGCGGCACAAGGCGAGTTCATCGCCATCGTCGGCCCATCGGGCTGCGGCAAATCGACGTTCATGAAGCTGGCTACCGGCCTGCGCCCGGCCACACGCGGCGTGGTCACGATCAACGGTGCCAAAGTCACAGGTCCGCTGCAGCAGGTGGGCATGGCGTTTCAGGCGCCGACGTTGCTGCCGTGGCGTACCACGCTTGCCAACGTGATGCTGCCGCTGGAGATCGTCGAGCCTTACCGTTCGACGATGCGCAGGAAGCGCGCGGAGTACGAGGAGCGCGCGCGTGCTTTGCTGAAGACCGTGGGGCTGTCGGGCTACGAAGACAAGTACCCGTGGCAACTATCGGGCGGCATGCAGCAGCGCGCGTCGATCTGCCGGGCATTGATCCATGAGCCGCGCATGCTCCTGCTCGACGAACCGTTCGGTGCACTGGATGCGTTCACGCGCGAAGAACTCTGGTGCGTGCTGCGCGACCTGTGGCAGGCGCAGCGCTTCAACGTGATCCTGGTCACTCACGACCTGCGCGAGGCCGTGTTCCTGGCCGATACCGTCTACGTGATGAGCGCGCGGCCCGGCCGCATCCTGCTGCGCCGCGAAGTCGACCTGCCGCGGCCGCGCCCGCTGGAAGTCACCTACACCGAACCCTTTGCCGAACGCGTGCACGAACTGCGCGAGAAGATCGGCCACGTCAGGCAGCATTGAAAATGGCAACGATGTCCTCTCTCCAGGCGAAGCGCGTGCAGCGCGTCGCCCCCTGGGTTCTGCTGGGTGCGTTCCTGCTGCTGTGGCAGGGCGCTTGCCTGGTGTTCGATGTCTCGGACTTCATCCTGCC
>DAIOET010000587.1:0-2889 GCA_036746135.1 Cupriavidus sp.
CGCAGGCCGTGATCATCGATCATCTGATGCCGCCGCTCACGCGCGCCGAGAACTACGGGCCGCTGCAGGACCTGGAACGGCAGGTCGACGAATACTACGAGGCGCTGACCGTGGACCCGCGCCGCGCGAAGCTGCTGCGCAAGGACATTCTGAAATCGATCGTCGGCCAGCAGTTGCACCGCGAGCTTGGCATCGAGGCACCGGCCAGCGGCGCGGATGAAGACGCGCTGCTCAACCGCACCGACGCCTGGCTCTGCGAGCTGAAGGAGTCGCAGATACGGGATGGCCTGCACGTGTTTGGCACTTCGCCGCAGGGCCGCCAGCGGCGCGATACGTTGGCGGCGCTCGGCCGTTTTCCGGTCGGCGACGGCCTTGACGGCCAGGCCGGCCTGCTGACCGCGCTGGCGGCGGACCTGTCGCTCGGCGATGGCTTCGATCCGCTCGACGCCGACTGGGCCGCCCCGTGGACCGGCCCGCGCCCCGACGCGCTGGCCGGCATCGACACCGCGCCGTGGCGTCACCACGGCGATACGCGCGAGCGGCTGGAAATATTGGCACTACGGATGCTCGATGAGGGCGTTGCCATCGGCCCGCATTCGGGCGCCGTGCTTGCGCGCCTGCGTGAGCAGATTGCGCCGCGCCTGGATGCCTGCGGCGAGCAAGAGCTTCGTCAGCTCGAACGCGGGCTGGCCGGCCGCTTCGTGCCGGCCGGACCGAGCGGCGCGCCATCTCGCGGGCGGCCCGATGTGCTGCCCACCGGACGCAACTTCTATTCGGTCGACACACGCGCCGTGCCCACGCGGACGGCGTGGACGCTCGGGTTGCGCGCGGCAAACCAGTTGATCGAGCGCCATGTGCAGGAGCACGGCGAGTATCCGCGCGCCGTGGGTTTATCGGTATGGGGTACGGCGACCATGCGCACCGGCGGCGACGATATCGCGCAGGCGCTGGCACTGCTTGGCGTGCGGCCAAAATGGGCGCATGGCAGCCATCGCGTGGTCGACTTCGAGATCCTGCCGATGACGGTGTTCGACCGTCCGCGCGTGGACGTCACGCTGCGCATTTCGGGCTTCTTCCGCGATGCCTTCGCCAATCTGGTGGCGCTGTTCGATGCCGCCGTGCGTGCGGTGGCGGCCCTCGACGAGCCGGACGATGTCAATCCGGTCCGTGCTCGCGTGCTGGCCGAACAACGCGCTCTGGAGGCTCAGGGCATGGATGCCGATGCGGCGCGGGAGCGTGCCAGCTGGCGCGTGTTCGGCGCGCGTCCGGGCGACTATGGCACGGGGTTGCAGGCGCTGATCGACGGGCGGCGCTGGCAGGCCGACGGGGATCTGGCGCACGCCTATTTGCACGCGGGCGGGTATGCCTATGGCCAGCGCACCGATGGCGTGGAGGCGCACGACACATTCGCAACGCGGCTGGCCGGCATCGACGCGGTGGTACAGAACCAGGACAACCGCGAGCACGACATCCTCGACGCCAACGACTACTACCAGTTCCAGGGCGGCATGGTCGCGGCCGTGCGCCACCTGGGTGGCGCGCAGCCCGCGATCTATCATGGCGACCATGCCAACCCCGCGGCACCGCGCGTGCGTACGCTGCAGGAGGAGATTTCGCGCGTGATCCGCTCGCGCGTGATCAATCCGAAGTGGATCGATGGCGTGAAGCGGCACGGCTACAAGGGCGCATTCGAGATGGCCGCGACCGTGGACTACCTGTTCGGCTACGATGCCACCACGCGCGTGGTGGGCGATCACCAGTACGCGCTGGTGGCCGATGCCTATCTGCATGACCCGGCCACGCGCGAATTTCTGGCGCGGCACAACCCGCGCGCGCTGCAGGGTATCTGCGAGCGGCTGCTGGAAGCGATGGAGCGCGGCCTCTGGCAAGCGCCCGGCGACCAGAAAGACCGGATCGAACACCTCTTGCTCGACAACGAGCAGCATCTGGAAGGGATGCAATGACGAGTATGGCCATGCGCCCGATTTTTCCGTTCAGTGCCCTGGTGGGGCAGGAATCGCTGCAGCAGGCGCTGTTGCTGGCGGCAGTGGACCCAGGCATCGGCGGCGTGCTGGTGACTGGCCCGCGTGGCACGGCCAAGTCCACGGCGGCTCGCGCTTTGGCCGAACTGCTGCCGCATGGGCAATTCGTGACACTGCCGCTTGGCGCCAGCGAGGAGCAACTGACCGGCACGCTGGACCTGGGGCACGTGCTGCAACAGGGCGAGGTACGGTTTCAGCCCGGCCTGCTGGCGCGGGCGCATGATGGCGTGCTGTACGTCGACGAGGTCAATCTGCTGCCAGATCCGCTGGTCGACCAGTTGCTCGACGTGGCAGCGAGCGGTGTCAATGTGGTGGAGCGCGATGGCGTCTCGCATCAGCATCCGGCCCGTTTCGTTCTGGTTGGCACGATGAATCCGGAAGAGGGCGAGTTGCGGCCGCAATTGCTGGACCGATTCGGTCTGGCGCTGGCCCTGTCGAACTATGAAGACCCGGCCGCCCGGCAGGCCATCGTGCGTGCGCGTCTGGCATTCGACGCCGATCCCGAAGCGTTCCGCGCAGCGGTGGCGCCGCAGCAGGCTGCGCTGGCTAGCCAGGTCGCGCGTGCGCGCGCGGCGCTTGGCGCGCTGGCTTTTGGCGATGCCGTGCACGACCGCGTCAGTGCGTTGTGCCTTGAGGCCGCCGTCGATGGCGTGCGCGCGGACCTGGTCATGCTTCGTGCCGCGCGGGCACTCGCCGCGTGGCAGGATGCGGCGGCGATCGATACCGGCCATGTCGATGCCGTGGCCGATTGCGCCGGTGCTTGAAGGCGATGCCGTCGTCGTGGCCAGCGGGATCGATGGTGACCCGCCCGACATGATGCCGTTCGGCATGGCGACGCTGGTGACCA
>DAIOET010000588.1:0-2885 GCA_036746135.1 Cupriavidus sp.
CCAGGCGATGCTGAGGTCGCCGCCATGCGTATGCACCTTGACCGGCGAATCCAGCAGGCCGCGACGGATGCCGGCCACCACGGCGGCGCAGGCGCCCGTGCCGCACGCCAGCGTTTCGCCGGCCCCGCGCTCAAATACGCGCAGGTTGATCGTGTGACGGTCGACGATGGCCATGAAGCCGGCGTTGACGCGATTCGGGAACGACTTGTGATGCTCGATCACCGGGCCATCCTGCAGCACCGGAAATTGCTCCACGTCATCCACCACCTGCACGGCATGCGGGTTGCCCATCGACACGGCGGAAATCCATTCGGTGCGGCCGTTGACTTCCAGGCCGTACACGGTGTCGTCGCCCTCCGGGCGGGCGGGCAGGCCGTCGGCCACGAACGGCACACGGGCCGGCGTCAGCTCGGGGGCACCCATGTCCACGGTGACCTGGCCGTCGTCCCGCAGCGTCAGCGTGATCACGCCGTTCATGACCTCGACGCGCACGGACCGCTTGTCCGTCATGCCCTTGTCCGTGACAAAGCGCACGAAGCAGCGGGCGCCGTTGCCGCAGTGTTCCACCTCGCCGCCATCCGAATTGAAGATGCGATAGCGGAAATCGACGTCGTCGCGCTCGGACTTTTCGACAATCAGGATCTGATCCGCGCCGATGCCGAAATGACGGCTGGCCAGCGCGCGCCATTGCGCGTCGGTCAGGTCGAGTTTCTGGTGGATGCCGTCCAGCACGATGAAATCGTTGCCGGCGCCGTGCATCTTGGTGAACTGGAGTTTCATGGTGCCGATTGTAGTCAGTAGATGTCCGGTTCGCCGGGCGGCCGGTGCTTGAAGCGCTTGTGCACCCAGTAATAGTCGGCAATGCGCGGGCGGATCGCTTCCTCGAAAAAGGCGTTCATGCGCCGCGTGTCGTCCGTCACGGACTCGCCGGGATAATCGTCCCACGGAGGCAGCAGATGCAGCACATAGCCTTCGTAGTTGGGTAGCTGCTCGGTGTAGATCGGCACCACCTTGGCGCCCGCCAGCCGCGCCAGACGCGACACGGCGGTCAGCGTCAGGGCCTGTACGCCGAAGAATGGCACGAATTCCGAGTCGCGCTCGCCAAAATCCATATCGGAGATCAGCTGCAAGGCCTCGCCCTTCTTGAGCACCCGGAGGATGTTCCGCACGCTGTCATTGCGCGAGATCATATTGGCGCCGAAGCGTCCGCGCGCAACCTTCAGGAAATCGTCGAACAGCTTGTTCTTCTGCACGGTGTAGAGCGATGCGCCTGAGCGGCCCACGTTGTCGCGCAGGTGCATGGTGAGGCGGATCGCGCCGGCTTCCAGGCCCGACAGGTGCAGCGTCACCAGGATATGGGGCGTACCGTCCAGCGCCAGCAGATTGCCGTGATCCTTGATCTGCACCAGGCGGCGCATCTTGGCTTCGCCACAGGTCCAGAAAATGCCACCCTCGGCAAAGCTGCGGAACACCTTGCGGTAGCTTTCGCGCGACAGTGCGTCGATTTCCGCATCGGTGCGATCCGGGAAGCACAGGCGCAGGTTGGCGCGCACCACTTCGCGGCGGGGATTGGGCACCAGGTACAGGAGGCTGCCCAGCGCCTCGCCAAAGCGGGCCACGAACGCATAGGGAAGTTTGCCCAGCACCGTCAGCAGGCCGATGCCGAGCCAGGTAAAGATGCGGCTCATTGAATCTCGTTGTTGGTAATCGCCGGGCCGGCACTGGCCGTCTCGGGCGGCAGTCCGGCACCGGCCGGATGCTTGTAGCGGTTGTAACCCCACAGATATTGGGTCGGGGCGATCTCGATCAACTTCTCGATCGCTGCGTTGATGACCGCCGAGCCATCCGCCGGATCATCGGGCAGCATGCCGCCGTCGCACAGCAGGCGCAGGTGCCCACGGTAGCCGGCGCCGCGCGGCAGGCGCTCGGCAAAGACCATCACGATCGGCGCCCTGGTCAGTTGCTGCAGCCGGTGCACCAGCGTCATCGAATAGGCGGGCTTGCCGAAGAACGGCGCCCAGGTGCCTTCGCCGCCGCTTGGAACCTGATCCGGCAGGATGCCGACGGCTTCACCGCGCTTGAGTGCCTTGACCAGCATGCGCACGCCGCGCGGCGTGGCCGGGGCCATTGCCACGTTGGGACGCGTGCGCATCTTTTCGACGAATTCACGCAGCCACGGCTGGTGCGGTGGCTTGAACAGCGACGTCACACGGCGCTCGCGGGCATGGTGCTGCGGCAGGACCTCGAAGCACCCCAGGTGCGGCGTCAGGATGATCACGCCGTTGCCGGCAGCCGCTAGCCGGGCCGTTTCGGCCCACATGTCTTCGAAGCCTTCCGTGCGCGCCACAAGGGTCTTGCGGCTCCAGAAGTACGGCATTTCGATGATCATCCGGCCGGTATTGCGCGCGGCCTCGGCAAGCATGGCGTCGGTGGCCTGCGGGTAGGCGTGGCGGAAGTTTTCCTCCAGCCGGCGGCCGTAGCGGCCGGGCAGGCGCGCCACAAGCAACCCCAGGGCGCCGCCGATGGCGTGCAGCACGCGCAGGGGCAGACGGGAGATGAGCCAGAACAAAAAGGTCATGTCGGTGCGAGAGAGACAAAACCGGAATAACCGGCAAAACGGCCGGAATTCCGAACAGCACGCTTTCCCTCCTGTTATTCAGGGGATTGGCGCGCTGCAGCGGGAGCGACAGGCCGGTATAATACCTGCCATCGCCGAGTTAACTGACAACTTGCGGGGCGACACCGCTCTACCGGAGCGGCCTGAAAATACCGCTAAAGCGTCGCCGCACTGTTTCGAAGGGTGGCACGCAATAGCCAACCTGGAGAAACCAGATCGTGTCGAACGATTTCCTCTTTACTTCGGAATCTGTCTCCGAAGGCCATCC
>DAIOET010000589.1:0-2884 GCA_036746135.1 Cupriavidus sp.
TTTCACTGGCTGCACATCAGATATCAACAGATTCTTCCGAGTGTAAGAGAAAAAATCGGCAGGGAAAAGCAAATTCAGCATTTCTCGCACTAAGCGAATTGGTAATTGGCGGACTTTTGACGATTTTGAGACAGATAATGTCAAAAGACGGCGCCCATGCACGTGCAAACCTCGCTATATTGACCCGGCAGGGCCTGATCCTGCCTTGCGCCCACGCATATTCGTAGGATTTTCTGGACCTGGACCATGACTATTCCCCGCCTCGAAGTTGACCTCGCCAAAGCCTATCGGCTGCTCAACCACGGTCCTACAGTCCTGGTCAGTGCCGCTCACGGCGGGAAACGCAACATCATGGCCGCCGCCTGGGCCATGCCTCTGGATTTTGCGCCGCCGAAGGTGGCCGTGGTGCTCGACAAGGCAACCTGGACGCGCCAATTGCTGGAAGCCAGTGGCGAATTCGCCCTGCAGGTGCCAACCGTCAGCCAGGTCGACCTAACCCAGGCCCTCGGCTCCAGCTCGGGGCTGACCATGCTGGAACAGCAAGGCGTCGACAAATTCGCCGCTTTCGGCCTTCAGACATTTTCCGGCAGCGTGATCGGCGCACCCTTGCTGGAGGGCTGTGCCGCCTGGCTCGAATGCCGGCTGCTGCCCGAGCCAGCTATCCAGGCTGGCTACGACCTGTTCCTGGGCGAAGTGGTTGCCGCCCATGCCGATAGCCGCGTGTTCAGTGAAGGCCGCTGGCACTTTACCGGCCACGACAGCCTGCGCACCATCCACCATGTGGCTGGAGGCCACTTCCTGGTGGATGGCGATGCCGTGGATGCGAAACCGCTGACGCCGTGAGCCGCCCTCCCCCCGACGATGGACATAAAAAAACGCGCCCGAAGGCGCGTTTTTCATGAGGCGATTGCCAATTACTTGGCCACGACGCGTGCCATTTCCAGGCACTTGTTCGAGTAACCCCATTCGTTGTCGTACCAGCTCACGACCTTGATGAACGTGCCATCCAGTGCAATACCGGCTTCGGCGTCGAAAATCGAGGTGCGGGCATCGCCGCGGAAGTCCGTGGCAACAACCTTGTCTTCGGTGTAGCCCAGCACGCCCTTCAGCGCGCCCTGGCTCTGGGCCTTCATCTCGGCGCAGATTTCCTCGTACTTTGCCGGGTTTTCCAGCTCGACGGTCAGGTCGACCACGGACACGTCCGAGGTCGGCACGCGGAACGACATGCCGGTCAGCTTCTTGTTCAGTTGCGGGATCACCACGCCCACGGCCTTGGCGGCGCCGGTCGACGACGGGATGATGTTTTCCAGGATGCCGCGGCCGCCGCGCCAGTCCTTGTTGCACGGGCCGTCCACGGTCTTCTGCGTGGCGGTGGCGGCGTGCACGGTGGTCATCAGGCCGCGCTTGATGCCCCACTTGTCGTTCAGCACCTTGGCCACCGGGGCCAGGCAGTTCGTGGTGCAGCTGGCGTTCGAGATGATCGCTTCGCCCTTGTACGTCTCGTGGTTCACGCCGTACACGAACATCGGCGTGTCGTCCTTCGACGGCGCCGACATGATCACCTTCTTGGCGCCTGCGTCGATGTGCTTCTGCGCGCCTTCCTTGGTCAGGAAAATGCCGGTCGATTCGATCACGACGTCGGCGCCGACTTCGCCCCACTTCAGCTCTGCCGGGTCCTTGACGGCCGTCAGGCGGATCTTCTTGCCGTTCACGACCAGCGTGTTGCCGTCCACCGACACTTCGCCGTCGAAGCGGCCATGAACCGAGTCGTACTTCAGCATGTAGGCCAGGTAGTCCGGCTCCAGCAGGTCGTTGATGGCAACGACTTCAATGTCCTTGAAGTTCGCGGCGGCAGCGCGGAACACCATGCGTCCGATACGGCCAAAGCCGTTGATGCCGATCTTGATGGTCATGTCTATCTCCTAGAGTGCAATCGATAAAGCCGGTAGCTCACGCCGGTTGCCGGCGCGTCGCACCGGCTGACCGCGCGGGCGGAAATTACTGGGCGAGCGTGGCGCGAACCGTGTCGGCCACATTCTCCACCGTGAAGCCGAAGTGCTTGAACAGCACGCCAGCCGGGGCCGATTCGCCGAACGTGTCGATGCCGACAACCGCCTGGACCTGGTACTTCCACCAGAAATCGGTCACGCCTGCTTCCACGGCGATGCGCGGCACGCCTGCCGGCAGCACGCTGGCCTTGTACGCGGCGTCCTGCTTGTCGAACACCGTCGTTGCGGGCACCGACACCACGCGCACATGCACGCCTTCGGCGGCCAGCGCGTCAGCGGCGCCAACGGCCAGGCCGACTTCCGAGCCGGTGGCCAGGATCACGGCGTCCGGACGCTTGGTGCGCGGGTTCTTCGCATCGCGCAGCACATAGCCGCCGCGCGCGATATTGGCGCGCGTGACGTCGTCACGCTTCTGGAACGGCAGGTTCTGGCGGCTGAAGATCAGGCAGCTCGGGCCGTTCTCGCGGCGGATCGACTCGGCCCAGGCCACGGCCGTTTCGGTCGTGTCGGCGGTACGCCAGACATCCATGTTCGGGATCAGTCGCAGGCTGGCCACGTGCTCGATCGACTGGTGCGTCGGGCCATCTTCGCCCAGGCCGATCGAATCGTGCGTGAACACGAACAGCGTGCGAATCTTCATCAGCGCGGCCATGCGCAGCGCATTGCGGCTGTAGTCCGAGAACGTCAGGAACGTGGCGCCGTACGGCACGTAGCCACCATGCAGCGTGATGCCGTTCATGATGGCGCTCATGCCGAATTCGCGCACGCCGTAGTTGATGTGGTTACCCCAGGCGTCGACGCGCACGGCCTGGGTGCCCGACCAGTTGGTCAGGTTCGAGCCGGTCAGGTCGGCCGAGCCGCCCAGGAATTCCGGC
>DAIOET010000590.1:0-2878 GCA_036746135.1 Cupriavidus sp.
GAAGCGCGCCCGTGGACGCACCGCCGGACACACCCAGCACATACGGTTCGGCAAGCGGATTGCGCAGCAGCACCTGCATCAGCGCGCCCGACAGGGCCAGCAGTCCGCCGCATGCGAACGCCGCCGCCGCGCGCGGCAGGCGCAGTTCGCGCACGATGGCGCCGGCCGTGCCCGTATCCGCGCCGGTCAGCGCCTGCCAGAGCTGCGCGGCGTCCAGCGACACGCTGCCGGCGGCCAGCGACAGCGCGAACACGGCCACCCCGGCCAGAGCCAGGACAGTCCATACGGCCAGCGCGCGCCGCAGCTCAGTCATGGGTTATTTCTGCCTCCATCCCAACGTGATGAACCCGGCCCGACCCTGCGTGTTGTACGGGAAGGCGAGCATGTAGTTCTTGTCGAACAGGTTTTCCACCCGGGCGGCCACGAACCATTGCTTGTCGATGTTGTAACGGGCGTTGAGGTTCAAGATACCGTATCCGCCCAGCGTGCGGCCACTGTTGTCCAGGCGCGACGACGAGATCAGCCATTCCCCACCGAAACGCCAGTTGCCGAAGTTGCGGCCGACGTCGAACGACGCATGGCGCCGCGCACGGCGCAGCAGTTGCGTGTTGCTGGACTCGTCGACGGGATTCTGGAAGGTCACGTTGGCGCCAAGATCGGTGCCCCAGACGGTGGCACGCCACGATGCCTCGATACCCTGCACCTTGGCCTTGTTCACGTTCTGCGCCAGAAACACGCCACTGCCCACCGCCGTGGATACGATCAGATCGTCATAGCGCGTTTCGAATGCCGTCACGCGCAGCAGGCCGGCACTGGCGGTATCGACCTGTACGCCCGCCTCGGCAGACTTGGCACGCTCGGGCTGCAGGTTCGGCTGACCGAAGCCGGGGAAGTAGAGTTCGTTGAACGTCGGCGCGCGGAAGGCGTTGCTGACGTTGGCGATCAGCTTGACCTGCTCGGTCACGTTGAAGCCGTAGCCGGCAAAGAAACTGCCCTGGTTGCCGAAATCGGAATAGTGGTCGTTGCGTCCGTTCAACTGCAACTGGTGCTGGCCGATGCGGCCTTCATAGCCGCCATAGACCGAGAACACATTGCGCGACGGGGCGTTGTACGAACTGGACGCCAGCGTCTGCTGCAGCCAGTCGGTGCCGAACAGCAGCTTGTGGTCGGGCGTCAGCGCGTATTCGTTCTGCCAGTTGAACTGGCGGTTGCGCGTGCTGAACAGGCTGTCGAACAGACCGTTCTTGCGGCCCTCGCTGCGGTCTTCGCTCTGCGAAATCTTGAAGTGCGTGGTCCAGGCCGACGTCACCTTGCCGTTGACGAACGCCGACAGCGTGTAGAGCTCGCTGTCCATCGTGAAATTGTCAGTCGGCTTGCCGCTGGTGCTGTCATACGACAGCTGGCTGTTCGAGTAGTACGCCGCAAAGCCGGCGTCCCAGTCCTGCGTGAGCTTGTGCCGCACCTGGCCCGAAACACTCTTGTTCTCGTAGGGATTGTCGTTCGGGTTCGGACCATTGCCACGCCGGACCGCGGCGGCGTTCGCGGCGGCCCACTGGTTATAGTTGATCGACGAAAAGCCATCGGTCTTGAACATCGAGCCGGTGATATTGAACGACGTATCGCCGACCTGGCCGCCGTAGCCCACCGTGCCCTGGCGCGTGTTGTTACTGCCGTACTCGACCTGCGCATTGGCCGCCGGGGCCTGCCCCACGCCGTTCTTGGTGAAGATCTGCACCACGCCGCCAATCGCATCCGAACCGTACAACGCCGACACGTTGCCGCGCACCACCTCGATATGGTCGATCTGATCGGGCAGGATGTTGGCAAGCTGTGCCGTGCCGCCGCTCACACCGGCAACGCGCACGCCATCGATCAGGATCAGCACCTGGTTCGAGTTGGCGCCGCGCATGAACAGCGACGTGTTGGCCCCCATGCCGCCGTTGACGGCGAACTCGACCCCGGCCTGGCCGCGCAGCAGCGAGCGCAGATCCGGTGCCTGGGAATTGACGATGTCCTCCTGCGTCACCACGGTAGTGTGCGGCAGCGCCTCGGTCACGCGTTGCGCGGTGCGCGATGCGGTAACCACCACTGGCGCCAGCGACTGTGGCTGGGACGCGTCTTCGGCCGGCGCCGATTGCGCGAAGGCCGGAGCATGGGATGCGGAAAATACGGTGACGGCCGCCATGATGGCGGGCGCGGATAGCCGAACCGGCGGCCTTGCCGCGACAGTCGACCTGGATAGCGTGGAACGCATGAGCAGGATGGATAAGAACGGCCGGGTCCGTTCCCCCGCGGACCATATGGCGAATTGGCGTGCCGCGTTGGAGCGGACGCCCGCGTTCTTCAGGCCGGTATCCGGGCTGACGACATCAGGCAGGCCGCCTTCCCGATCGGATCGCCAGATGACTGACGGATCCGGATCAGTGGCGCTGGGCCAGCCCTGCGAGCCACGCTTTCTCAAAGCATGTTCGCGGTCGCTTACCGTTGCGGGGGCAGCACAGGTTGGCCTGCTCCGCTTGTCTCCAGATTGGTCACTTCCGACTTCCAATATGGCAACGGCACCCCGGCTCCCTGTTTCCCGTTGAACTGCGGCCCCTGCGTAAGGGGGCCGCGAGCACCTGGAACGTGCGCGAGTGTAGGGAGTTTCAAAGTTGACGTCAATGCGACGCATCAAGTTGCCGATATCCGTGGTTGACACGCGAAATCGCGCCGTTCACCGCAGATCGGTGCAACTTCCGTGCGACACGCAAGTCTCACCGGGCGCGTTGGCGGTAGCCCCGGCGCGTGCATCGGCTAGAATCCCGAAACCTGACCCTTACTCCTACCGGACACGACAGGCACTATGCTCAACGAACTCGAACAACTGGCCGCCAAGATC
>DAIOET010000591.1:0-2868 GCA_036746135.1 Cupriavidus sp.
ATTTGGCCAAACGATTCATGGGCGATGCACGAGAAGTCAGGTTGGCGATACGGCGAACAGACGCCGTCCCGCCGCGATGGGGGCAATTCAGGATATCGAGTGCTATGAACGCCCGCATTGGAGCGTCCGGCCATTATAGAGCAGGGCCACAGCGCGCTTATGCGCTGCGGCGCCGGCTTCGCGGGTGGTGCCGCGAACTGGCCGGCCGGTTTGCCCACCCGGATATTGCCGCCGCGCCCGCATGATCTTCCGTCATGCGGCATGCGATTCGGTTCACCGGGACCGTTCTGCCTGTCATTGTTGTATGACGCAGCATACACCGAGCCGCGCAAGATGCGAACACCCCCGGCGCATCAATTGGTCGCCGCCGTGGCGTCAAGGTAACGGAGAAATTCAGGCCAATGACGTTACGCGCCCATCAAAAAAGCCGCGCAGATGCGCGGCTTTGCTCTCTTCCTATTAGTCCTCTCGGGGGACGCTGACGTCCTCTTCCAGGGGCAGTTCAGGGTTTGCCAGCCTATTGTTGCTGTAGTTGGGCTTCGGCCATCTGGTACTTGACCGCTTCCCGGTCATGCCCTTGCACGCGGTCCTTGTAGCGGATCACCTGCCGGTCGAGCTTGTCGACGAGACAGTCGATTGCCGCATACAGGTCTTCGTGATGCGCTTCGACGAAGATGTCCTTGCCCTTGAGATGTAGATTGATTTCCGCGTACTGACGCCGGTCCTTTTCCTTGTGGTTGTCGACAGATAGCAGCACGCTCACGCCAATGACCTGATCGAAATGCCTGACAATTCGCTCCAGTTTCGTTTCCACATACTCACGCAGCGGTGGCGTGATGTCGAGGTGGTGTCCACTGATCTTGAAGTTCATAGCGCTTCTCCTTCTGAAAGAGCCGCACCAGGCAGGCGGTTGCGGCTCGGCTACAAAGACTTGCGGAGATTGACTGCGGGGATTTTCAGCGCTTCGCGGTATTTGGCCACCGTGCGGCGTGCGACCACAAAGCCCTGTTCGCCCAGCAATTCGGCGATGCGGCTGTCGGAAAGAGGATTCCTGGGTTCTTCGGCTCCTATCAGTTGCTTGATCAGCGCGCGGATCGCCGTGGATGAGGCCGCGCCGCCAGTCTCCGTGGAGACGTGGCTACCAAAGAAGTACTTCAACTCGAAAGTACCCATTGGCGTGGCCATGTATTTGTTCGTGGTCACCCGGGAAATGGTCGACTCATGTAAACCGAGTGTATCGGCTATTTCCCGCAAAACCAAGGGGCGCATTGCTATTTCCCCGTGCGAAAAAAAGTTCTTCTGACGCTCAACAATTGCCTGCGCCACACGCAGGATCGTATCGAATCGCTGCTGAATGTTCTTGATAAGCCACCGGGCTTCCTGCAGCTTCTGCTGCAGTCCCGCCGCACCTGCTTCTCCCTTCGCACCGCGCAGGATCTGCGCGTACATGTCGTTGATACGCAGGCGTGGCATCACGTCGGGATTCAGCTGTGCAATCCAGCCGCTGCCGCTCTTGCGCACGAACACGTCTGGCACCACGAAGTCCGCTTCCGGGCGGCTGTACGCATGCCCTGGATACGGTGCCAGCGAACGGATCAGTTCATGCGCGGCCTTTAATGCGATTTCGTCAACTTGCAGCGCTTTCTTTAGGCGCGTGTAATCCCTGACGGCCAGCAACTCAAGGTGATGGTTGACGATGGACAAGGCCAGCTCGCGCTGCGGATGCTTCAGGCGCTTCAATTGCAGGCTCAGGCATTCCGAGGCATTGCGCGCGCCCACGCCGGGAGGATCGAAGCTTTGCAGCAACGTCAGCATCGCCTGCACTTCCTCGATTTCGAACTCCAGTTCCTCGGGCAGTTCCGTGCAGATTTCCTCGAGTGACGCACTCAGGTAGCCATCGTCGTCGAGCGATTCGATCAGGAAGATGGCCAGGCCCTTGTCGCGCGCGGAAATCTTGAGCGGCGTCAGCTGTTCCATCAGGTATTCGCGCAGCGTGGGATCGGCATCGCGCAACTGCATCGGCGTCTTCTCGTCTTCGTCGCCCTGTGGGCGGCGCGCGAAGTCGTCGAGGCTCCAGTCGTTGCCATAGTCTTCACTGCCGGAATCGCTGAAACCCTCTTCCTCGCCACCCGCGGCATGTTCCTGACGGTCGTCGCCGTTGGCCTGCGGTTCGGCAGGGGCGGGCGCCGGTGCGCTTTGCAGGTTCACCGAGCCGTCCGCCGCCACGCGCAGCGGGCTTTCGATCCAGTCGTTTTCGCGTTCGAGCAGCGGGTTTTCCGTCAGCGCCTGCTCCACTTCCTGCTGCAGTTCGAGCGTGGAAAGCTGCAGCAGCCGAATCGACTGCTGTAGTTGTGGAGTGAGTGCCAGATGCTGGGAGAGGCGGAGCTGAAGCGAAGGTTTCATGCGACCTATTCTATGCGCATCTTTCCGTTGTTGGAACGGAATTTGCTACAACCTATCGCTACAGCTTCTTGATCGGAAACGGCTTTGGAAAAGCCGAGTGCAGGTGCGGTAAAAATGACCTGCTTGATGTGCGCGGCTGACCGCCCGAGGGCGGCCGCCAGCGGCTTTACATGCGGAAGTTTTCGCCCAGGTAGACGCGTCGCACGGACTCGTTGGCGATGATTTCCTCGGGCTGGCCGGCGGCCAGCACCGTGCCTTCGCTGATGATGTATGCGTGGTCGCAGATGCCCAGCGTCTCACGCACGTTGTGGTCGGTGATCAGCACGCCGATATTGCGCGCCTTCAGGAAGCTCACGATGCGCTGGATCTCGCCCACCGCAATCGGGTCGACGCCGGCAAACGGTTCGTCGAGCAGGATGAAGCGCGGCGACGACGCCAGCGCGCGCGCGATTTCCACGCGGCGGC
>DAIOET010000592.1:0-2860 GCA_036746135.1 Cupriavidus sp.
CTCTCCCGGCCGGATGCGCGAGAATGTACGGGACCGGTCTGCCTTTGTCAAACACACCTGACGCCGACGGCCGGTCTCGCCCCAGGCCGGCGAATTAGCGGCGGTCCTTCGTCACGACGTTGCCGACCACGCCACCCACCGCGGCGCCGCCCAGCGTGCCGAGCGCGCTACCGTCGGTCAGTACGGCACCACCCAGCGCACCGGCGCCCGCGCCGATTGCCGTGTTCCGTTGTTTCGGGGTCATGTCCGCGCAGCCGGCAAAGCCAGCCAGCACGGCACCAATCAGCGCGACCTTGGAAAGTGTGCGAAGCGTCTTCATGATGGCTCCTTCTTTTCAATGGTTTGTCATCGTTTCGATGTGTTTGGTCTGGTGGTCCGAACCGGTCGCGCAACGCGCAAGACCCGTGCGGTCGTGCAAGGTAAGAGGCAAGCTCCGTGCCCCGCGTGCCCCCGCTTTACGATTGTTACCAGCCTGAAACGCCGCTTGTCGGACGCTGCCCGACACCGGGTTGGCAGACATGAAGCGCGTGTTAACATCGACGCCTTTGGCGCGCCGCGTCGCACGTGCGCCTTGAGACATCCCGCCTGCATCGTTTCCCTGCCCCATGACCCACGGACTCAACGCCGCGCAATCCGAAGCGGTTCGCTACCTGGACGGCCCCTGCCTTGTGCTGGCTGGCGCCGGCTCCGGCAAGACGCGCGTGATTACGCAAAAGATCGCGCACCTGATCGAGGACAAGGGGTTCGAGCCGCGTCACATCGCCGCCGTCACTTTTACGAACAAGGCGGCCAAGGAGATGCAGGAGCGCATCGGCAAGCTGATGGAAGGCAAGACCACGCGCGAAGGGAAGCGCATTCCACTCAAGCAGCTGACGGTTTGTACGTTTCACTCGCTTGGCGTGCAAATCTTGCGCATGGAAGCCGAGCATGTCGGGTTGAAGCCGCAGTTCTCGATCATGGATTCGGACGACTGTTTCGGGCTGGTGCAGGAGCAGCTCGCCACCACCGACAAGAAACTGATCCGCAGCGTGCAAGGCACGATCTCGCTGTGGAAGAACGGCATGGTCGATCCGGAGACCGCGCTGGCGCAGGCCGCCAATGCCGACGAGCATCAGGCGGCGATGGTCTATCGCAACTACGTTGCCACGCTGCACGCGTATCAGGCGGTGGATTTCGACGATCTGATCCGGCTGCCCGCCGAGCTGTTCGCACGCGATGAAGCCGTGCGGCTGAAATGGCAGAACCGCCTGCGCTATTTCCTGGTGGACGAATACCAGGACACCAACGCGTGCCAGTACCAGTTGCTGAAGCTGCTGGCCGGCGGGTCGCACCTGCGCGCACCGGCCTTTACGGCCGTGGGCGACGACGACCAGGCCATCTACGGCTGGCGCGGCGCCACGCTGGATAACCTGCGCCTGCTGCAGACCGATTTCCCCGACCTCAAGGTCGTCAAGCTCGAACAGAACTATCGGTCAACGGTGCGCATTCTCGAAGCGGCCAACGCGGTGATTGCGAACAACCCCAAGCTGTTCGACAAGAAGCTGTGGTCCGAGCATGGCATGGGCGATCCGATTGCAGTGCATCCGATGAACGACGAAGAGCACGAGGCGGAGTCGGTGGTGTTCCGGCTATCCGCGCACAAGTTCGAGCGTCGGGCGCAGTTTCGAGACTATGCGATTCTCTATCGCGGCAACCACCAGGCGCGGCTGTTCGAGCAGATCCTGCGGCGCGAGCGGATTCCCTATGTGCTGTCCGGTGGCCAGAGCTTCTTCGACAAGGCCGAGATCAAGGACATCTGCGCCTACCTGCGCCTGATCGCCAACCCCGACGACGATCCCGCATTCATCCGCGCCATCACCACGCCGCGCCGTGGCGTGGGCAATACCACGCTCGAAGTGCTGGGCACGTTCGCGGGCCAGGCCAAGGTTTCGCTGTTCGAGGCGGCGATGATGGGCGGTATCGAGGCCAAGCTGCAGCCGCGCCAGCTGGAACCGCTGCGTGTGTTCTGCGAATCGATGGTGCGGCTGGCCGACCGTGCCGCCAAGGACCCAGCCACCGTCGTGCTGGACGATCTGATGGAAGGCATCCACTACGAGGCCTACCTGTACGACACGTTCGACGAACGCCAGGCGCAGTCGCGCTGGACCAACACGCTGGAATTCCTGGACTGGCTCAAGCGCAAGGGCACGCGACCCGAAGCGGATGGCGAGGGCGAGGCCACCGGCTTCGACAACGCCGATGGTTTTGGCGACGAAGGCAAGAACCTGCTGGAACTGACGCAGACCGTGGCGCTGATGAGCATGCTCGAAGGCCGCGAGGAAGATCCCGACGCGGTAAGACTGTCGACGCTGCATGCATCGAAAGGTCTCGAATATCCGCACGTGTTCCTGGTGGGCGTGGAAGAGGGCATCCTGCCCCACACCCGCGAGGACGAAGACCTTGGCGACGACAAGATCGAGGAAGAGCGCCGCCTGATGTATGTGGGCATCACGCGCGCGCAACGCAGCCTGCAGATCAGCTGGTGCAAGAAGCGCAAGCGCGCCCGCGAAACCTATTCGGTCGAGCCGTCCCGCTTCATCGCCGAGATGAAACTGGAGGATGGCCCCGCACCGCAGGACGCGATGCCCGCCATGAGTCCGAAGGATCGGCTCGCCGGCCTGAAGGCGCTGCTCAACAAGCCTGCCGCAAGCTGACGTTGATACAAGGCCGACAAGACGCCGGAGTACAGCCTTACTACGATTGCCACCGCGTGAGAACGTCTCGGCGTTCCTGCGACGCACCGTGCCCGCCCTTCGGTTGCGGTGCGGCTGGGCGCATGCGAGCCCGGCTTCTTCCCTGTTGAACGCTCCCGGATGCGGCA
>DAIOET010000593.1:0-2858 GCA_036746135.1 Cupriavidus sp.
CGCACCCGACGCAGGGCCTGCTGGACATGTACACGATCCGGCATTTCAAGAAGGATTTCACGAACCTGACGGTGGCTATCGTCGGCGACATCCTGCACTCGCGCGTGGCCCGCTCGGACATCCACGCGCTGACCACGCTGGGCGTGCCGGAAGTGCGCGCGATCGGGCCGCGCACGCTGCTGCCGTCTGGCCTGGAGCAGATGGGTGTGCGTGTCTTCCACAACATGGAAGAGGGGCTGAAGGGCGTGGACGTGGTGATCATGCTGCGCCTGCAGAACGAGCGGATGAGCGGCGCGCTGCTGCCGTCTGCTCAGGAATATTTCAAGGCCTACGGCCTGACGCCGGAGCGCCTGGCGCTGGCCAAGCCGGACGCCATCGTGATGCACCCGGGCCCGATGAACCGCGGCGTGGAGATTGATTCCGCCGTGGCCGACGGCCCGCAGTCGGTGATCCTGAATCAGGTGACCTTCGGCATCGCGGTACGGATGGCGGTGATGGGCATCGTCGCCGGCAACAACGATTGAGTAGCACCTTGGGTACAACGAACAGCACATCGCAAGAAAACATGAAGATCTGCATCCAGGGTGGCCGCCTGATCGATCCGGCCGCAAACGTCGACGCCGAACAGGACCTGTATATCGCCGCCGGCAAGGTTGTCGGCGTGGGCCAGGCGCCCGCCGATTTCAACCCCAACAAGACCATCGACGCACGCGGCATGATCGTGTGCCCGGGCCTGGTGGACCTGTCCGCGCGCCTGCGCGAGCCGGGCTATGAATACAAGGCCACGCTCGAATCCGAAGTTGCCGCCGCCACGGCCGGCGGGGTGACCAGCCTGGTCTGCCCGCCCGATACCGACCCCGTGCTCGATGAACCGGGCCTGGTCGAGATGCTGAAGTTCCGTGCGCGCCGGCTGAACCAGACGCACGTCTATCCGCTCGGCGCGCTGACGGTGGGCCTCAAGGGTGAGGCGCTGACCGAGATGGGCCAGCTGACCGAGGCCGGTTGCGTGGGCTTCAGCCAGGCTGAGATGCCGATCCACGACACCAAGGTGCTGCAACGGGCGATGCAGTACGCGCAGACGTTCGGCTTTACGCTGTGGCTGCGCCCCGAGGATCCGTTCCTCGGTGGTGGCGTGGCAGCCAGCGGCGCCGTGGCATCGCGGCTGGGGCTGTCGGGCGTGTCGGTGATTGCCGAAACGGTCCGCCTGCACACGATTTTCGAACTGATGCGCACCACGGGCGCGCGCGTGCACCTCTGCCGCCTGTCCTCGGCCGCCGGGCTGGAACTCGTGCGCCAGGCCCGCAAGGAAGGCCTGCCGGTGACCTGCGACGTCAACATCCATCATGTGTCGCTGACCGACATGGACATCGGCTTCTTCAACAGCCAGATGCGCTTCACGCCGCCGCTGCGCAGCGCGCGTGACCGCGATGCCATCGTGGCCGCGCTGGCCGACGGCACCATCGATGCGTTGTGCTCCGACCACACTCCGGTCGACGATGACGAGAAACTGCTGCCGTTCGCGGAAGCCACGCCGGGCGCCACCGGCCTGGAACTGCTGCTGCCGCTGACGCTACGCTGGGCGGCCGAACACAAGGTGCCGCTGGTCAAGGCGCTGGGGCGCATCACGAGCGATCCCGCGCGCGTGATCGGCCTGCACGCCGGATCGCTGACCACGGGCAGCGCCGCCGACGTCTGCGTGTTCGACCCCAAGCAAGTCTGGAAGGTGGAGCGTGCCGCACTGAAGAGCCAGGGCAAAAATTCGCCGTGGCTGGGCTACGAAATGGAAGGGCGCGTGCGCACGACGCTGGTCGACGGCCAGGTCGTCTACGAGCAGCGCTGACAGCGGACGGCCAGCAAGGCTAACGGAGTTTGACGATGATCTGGCTACGCAAGCTGCGGCTGGGGTGCCATTTGTTGCGCGGGATACTGTTCTGCGCAACGGTCTTCCCGTGGGCAAGCGCTCACCTGCGTGAGCGGTTGATCCGCGAATGGTCGCGCAAGCTGCTGGCCATTTGCGGGATCGAGGTGGAAGTGCAGGGCCTGAAGCCCGGTGAGCCGGCGCCGAAGGGGGCCATGCTGGTGTCCAACCACGTCTCGTGGCTCGATATCTATGTGATCCATAGCTGGCAGCCGGTACGCTTCGTTGCCAAGTCGGAAATCCGCGGCTGGCCAGTGATTGGCTGGTTGTGCGACAAGACAGGCACGATTTTCATCGAGCGCGCCAGCAAGCGCGACGCCCATCGCGTGCTCCATCACATTA
This sequence comes from Cupriavidus sp., assembly GCA_036746135.1. Classification (GTDB taxonomy): domain Bacteria; phylum Pseudomonadota; class Gammaproteobacteria; order Burkholderiales; family Burkholderiaceae; genus Cupriavidus. Next base: position 2,261 of record DAIOET010000593.1, read on the forward strand.
CCGACGTGATGCGGCAGGGCGACCTGGTGTGCGTGTTCCCCGAGGGCACAACCACCGATGGCAGCAAGGTGTTGCCGTTCCACGCCAACCTGATGCAGGCGCCCGTTTCCGGCGGCCTGCCGGTGCAACCGGTGGGCCTGAGCTACCTGGATGCCGCCACCGGCAAGCCGACGCTGGCACCGGCGTATATCGACGACATCACGTTGATGCAGTGCCTCAATGCCATCCTGAACTCGCCACCAATCAAGGTGCGGCTGACGCTCGGCCCGCAGCTGGTGGCGCATTCGGCCAGCCGGCGGGAGCTGGCGGCGGCGGCCCGCGACGTGGTGGTGCATCTGATAGAAGGCACGCCGGAAGCGGCTGGCGAGGTGGTCGAAAGGCTACATCAGCCGCCGCTGGCGGTGCCGCAGCCTGCGGCTGCCACGCCTTGAAGGCCCAGTCGATCCCCGCTCGCGCGGGGATTCGTTTTTTCAGGCCAGTGGATCAGAATACTGCGGGCAATCGACCTGGACGATAGTTCGTGCGTCCGGATCGCGCGCCAGCCGGGCGGCGGTGAGCTTGCCTCCCCAGACGCAGCCGGTATCCAGCGCCATCAGGT
>DAIOET010000594.1:0-2856 GCA_036746135.1 Cupriavidus sp.
AATACCTGGACATGATCAGCCCGCAATACATCGCCGACCTGGTCAGCTGGGGCGCCATCGGCGCGCGCACCACCGAGTCGCAGGTACACCGCGAGCTGGCGTCGGGACTGTCGTGCCCGGTCGGATTCAAGAACGGCACCGACGGCAACGTGAAGATCGCCGTCGACGCCATCAAGGCCGCCTCGCAACCCCACCATTTCCTGTCGGTGACCAAGGGCGGCCATTCGGCCATCGTATCGACGGCCGGCAACGAGGACTGCCACATCATCCTGCGCGGCGGCAAGGCCCCGAACTACGACGCAGCCAGCGTGCAGGAAGCCTGCGACGCAATTTCCAAGGCCGGCCTGGCCGCGCGGCTGATGATCGATGCCTCGCACGCCAACAGCAGCAAGAAGCATGAGAACCAGCTGCCGGTCTGCGAGGACATCGGCGGCCAGATTGCCGGCGGCGACCAGCGCATCATCGGCGTCATGGTGGAATCGCACCTCGTGGCCGGCCGTCAGGATCACGTGCAGGGCACGCCGGTGGAAGACCTGACCTATGGCCAGTCGGTCACCGACGCCTGCATCGGCTGGGACGATTCGATTGCCATTCTGGAAACGCTTGCCAATTCCGTGAAGCAACGCCGTCTGGTGACGGGCAGCGGCAACTGACTGGCTGCCTCATGATGGAACAACGCCGACCCTGGGGTCGGCGTTTTACTTTGGGCGTCCGGGCATGCTCCATCGGCGTTCGATGCCAGACGCCCTCATCCGGTGCATCCGAAACACCGCCCCAATGAAAAAGCCGCCCGGCAGGGCGGCTTCGTCCCGACGCGCGGCGCCAGGCCGCTGTCGCCTTACTTCTTCAGCACCAGATCGCCCTTCAGCGATCCGATATAGGCAGCGATGTCCTTCAGTTCCGCGCGCGTGAACGGGCGCGGCTTGCCGTCCTTGCCGGTCACGGCGGGGTTGCTGTTGACCTGGCCGGCCATGATGGCGTTGGTGCGGCCCACCAGCGGATTGCCGCTGACCTGGTACGACGTCAGCGCGTGATAGAGGTAATCCGGATGCTGGCCGGCCAGCTTCGGATAGTCGGGCGAGATCGGCGCGTTCAGGTCCTTGCCGTGGCAGGCCACGCAGCCGCCTTTTTCCACCAGCGCCTTGCCAGCCGCGATATCGGCGGCCTGCGCGGACATGGCGGCGGCACCCAGCACCATCGCACCCAGCGCGTACGACACAAAGTTCAGCTTCTTCATGGTTTCCGGCCTTCTTACTTGAGCGAGTTGTTCTGGGTACCCGGCTTCTGCTGGGAGTAGTACGCCGCCACGGCGGCGATGTCCTTGTCGGTCAGACTCGCCGCGATCGCGCGCATGGTCGGATGCTTGCGATCGCCTTTCTTGTAGCCGTTGAGCGCGTTCTCGATGTACTTGGCGCTCTGGCCGCCCAGCATCGGTACCTCGTAGGTTTCAGGAAACGAGGCGCGATAACCCGGAATGCCGTGGCAGCCGATACACATGGCGACCTTGTCCTTGGCGGTGTCGACAGTGCCCTTGTCCTGGGCATGCGCTGCCGTTGCGGCCGCGCCCAACACTACCATCGTGAGGAGCTTTTTCATTGTCGTAGCTGATTGGGAAGTGTTAAACCGCGTGTGACCTGCCCTTGTTCGGGGCGCCAGACGGATTGCGAAGAATGGGGATGTGGAGCGGATCGCCGCAAGATCTGTCAGGGCGAAGCCGGTCAGACCAAGGACGCAGCCGGGCGTGTGCTGATGTGCCGCGGTGCTCGAACACCATTCTTGCAACCATCTCGCGCTGTTGCCGCCTCCCGATGATCTGCCATGTCTCTGGTGGCAGAACTGCCGGGCTTGAGGAGGATATTGACTGGGGGCGCGTCAAACCGGCGCATTGTACCGCAGCGTGCACGCGGCAGTCCACGACGCCGCCCTTGGGGTGAGTCCCACTGAACGCGAAAGTCAATCTGCTCTTATACTGGCCCATTCCGGCCGAATTTCGGGTTGTTGAGGCCCGTTGTTGCAGAACCCTCGGCCAAGCCGGTTGTTGTTTCCTATTGTCACTCGACCGGCCTGCCTGGCAGGCCGGCCGCGATCCGCCAGGTTGCCTCATGTCCACCACCGCCAACGCCAATCCGTCCCAGCAGGTCAAGTTCGAAGGTAGTGCCCAGTACGTCGCCACCGATGACCTGAAACTGGCCGTCAACGCCGCACGCACGCTGCAGCGTCCGTTGCTGATCAAGGGCGAGCCGGGCACCGGCAAGACCATGCTGGCCGAGGAAGTGGCCGCCGCGCTGGGCATGCCACTGTTGCAGTGGCACATCAAGTCCACCACCAAGGCCCAGCAGGGCCTGTACGAATACGATGCCGTATCGCGCCTGCGCGACTCCCAGCTTGGCGACAACCGCGTGCACGACATCAAGAACTACATCATCAAAGGCGTGCTCTGGCAGGCCTTCGAGGCGGACGAGCCAGTGGTGCTGCTGATCGACGAGATCGACAAGGCCGACATCGAATTCCCGAACGACCTGCTGCGCGAACTCGACCGCATGGAGTTCTATGTCTACGAGACGCGCGAACTGATCAAGGCGAAGCATCGTCCGCTGGTGATCATCACGTCGAACAACGAGAAGGAACTGCCGGACGCCTTCCTGCGCCGCTGCTTCTTCCACTACATCAAGTTCCCCGATGCGGAAACGATGCAGCAGATCGTGGACGTGCACTACCCCGGCATCAAGCGCGAGCTGGTGACCTCGGCGCTGGAAGCGTTCTACGAAATGCGCAACCTCCCTGGCCTGAAGAAGAAGCCGAGCACGTCGGAACTGATCGACTGGCTCAAGCTGCTGATGGCCGAGGACATCCCCG
>DAIOET010000595.1:0-2841 GCA_036746135.1 Cupriavidus sp.
GCGACGCCGGCGTGCGGAAGAAGAACGGGCACATCTCTTCCTGCGGCACGATCACGGAGCCCGCCGCGCGCAGCTGGTCGACGTCATCGTTCTGCCAGCGGTCATCGAGCCATTCGCCGCCCGCGGCGATGGGTTTCATACCGACGGTGCTGTACCCCGCTTCATGCAGCGCATGCAGCAGCGTGGCCGTGGCGTGCGTCTTGCCGACACCGGTATCGGTGCCGGTGACAAAGCACGCAAAGCGATCGGGCTTGCTGGCGATCATGCGGCCTCCTTGAGCGCTTGCGGCAAGGCGCGGGCGATGGCTTCCAGCAGCCGCGTCACATCAGCCGCCGTGTGCGAGCCCGACAGCGTGATGCGCAGCCGCGCCGTGCCGGCCGGTACCGTGGGCGGACGAATCGCGCCCACGCGGATGCCTTCGGCCTCAAGCGCGGCGGACAGCGCCAGCGACGCGGCGTTGTCGCCAACGATCAGGGGCTGGATCGCGGTTTCGCTCTCGCCCAGCGTCCAGCCCGCCTGCGCGGCCAGCTTCGCCAGCCCCTCGCGCAATTGCGCGATCAGCTCGGTCAGGTGCGCGCGCCGGCAATGCCCTTCTTCCCCGGCGATGATCTCCAGGCTCGTCAGCAGCGCGTGCGCCACCGCGGGCGGTGCCGCCGTCGTGTAGATATACGGGCGCGCCGTGTTGACCAGGTGCTCGATGATCGTTTCATGCGCGGCCACGAAGGCACCCGCCACACCGGCCGCCTTGCCCAGCGTGCCGATATAGATCAGCCGCTCCGAGCGCAGGCCCAGGTGCTCCAGCACGCCGCGGCCGTTGCCGCCCAGTACGCCAAAGCCATGCGCGTCGTCGACGATGATCCAGGCGTCGTGGCGCTCGGCCAGCGCCAGCAGGTCCGCCAGCGGTGCAATATCGCCATCCATGCTGAACACGCTGTCGGTGACGATCAGCTTCAGTTCGCTCCCGCTGGCCTGCAGCAGCGCGTCCAGCGCTTGCGTGTCGCCGTGCGGATAGCGTTGCACGTCGGCCTTCGCCAGGCGCGCGCCATCGATCAGCGACGCATGGTTCAGCGTTTCGCAGAACAGCGTGGCGCCCGCTGTGCCAAGCGAAGTCAGCACCGCCAGGTTGGCCATGTATCCCGTGCAGAAGTACAGCGCCTGCGCCTGCGGGATATGCGGCGCCAGCCAGCGCGCCAGTTCGTGCTCAAGCTGCGCATGGGCCAGCGAGTGGCCGCTGACCAGATGCGATGCGCCGCTTCCGGCACCGTAGCGATGCGCGCCTTCAGCCAGCGCGTGGGCGATGGACGCATGGTTGGCCAGGCCCAGGTAGTCGTTGCTGCAGAACGTCAGCAGCGGCGTGGGCGTGGCGTCGATCGCGCCAACCGACTGGTGCGGCGCACAGGCGGAATGGGCGATGCGGCGGCGGCGCGTCAGCGATTGCGCTTCGCGCTCGGCGGCGGCGCGTTTCAGATGATCAAGCAGCATGGCGTGCTTCCTCCTTCGGTGCCAGTACTGCCTGCAGCGTGACCAGCAATTGCTCGCCCAGCCAGTTGGCCAGCTCGGCGTCGAAAACATAGGGCGGCATCACGTAGAGCGTGTGGCCGATCGGACGCACCAGCACGCCGCGTTCGCGCGCGGCCAGATGAAAGCGCGCGGCAAAGTCGGCCCCGGCGGCATCCGGGTCGATATCGGCCGCCCAGATCATGCCGCGCTGACGCACATTGCCGACGCGCGGATCGGCCGCGATGCCGGCCATCGCGGCGCCCAGCCATTGCGCACGCTCACGGTTGCGGGCCAGCACGTCATCGGATGCGAACAGGTCCAACGTGGCCAGTGCCGCGCGGCACGCCAGCGGATTGCCCGTGTACGAATGCGAATGCAGGAAGCTGCGAGCGATGTCGTCGGCCACGAAGGCGCGCTGGATCTCAGGGCGCGACAGCACGATCGACAGCGGCAGATAGCCGCCCGTGATGCCCTTGGACAGGCACAGGAAATCCGGCCATGCGTGCGCGGGCACCGGCTCGCCACCGCGTGCCTGCTCCCACGCAAAGAAGGTACCGGTGCGGCCGCAGCCTACGGCGATCTCGTCGGCGATCAGGTGCACGCGGTAGCGGTCGCACAGCGCGCGGGCGCCTTCGAGATACGACGGGTCGTACATCGCCATGCCGGCGGCGCCCTGCACCAGCGGCTCGACGATCAGCGCGGCGATCTGGCCGGCGCGCTCTCTCAGCAGCGCTTCGAGATCGGCCAGCGCACGTTTGGCCACGTCCGCGGCCGACTCTCCACGACCGGCCTGGCGCGCATCGGGCGACATCACCACATGGGCGCGGCGCGTCAGCGGATCGTAGGCATCACGGAATATCTCGACGTCGGTCACGGCCAGCGCACCCACGGTTTCGCCGTGGTAGCCGTGGCGCAGGCACACGAATTCGCGTTTGGCCGACAGGCCCGTGTTGCGCCAGTAGTGGAAGCTCATCTTGAGCGCGATTTCCACCGCCGATGCGCCGTCGGATGCATAGAACGCATTGCCGAGCACGCCGCCGGTCAGCGCTTCGAGACGCTCGGCCAGTTCCACGGCCGGTGCGTGCGTGCAGCCGGCCAGCATCACATGTTCCAGCGTGTTCAGCTGAGCGACGAGCGCGGCGTTGATGGCCGGGTTGGCGTGGCCGAACAGGTTGACCCACCACGAGCTGATAGCGTCGAAGTATCGGCGGCCACCGGCGTCGACCAGCCACGGGCCTTCGCCACTGGCGATGGCCAGCGGCGGCTCGTTGGCGGCGGCGTCGGGACGCAGGCGCGTGCACGGATGCCAGACGGCGCGCTGGCTGCGCGCCGCAAGCGTCG
>DAIOET010000596.1:0-2836 GCA_036746135.1 Cupriavidus sp.
AGCCGGTTGGCGGTGAAATCTTCCATCACGGCCGCCTTTTCGGCCGGCGGCAGGCGGCCGTGAACCAGCCCGACACGCAGGTCGGGCAGCGCCGCCATCAGCGTTTCATAGGTTTCCTGGGCGGTCTGGAGCTGCAGCGCCTCGCTTTCCTCGATCAGCGGACACACCCAGTAGACCTGGCGCCCTTCCGCCGCGGCGTGATGCACGCGCTCGATTACCTCGTCGCGCCGCGCGTCGTTGACCAGGCGCGTGACGATCGGCGTGCGGCCGGGAGGCAGCTCGTCGATCACGGATACGTCGAGATCCGCGTAGTAAGTCATCGCCAGCGTGCGTGGAATCGGCGTGGCGGACATCATCAGCTGATGCGGCACTTTCTCGTCCGAGGGCTTCGGCTGGTCGCCCTCCGCCGCCTTGCCACGCAGCGCCAGCCGCTGCGCCACGCCAAAACGGTGCTGCTCATCGACCACGGCCAGACCGAGGTTGGCAAACTTCACGCCGTCCTGAATCAGCGCATGGGTACCGATCACCAGCTTTGCTTCGCCCGACTCGGCGCGCGCCACGGCCTCGCGCTTGGCCTTGGCCTTGAGGCTGCCGGCAAGCCAGACCACTGGCACGCCCAGCGGCTCCAGCCACGCCGACAGCTTGCGGAAGTGTTGCTCGGCCAGGATTTCGGTCGGGGCCATCAGCGCGGCCTGATAGCCGGCGTCGATGGCCTGGCAGGCCGCCAGCGCGGCCACAATGGTCTTGCCGCTGCCCACGTCGCCCTGCAACAGGCGGTGCATCGGGTGGGGCAGCACCATGTCGGCCGCGATTTCCTCGACGACGCGCGCCTGGGCGCCGGTCAGCCTGAACGGCAGCGCCGCCAGAAAGCGCGTCAGCAGGCCATCGTCGCGACGCGGCATCGACGGCGCATTCTTCTCCTTGCGAGCAGCCTGCGAGCGGCGCAGCGAGATCTGCTGCGCCAGCAGTTCATCGAACTTGATGCGGACCCACGCCGGATGCGAACGGTCGGCCAGCGCGGCCTCGCTTTCCTGCGGCGGCGGGTTGTGCAGCAGGCGCAGGCAATCGATCAGCGGCGGCAGCTTCAACTGCGCCAGCGGCCCGCGCAGGATGGGCTGCGGCAGCGTTTCAGGCATGGGCGTGCGCGACATGGCGCCGCCGATGGCCTTGCGCAGATAGGCTTGCGAAATACCCGCCGTGGCCGGATAGACCGGCGTCAGGCGTTCCGGCAGCGGCTCGTCGGGTATCACGGCGCGTACGGTCGGGTGGACCATCTCCGCCCCAAAGAACCCGCCACGGATCTCGCCGCGGACACGCAGCCTGACACCTTCGGCCATCAGCTTGGTCTGGCTGCCGTAGAAATTGATGAACCGCAGCGTGAGCTCGCCGGTATCGTCGGCCACCTTCACCACGAGCTGGCGGCGGGGGCGGAAGGTGACCTCGTTCGAAATCACGTCGCCTTCCACCTGCGCGGCCAGGCCCATGCCCGCGCGGCGGATGGCATCGCGGATCGGCTCCAGCGTGGTCTCGTCCTCATAGCGCAGAGGCAGGTGCAGCACCAGGTCTACCGGGCGCCGCAGGCCAAGCTTGGCCAGCCTGGCCATCGCGGAGGATGGCTTGGCCTTGGGATCGGCGTTGGCGTCGGCCTTGGCGGCGGCACGCCGGGCCGGCTTTTCGGCGGTCGGGGCGGGTTCGTCGATCGGGTCGGTGGCGGTGCCTGGCATCAGCGCGGGAATATGGGGTTCACAAGCGGGGCACGGGCGAAGCCGGGCGCCCAAGCCTTACAATGTCGGATTCGCCGATTGTACCCATGCCGTACCGATGACTGCGGCTGCACCCCGTTCGGGCTGCAGCCACCGGCTCGTATTGCTTTTGGTATTGCCCTTGTTTTGCCCCGCTGAGCCCATGCTGACCCTGTCCGATTTCGATTTCCCGCTGCCACCCGAGCTGATCGCGCAGTCCGCCCTGCCCGACCGCAGCGCCAGCCGCCTGCTGGTGGTGGAACGGACAACCCCGGAAGACACCGCCGACGCGGTGCGGCTGGTGGATCGCGCATTCAGCGACATCCTCGAATACCTGGGTCCCAACGACCTGCTGGTCTTCAACGACACTCGCGTGATCAAGGCGCGCTTCTTCGGCCAGAAGCCCAGCGGCGGCCGCGTCGAAGTGCTGGTCGAGCGCGTGCTGGACACGCACACGGTGCTGGCCCAGGTGCGTGCCTCGAAAACGCCCGCCGAAGGCAGCCAGCTCCAGCTTGCCGACGACGCGTTCTCGGTCACGGTGGGGCCGCGCGTGGACCAGTTCTTCACGCTGCGCTTTCCCGAACCGGCGCTCGATCTGATCGAACGCTACGGCCGGCTGCCGCTGCCGCCCTACATCACGCATGACCCCGACGCCTACGACGAAACGCGCTATCAGACCGTGTACGCCCGCAATCCGGGGGCGGTGGCCGCGCCCACGGCCGGCCTGCATTTCGATGACGCGCTGTTCGCCCGGCTTGACGCGGCTGGGGTCCGGCGCGCCTTCCTGACGCTGCATGTGGGCGCGGGCACGTTCCAGCCGGTGCGCACCGAAAACCTGTCCGAGCACAAGATGCACTCGGAGTGGTACGCGATCACCCCGGAACTGGCCGATGCCGTGCGCGAAACCCGCGCCCGTGGCGGCCGCGTGATCGCGGTGGGCACCACGTCGCTACGCGCGCTGGAATCGGCCGCGGCCGAGGACGGCACGCTGGAGGCGGGCAACGGCGACACCGACATCTTCATTACCCCCGGCTACCGCTTCCGCGCGGTGGACGCGCTGATCACGAACTTCCACCTGCCCAAGTCGACGCTGC
>DAIOET010000597.1:0-2834 GCA_036746135.1 Cupriavidus sp.
TCCGCAGGCGCTTACCGTGGAAACCTGGCTCAACGGCGAACGCATGCAGCACGGCCACACCGCCGACATGCTGTTTCCCGTCAATACGCTTGTGGCATACCTGTCGAACTTCATGACGCTGGAACCGGGCGATGTGGTGGCCACCGGAACGCCAGCCGGCAGCGGCGCGTTCCGCAATCCGCCGCGCTACCTGCGCGCCGGCGACCATCTGCGCCTGGCGGTATCGGGCGTGGGCGTGCTGGAGCACAGCATCGCCTGACCTGCGAACATCGATCAGAAAAGCCGGCGCGCAGACGCCGGCCGTAGAAATACCAAGGAGACAAGCATGAAACGCCCCCCGCACTTCAAAACCTGGCACCGCATGGCCACCGCGCTGGTGGCCGCCGGCACCCTGCTTTGCGCCGCGCCTTCCGGTGCCGCCGGCCCATATCCCTCCAAGCCGATCCGCATGGTGGTCGGCTTTGCCGCAGGCGGCCCCACCGACGTCATTGCCCGTGTGCTGGCACAGGACATGAGCGCCACGCTCGGGCAGTCGGTACTGGTCGACAACAAGACCGGCGCCAACTCGCTGATCGCCACCAAGGAGGTCAAGGCTGCCGATCCCGATGGCTATACGGTGTTGTTTGCCTCGCTGTCGCACAACGTCAACGCGCTGCTGCTGAAGGAGCGTGCCGGCTACGATCCGCTCAAGGACTTCGTGCCGATCTCGAATGCGGCAACGCTGCCGCTGGTGGCCGTCACGGCAGCGAATTCGCCGTATCGCACGCTGCCGGATCTGATCAAGGCGGCCAAGGCCGGCGAAGGTGCCGTGAGTTTCGGCTCCGCCGGCAACGGTGGCTCGGGGCACCTGGCCGCGGAGCTGCTGGGCACGATGGCGAAAGTCCATATGACCCACGTACCGTTCCGCGGCAATGGTCCCGCGTTGACCGAGGTGATGGCCGGCCGTGTCTCGTTCACGTTCTATCCGATCATCGGCATTGCCGAATACGTGAACCAGAAGCGCCTGCGTGTGCTGGCCGTCGGCACCGCCAAGCGCCTGCCCGAGTTTCCCGATGCCCCGACGATGGCCGAGTCCGGCTTTCCGGGCTTTGAGGAAACGGCGCCCTGGGTGGGGCTGCTCGCGCCGGCCGGCACGCCGAAGGAGGCCGTGGACAAGCTGCACGATGCGATGACCAAGGCACTGGCCAAACCCGCGGTCAAGGAACGCTTGCGCAGCCTCGGCGCGGTGCCGGTTGGCGACACACCAGCCCAGTTCGCGGACTACCTGAAGCAGGACCAGCAGCGTTGGCAGCGCGTGATCCAGTCGGCCGGCATCAAGGCCGAGTGAGCGTCACGATGCACGCCTATTCGATCGCGGACCTGCGCGACGCCGCACGCCGGCACCTGCCGCGCGCCATCTTCGATTTCTTCGACGGTGGCGCGGAGGACGAGATCACGCTCAACGACAACGTGGCCGCTTTTCGCCGCCTTCGGCTGGCTCCGCACACCCTCGTCGACGTGTCCTCGGTCAACACCGGCACCACGGTGCTTGGTGCACCGGCGTCGATGCCGCTGGCCATCGCGCCGACGGGTGCGGTCGGATTCGGCCGGCACGGCGGCGACATCGCCATTGCGCGCGCTGCCGCGGCCGCGGGGGTGCCTTATACGCTGTCGAGTACCGCCACGGCCTCCATCGAGCAGATTGCCGACGCGGCGCCGGGCCGGCTCTGGTTCCAGGCGTACATCCTGCGCAACAAGCCCTTCCTGCATGCGTGGATCGACCGCGCCCATGCAGCCGGGTACGAGGCACTGGTCATTACCGTGGACCTGCCCGTGGGCGGCAAGCGCGAACGGGACTTTCGCAACGACTTCCGCGTGCCGTTCCGCTTCACGCCACGCAATGTGCTGGACTTCGCCACCCGCCCCCGCTGGGTCATGGGCCTGCTGGCGCACGGCATGCCGGTGATGGAGAACCTGCGCGGCCTGGAAGCCGAAGCCCGCAGCGCCAGCGCCGTGGCGTCGTCGGTGGGTCGCAACTACGATCCGGCATTCGATTGGGATGCGCTGGCGGCGCTGCGCGACCGCTGGCCCCGCAAGCTGATCGTCAAGGGCATCCTGCGGCCGGACGATGCCGTGCGCGCGGTGGCGCTGGGTGCCGATGCAATCGTCGTATCCAATCATGGCGGGCGGCAACTCGATGGCGTGCCGGCATCGATCGACGCCTTGCCCCATGTGGCCCTCGCGGTGAATGGCCGCGTGCCGGTGCTGCTCGATGGCGGTGTCAGGCGCGGCAGCGACATTCTCAAGGCGCGGGCGCTGGGCGCACAGGCCGTGCTGGTGGGCCGCGCCACGCTCTACGGCGTATCGGCCGCGGGAGAGGAAGGCGCGCGCCGTGCGCTGACGATCCTGCAGGATGAATATCTGCGGACGATGCAACTGTGCGGGGTGACGCGCACCGAGGCAATCTCGCGCGACCTGCTCTTCAATGCGCCCTCGCTGACGGGCGACCAGATGCGCGATCCGACGGACGCCCCCAGGAATTCCGACGCCACGCGCGTGGCACTGGAGCAGGCCCGCTAGCCGCCCGGTCGACGCCGGTCGTCCCCTCTCCACAACCCCACGCATCACTGCGAATGCCGGAGCCAGACTCCGGCATTTCTTTTCCTTCCCTCCCTTCCGGACAGGACGGACGGCCGCGTGTGCCGTCCCGGTGCATGGCCTCCGCTTGCGGTGCACGGCTGCCCCAATTTCGGCCTTGGCGTGCGGCGCCGCCTGTCCCGGCCAGCCCATTCCCGACCCGTTCCTGACCGTTTGACGCCGGTTTCCGGCACGCCGCCTATCCGGGTTTCCACTGG
>DAIOET010000598.1:0-2832 GCA_036746135.1 Cupriavidus sp.
ATGGACATCTGCCGATGACCACGCTCCAGCAGTGGGTGACGGCGGTGCGGTCGAGCCCGGCGTCCTACAGCTATGGCTATGGCCAGCCCGGCAGTCCGTCGCACCTGTATGCCGAGTTTGCGGTGCGCGGTATGCCAAATAGCGTGCCACTCGTGGTGGCCAAGGGTGAAAACGCGGTGGTGCAGGAAATGTTGGCGGGCCGCGTCAGCGCGTGCTTCTGCTCCTGGACGGCTGTGCAGACTCATGTGCGCTCTGGCGCACTGAAAATCCTGGCTGTGACCGGATCGGTGCGCTCGCCGCTGACTCCCCAGGTGCCCACGTTGCAGGAGGCCGGCATGGATGGCTATGCGGCGCTGGCCTGGTACGGCGTAATGGCCCCGGCCAAAACCCCGCGTGCGATCGTCGCGCGATTGGCCACCGAGCTGGACAATGTGACCAATGAGCGGGAAGTTCGCGCTCAATTGATGGCGGCGGGCCTCACGCCCGTGCGGGACTCGCCCGAGGCATTTGCCACGGCCATCCGCTCGGAATCGGTTCAGTGGCAGGTCATCCTGCGCCAGGCGGGCCCTCGCGCGGAGCCTTGAACAAAGCACGGCGCGGCGCCGTTGTCGCGCTAGCGTCACACCCATGTCACCGATTGTTGTCGCCTGTGCAATGGTGAGATCACCACACGGCACGGCGACCGATAGGTAGTAGCCCTTATAATGGCGCCCTGTCCTAACCCGGTGACAACGTGACCGCTACCGTGCCGAACTCGTCTGGCCCGGCCTTTACAGGCCCGAATGTCGTCGAACTCGCGGATGTAGATTTTGCATACGCGGCGGGCGACAAGCCTATCCTTTCCGGCCTTTCCATGCGTTTTCCGCGCGGGAAGGTGGTGGCCGTCATGGGCGGTTCGGGCTGCGGCAAGACTACCGTGATGCGTCTGATCGGTGGCATGGTGCGCCCGCAGAGCGGCAGGGTCACATTCAATGACGCCGACATCGATAGCCTGGACCGGGACGCCCTGTACGCGGTGCGCCGCCAGATGGGCATGCTGTTCCAGTTCGGCGCGCTGTTTACCGACCTGTCAGTATTCGACAACGTAGCGTTCCCACTGCGCGAACACACCGACCTGCCGGATTCGATGATCCGCGACCTCGTGCTGATGAAGCTCAACGCGGTGGGCCTGCGCGGTGCGCGCGACCTGATGCCGGCGCAGATCTCGGGCGGCATGGCGCGGCGCGTGGCGCTGGCGCGGGCCATTGCGCTGGACCCGGCGCTGCTGATGTACGACGAGCCGTTCGCGGGCCTGGACCCGATCTCGCTCGGACTCACCGCCAACCTGATCCGCGACCTCAACGACGCGCTCGGCGCCAGCACCATCATCGTCTCGCACGACGTGCAGGAGACGTTCCAGATCGCCGATTACGTGTATTTCATCGCCAACGGCAAGATTGCCGCCGAGGGGGCGCCGGACGAGCTGCGTGCGTCGAGCGATCCATTCGTACATCAGTTCGTGCATGCCGAGGCCGATGGCCCGGTGCCATTCCACTACAACGGCCCGACGCTGGCCGATGATTTCCTGGCCGGAGGCTCGCGTTGACCGGCTTCTTCACCACCATCGGCGCCGCGGTGCGCCAGTTCGTGGGCGGCCTGGGCCGCGCCACGCGCATGTTCTTCACGCTGCTGGCGCTGTCGCCGGCGCTGCTGCGGCGCTTCCGCCTGATCTCTGACCAGGTCTTCTTCGTCGGCAACCTGTCTCTGGTCATCATCGCCGTGTCGGGCCTGTTCGTGGGCTTCGTGCTGGGCCTGCAGGGTTACTACACGCTGAACCGCTATGGATCGGAGCAGGCGCTGGGGCTGCTGGTGGCGCTTTCGCTGGTGCGTGAGCTGGGGCCGGTGGTGTCCGCGCTGCTGTTCGCGGGCCGCGCCGGTACGTCGCTTACCGCCGAGATCGGCCTGATGAAGGCCGGCGAGCAACTGACTGCGATGGAAATGATGGCCGTCAACCCGTTGCAGCGCGTGATTGCGCCACGATTCTGGGCCGGTGTCATCGCCATGCCGATCCTGGCTGCGATCTTCAGTGCGGTTGGCATCCTGGGTGGCTACCTGGTGGGCGTGCAGATGATCGGCGTGGATGCCGGCGCTTTCTGGTCCCAGATGCAGGGCGGCGTCGATGTGCGCGCCGACGTGCTGAACGGTGTGATCAAGAGCTTTATTTTTGGCATTGCGGTGACGTTTATCGCGTTGTACCAGGGATTCGAGGCGAATCCGACGCCTGAAGGCGTATCGCGCGCCACCACGCGGACCGTGGTGATGGCCTCGCTGGCCGTGCTCGGACTGGATTTCCTGCTGACCGCGCTGATGTTCAGCTGACAAGCATTCGACAAGAGACTCGCATGAAGAAAAATTCGCTCGACTACTGGGTGGGGTTGTTCGTGGTGGTGGGCTTTGCGGCCCTGCTGTTCCTGGCATTGAAGGCCGGCAACATGAGCAGCTTTTCGTTCCAGGACACCTACGCCGTGACCGCGCAGTTCGACAATATCGGCGGGCTGAAGCCACGCGCGCCGGTGAAGAGTGCCGGTGTGGTGGTGGGCCGCGTGGCCGCCATCAATTTCGATGACAAGCAGTACCTGGCCACGGTGACGCTGAACCTGGAAAAGCGCTATGAGTTTCCGCGCGACACGTCGGCCAAGATCCTGACGTCCGGCCTGCTCGGCGAGCAGTACATCGGCCTGGAAGCGGGCGGGGACGACAAGATGCTGGCGCAGGGCAGCAAGATCACGATGACGCAATCCGCCGTGGTGCTGGAAAACCTGATTGGCCAGTTCCTCTACAACAAGGCCGCCG
>DAIOET010000599.1:0-2831 GCA_036746135.1 Cupriavidus sp.
GCGCGATCTGGGCAACCGTCACCATCGCCGGCGTGGTCGTGGTGTTGGCCGGCGTGACCAGCGAGCCGGGGAACACGTTGATGACGCCGGTACGGCCGCCAATCGTCGCGCGGATCTGTCCGTAGCTGATGGCCACCTGGCTGGCTTCGATCGCGGCCTGGTCGGCGCGGATCGTGGCTTCGAAGCCATCGACCTTGGCCTGGGCCGTGTCCACGGCGCTGCGCGAAATGAAATTACGCTGCAGCAGTTCCTGGCTGCGCGTCAGCGTGCGGCGCGCATCGGACAGATCGGCCTGGTCGCGCATCAACTGTGCGCGGGCCTTGGCCAGATTGGCCTCGTCCATGCGCGTATCGAGCGTGAACAGCAGGTCGCCCGGCTTCACGGCCTGGCCTTCCTTGATATGCACGGTGCGCACGGTGCTGGAAACCTGCGGACGGACGTCCACGGTCTGCATCGCGGTAACGGTGCCGTTGGCGGTCACTTCGACCGGCACGTCGCCCTGCTGGACGATGGCCGTGCTCACGGTGGCCACGGACGGCCCCTTGGCCGCCGGCTTCGGCGCAAACCATGTCTTCCAGCCAAACCAGCCGGCCAGTGCCAACACCAGCATCACCGCAATCGCCACCCAGGGCTTAGTGCGGCCGCGGCCCGCGCTAGCGGCCGCGCTCCAGTTGCCATCGACGAAGCCTTTCGGCTGGTCGATCCCATCAGTTTTCATGTGAGGACCCTCAAATACCGCATGGCGCGCTCCCCAATCGGCGCCGGCTTCTTGGAACCGGTTATGCCCGCGCAAATTGCTACTAGTACCGCATTGGCCCTGTCAGGCCAAGCGCGTGGTATTACAAGCCATTACAGCATCGTTGGGGAAGGATGTCCGGACCAGCCGGGAGGGTCGGTCGAATTGCTTGTATCAGAAACAAAACATTAGCAGAAAAGCGTGACGACTCAACTTGGGACTAACGCGGGAGGGAGCATTCAGACACTCGGGTGCCCATTCAGGCATTCGACCGATACCCGACGCGGTCCAGGGGTGAGGACCATCGTGTCGCCGGCGCGAAGCACGCCGGGCCGCGCCACGCTCAGGTACACGCCGGAAAAGCCGCTGCGCGTCATGTCGCGCACGGCCTGGGCGTAGCCCATCACGGCGTTGAGCTTTTCGCAGGGGCGGCGTGGCGATTCCACCACAAATTCGACTTCGCCGATGCGCACGCGGTCTCCGACCCAGAGCGAAACCTCCAGCAAACCCTGCGTGGTCAGGTTCTCGCCCATCGCGCCGAAAGCCAGGGGCCGCTCGGCTTCCTCGACGCCCGCCTCACGGCGGCGGGCATTCCACCAGGTGTAGTGTTCGATCGGATAGGCATACACGGCCCGGCCGGGGCCACCGTGAACGGTGCGATCCACCTGTTCATCGCCCGCCATGCCCAGGCGATGCACGCCCACCGCGATCGGATGATGCAGGGTGCTCAGAGGATGCTTGCGGATGCCCGACATCACCACGGCCTCGGTACCGGCGCCCGCCACCACCAGCGGCAGCGCGGTGCCGACATTGACGGCCAGCACACGGCCGACGGCAGTGCCATCGGCGCCTGCGGAATTCGGACGCGGATCGGATTCGGCCACGGGACGCCCTCCTTGCGTGTACGGGCCTGCGCGCGATGCACCGGAATGCGGATGTCACGCACTGACGTTGTCCACCGAGTGTACCGGCTGGTCCGCTTGCCTGAAGGCTGGGAATGTGGGGAAACAGACGCACGCGCGAGTGGCGTGCGTCCGTTGCGGCGGGCCGCTGAAGGCCGCCGGAGGCCGAAGCGAACGCTCAGCGCGACAGCGCGGGCGTGAGGGCTTTCGGATTGACGATGCTGTCGTGCTTGCCGCTCAGTACGTCAAGAATGTTCTGGAAGGCGGTGCGGAAGTACAGCTCGTAGCTGTCGCGCTCCACATACCCCAGGTGCGGCGTGCAGATGCAGTTTTCCATGCGCAGCAGCGCGTGGCCTTGCAGGATCGGCTCCGATTCGAACACGTCCACCGCCGCCATGCCCGGCCGGCCGCGGTTCAGCGCGGCCACCAGCGCGTTCTCCTCGATCAGCTCGGCGCGGCTCGTGTTCACGAACAGCGCCGTGGGCTTCATGCGTTGCAGGTCGGACAGCTTGACGATGCCGCGCGTGTCGTCGTTCAAACGCAGGTGCAGCGACAGGACATCGCTGTCGGTGAACAGTTGCTCGACGGATTCGGCCACGTTCAGGCCGTCCTCGCGCGCAGCCTGCTGCGACGCCTCGCGGCCCCAGACCAGCACGTTCATGCCGAAGGCGCGGCCAAAGCCAGCCAGCAGGCGGCCGATCTTGCCATAGCCCCAGATACCGAGCGTCTGGCCGCGCAGCACCTGGCCCAGGCCGAAGTTGGGCGGCATCGTGGTCGATTTCAGACCCGACTGCTGCCAGGCGCCGTGCTTGAGGCTGGCCACGTACTGCGGAATGCGCCGCTGGGCCGCCATGATCAGCGCCCACGTCAGTTCCGCCGGCGCCACGGGCGAACCCACGCCTTCCAGCACCACGACGCCACGGTCGGTGCAGGCTTCCAGATCCACATGGTTACCGGCGCGTCCGGTCTGGCTGATGATCTTGAGCTTGGGAAGCTTTTCGAGCAGCTGGCGGGTCACCCGCGTCCGTTCCCGGATCAGGACCAGCGCTTCCACGTCCGACAGGCGCGCCGCGAGCTGGCCCACGCCTTTGACGGTGTTGTTGAAAACCTTGACGTCGTGCCCTTCCAGCAAGGAAAAGCACGGCAGCTTGCGTACGGCGTCCTGGTAATCGTCGAGAACGGCAATCTTCATG
>DAIOET010000600.1:0-2826 GCA_036746135.1 Cupriavidus sp.
GCGAGGCCGGCTGCGAACTCTACGAGGTGGACTGCTTCGACCGCGACGGGAACAGCCTGTCGGGCAAGGATCGCTACCGGTCGCTGCAGGTGTCGCAGGCCTTCCTGCGCGGGCGTCCGCGCACGGCGCTGCTGTTCGATGAAGTCGAGGACGTGTTTCCCGGCAGCGCGCGCGAACTGATGAGTCTGTTTGGCCAGGAAGACACGCGCGCCTCCGTCAACGGCAAGGCATGGGTCAACCAGACTCTCGAGCAGAATCCCGTGCCGGTCATCTGGATTTCGAACTCGATTCGTCAGATCGATCCGGCCTATCTGCGGCGCTTCCAGTTTCATCTGGAGCTGAAGATTCCGCCGCCGCAAGTGCGCGAGAACATCATTCGCAAGCACCTGGGCAACCTGTCGGTCAGCGATGGCTTTATCGCAACGCTGGCCGCGCGCAAGACGCTGACGCCGGCGCAGGTGCAATCGGCGGCGCGCTTCGTGGAGCTGGCACGGCCCGATGTCGATGAACCTGTGGAAGCGCTGATCCTGCGGCAGCTTGAACACGCCGACCGTGCGATGGGTTTGCGCCCCGAAGCGGAGGCGCGGCCCGTCGTCACCCACTATCGGCTGGACAACCTGAACCTGGAAACGCGCTACGCCGTGGACAAGATCGTGCAGGCGCTGGGCGCTCGCCAGCGTGGCACGCTATGTTTCTATGGGCCGCCCGGCACGGGCAAGACCGCGCTCGCCGAACACATTGCCGCCGAGCTGGACCTGCCGCTGATGATCCGCCGCGCG
This sequence comes from Cupriavidus sp., assembly GCA_036746135.1. Classification (GTDB taxonomy): domain Bacteria; phylum Pseudomonadota; class Gammaproteobacteria; order Burkholderiales; family Burkholderiaceae; genus Cupriavidus. The sequence continues at coordinate 780 of DAIOET010000600.1, forward strand.
TCCGATCTGATGAGCAAGTACGTGGGCGAGACCGAGCAGCAAATCGCCGCGATGTTCGCGCGTGCCGAAGAGGATGGCGCCGTGCTTCTGCTCGATGAAGCGGACAGCTTCATGCAAAGCCGCCAGCAGGCCGTGCGCAACTACGAGGTATCGGAAGTCAACGAGATGCTGCAGGGCATGGAGCGCTTCAACGGCATCTTCGTTTGCACCACGAATCTGTTCGACCGGATCGATGAAGCGGCGCTGCGGCGCTTTTCGTTCAAGATCCGCTTTCTGCCGCTCAGGCCCGCGCAGCGCGAGACGATGTTCGTCGACGAAGCGCTCGATGGCGATGCCAGTCGCATGACCGATGCCATCCGACGCGATCTCAATGGCTTGGATTGCCTGACACCGGGCGATTTCGCCACGGTCAAGCGCCAGTCGGTGGTGTTGGGAGAAGCGCTGACGCCGGACGAATTTCTGGCGCAGCTACGGCAGGAACATGCCGTGAAGCCGGACGTGCGGAATCACAAGCCCGTCGGCTTTATGCAGTGATGTCGATGGCGGGCGCCGGTTCGATCGTCACGGTCTCGGCGCTGGTTTCCACCTGCAGCAGCGACCATGCCATGTCGCGCAGATGCGCGGCGTCCTTGGTCGACAAATAGCGCACCGTCGGCTCCGAATCCGGGGCCGCGGCGATATCGAACTCGGCCAGCTTGCGTGCAAGCTGGCGCGCGATGGCGGTGCCGGTGTCGATCAGCGTGAGCCGGCTGCCCACCATGTCGCGGATCGTGTCCGACAGGAAAGGGTAGTGCGTGCAGCCAAGCACGAGCGTATCCGCGCCCGCGTCGAGCATCGGCAGCAGATACGCGGCGAGCTTCTCGCGGATTGCCGCGCTGGAGATATCGCCCTGTTCGATCAATGACACCAGCCCATGACCCGCCGCGCACAGATAGCGGCTTTCCTGCGCAAGCGACGCCAGCAGCCGATTGAACTTGGCACTCTTGAGCGTATTGGCCGTGGCCAGCACGCCAACGATCTTGCTTTGGCTGATCGATGCGGCGGGCTTCAGGCCTGGCTCGACGCCGATGATCGGCACTGCCAGCCGTTCACGCAGCGTCTGCACGGCGTGCATGGTGGCCGTGTTGCAGGCGATGACCAGGGCCTTGCAGCCTTGCGCTACCAGCCACTCACAGACCTGCAGCGTGCGCGCCTCCACAAAGTGCTCGGGCTTTTCGCCATAAGGCGCGTAGCGCGAATCGGCAAAATAGATCAGTGACTCGTGCGGCAGCATGGCGCGCACTTCGCGCAGGACGGACAAGCCGCCAAGGCCGGAGTCGAAGATGCCGATGGGGGAGGGGTTCACGCGCGCGGGAGAGGGAGGAGGTTCTTCCCCTCTCCCATGCATGGGAGAGGGGCGGAGGAGAAGGCACACAGCGCAAGCGAATTTACATCGCTATTCGAACCGCAATGCCTTCTCCCCCAACCCCTCTCCCGCAGGCGGGAGAGGGGAGCCGGACAGCAGTAGCTGATCAGGCCGCGGCGACCGGAATCTTGCCGATCTTGGCTTGCCACTCGGCGGGGCCGGTCTTGTGCACCGACGTGCCCGAGCTATCCACGGCCACCGTCACAGGCATGTCCTTGACGTCGAACTCGTAGATGGCTTCCATGCCCAGGTCTTCAAAGGCCAGCACCTTCGCGCCGTGGATCGCCTTCGACACCAGGTAGGCGGCGCCGCCAACGGCCATCAGGTAGGCCGACTTGTGCTTCTGGATCGATTCGATCGCCACGGGGCCGCGCTCGGCCTTGCCGATCATCGCGATCAGACCGGTCTGCGACAGCATCGTCTCGGTGAACTTGTCCATGCGGGTAGCCGTCGTCGGGCCAGCCGGGCCAACCACTTCGTCACGTACCGGATCGACCGGGCCGACGTAGTAGATCACGCGGTTCGTGAAGTCGATGGGCAGCTTCTCGCCCTTGGCCAGCATGTCGGCGATGCGCTTGTGCGCGGCGTCGCGGCCGGTCAGCATCTTGCCGTTCAGCAGCAGCGTCTGGCCCGGCTTCCACG
>DAIOET010000601.1:0-2825 GCA_036746135.1 Cupriavidus sp.
AGCGTGGCCCAGAACAGCATCGTGTACTGGCGGCCAAACGAGATCTGGCCCCACTTGTTCGATTGCAGGCCCACCAGTGCCTGCCGGCCGAACAGCCGGCCGCCCTGGTTGGCGTTGCCCGAATCGGGCGCGAAGCCGCCTTCGAGCACGAACACGCTCTTCAGGCCATCGCCCAGATCTTCGGTGCCGCGCAGACCCCAGCGCGATGGCACGGTGCCGGTCAGCGTGTTCATGCGGACCACGCTATTGCCCGCGGCGCCGACGTTGTTGACGAATTCCACGCCAGTGTCCACCACGCCATACATGGTGACGGACTGTGCTGTGGCCAGCAGGGGCGCAGCGGCAAGCAGGGCCGCCGCGTACTTTGCGATCTTCATCTACCGTTTCCTTCTCTTGTCTTGTGGGCTTCTCGTGGACGTTTCCGCCGGCAACGGTATGGGGGCTGCCGTTACGATTTGTGTTTCATTAGTAAAACAATGAACTACATAAGAAACGTTGAGCGAAATATAGGCACGCCGTGCAAAGGCGTAGATAGGGGTGATCCCTAGTGAAGCCGCGCGGTCACAGTGGCGCGCGCCGGTAGCACCACTCCGTAGAGGGGGCGCGGGCAAACTGGCCATAGTGCGTGGCGCACCTTGGCGGTGCTCCATGCCAAAAGCGAAGGTGGTGGACGGTGGCTGCAACCCATGCCGGACGCGCCTTTGGCCGATTCGGATGTCTTGCGCTGTCGCGGGGCCCGAGATTTCGGTCGTGCACCGTCTTCGAACCTGGCCGGAGAGCGGCGATTTTTCTAGTTGTTTACCCTTATCCCGCCGTCCGAAAGACTGCGCCTATAGTCAGGAGGTTTTATTCGCAAACGAGTATTTCATATATGGAACAAATCGCGCCCCATTCCGCACTTGGGCCAGGTGTCGATCTACTGGCCGCGCTCGATAACCATTTCGGCGAACGCATCGTGATGACGGGCAGCGACGGCTCGCGCGTCGCTTGCCGGATCGGCGGCTCACATGGGCCGGTCATCGTGCTGTTGCATGGCATCAGCTCGGGTGCGGCATCGTGGTTGCCTTGCGCAAGCCTGCTTGCCGCGCACGCCCGCGTCATTGCCTGGGATGCGCCCGGCTACGGCCAATCGTCGCCGTTGCCGATGCCGGCACCCACCGCGCGCGACTACGCGATGCGGCTGGAAGCGATGCTGGCGGCGCTGCAGGTGCGGCCAGACCTGATCGTCGGCCATTCGCTCGGTGCGTTGATGGCATCGGGCTACGCGGCGCATGGCGCGGCGGACCGGCAACCGGAGCGCTATCTGATGCTGAGTCCGGCGCTCGGTTACGGCGCGCCGGGCAAGGAAGAGAAAAGCCGGGAAGTCGCCCGGCAGCGCATCGAGTCGCTGGAAACGCACGGTGTCGAGGGTCTGGCGCAGCGCGGTCCCACTCGGTTGCTCAGCCCCGCGGCCACACCGGATGCCCAGACGTGGGTGCGCTGGAATATGCAGCGGCTGAACCCGGACGGCTACCGTCAGGCGGTGGCACTGCTCTGCGGCGATGACATCGGCCGCTATCTCGAAGCGCGCTTGCGCCCGGTGGAAGTGGGATGCGGCGCGCAAGACGTCGTGACCACGCCGATTGCATCCGCTGCGCTGGCCGAACGCTTCGGCCTGCCCTTCCACACCATCGCCGATGCAGGCCACGCCTGCTACATCGAGCAACCGCAAGCCGTGGCACGGTTGATCCGCGCCGCCATTCCCACCGCCTGAGTTTCAACGCCCGCGCAGCGCCTGGCCGGATATCGGCCGGCGTCTCTCCTCCGCGCGGGTTTACCCCGATCAATCTTTAAACCGTCGTTGTCTATAGTCGTACCTGTGTTCAATATTTAAACTCGTGTTTCATAGGTAAAACGTCAGCGAGACGAACCGATGAGCGCGACAGCGGATTGAGCCAGCCGTCCCCCCACAGAAAGATGGAGCAAAGCGCAATGGAAAGCCTCGCGTACAACCCGAACCTGGTTCCCTGGGAGCGTCCCGCCCCCAACAACGTCGCCGGCAAGGGTCATATCGAGCAGCCCGGCAAGGTGACCAACATCGTCTGGCAAACGCGCGCCGCCGCGCCCACCGCATATGAGACGGCGCTGGGCGACGCGCTGGAGGCCGCTTTCGAAGGCGGCGCAAAGGCGCCGGAAGACATCGTGCGCGCCTTCAACGGCACGGGCTTTCTGGCCGCCGATGGCCAGTCGTGGACGGAGGAGCGCTTCCTCTCCGAAATGCGCCGCCTGGGCGCCTGAGCCACCAGTCGAGCAGAACAGCGAGAAGACAGAGACATGGAATCGAACAAGCAAGCACGCGCCGAAGCGCGCCTGAACTCCGGCCTGCGCAACTACTGGTACCCGGTGGCTGCCTCGTGGCAGGTGACGCACGCCCCGATCGGCATTACGCGCCTGGGTCAGAACATCGTCGTGTGGCGTGACAACGCCGGCAAGCTCAACGCGCTGGAAGACCGCTGCCCGCACCGGGGCGCGCGCCTGTCGATGGGCTGGAACCTAGGCGACCGCGTGGCCTGCTGGTATCACGGCGTGGAAGTGGGCGGTGACGGCCAGGTGAAGAGCGTGCCCGCCGTGGACAACTGCCCGCTGGAAGGCCGCACCTGCGTGCGCAGCTATCCGGTGGAAGAGCAGGCCGGCGCCATCTTCCTGTGGTTCGGCGATCGCGCACCGACCGAAGCCGATGCGCTGCGCCTGCCCGAAGAACTGGTCAGCGACGAACACAGCAACTTCCTGTGCGTGGCGCACTGGGACTGCAACTACCGTTACGCGATCGACAACGTGATGGACCC
>DAIOET010000602.1:0-2817 GCA_036746135.1 Cupriavidus sp.
ATTCGACCTGCGAATAGAGTTCGTCTTCGGACAGGTTGTCCGGCAGACTGACCGTTTGGGATTCCGTCAGCATGGACGGCACGCCCAGGACAACGTCCTTGGTACGTATGCCGGCCTTGCCGAGCGCGCGCTTGAGCGCGATACCCACGGCCTCGATGTTGACCACGTTGCCATCGGCAACGGCGTTGCGGTCCAGCAGTTCGCTGGCGCACTTCTCCAGCCTGTAGTCGTTCTTGCCCGCACCAACGGACAGTTCAACGACCTTGACGCTGGACGAACCGATATCCACGCCGACCGTAGTCCGGCGCAGAAGACCCGACAAGATGCCCCGTCGCAAGGTTGACCCCCTGACATTTGAACTCGCCCACGGCATGTCTGCTCTAATGGTGCGAGCCAGTTTCTTGGATGAAACGTTTGCTCTTTTATGTTCGTGGATTCTTACAAAATCCGGAGGCGCTGGCAATGTGCCGGTTTGACCACGCTTTCTTTTTCGGAAGGACTCCGCGATTCCGTTGTCAAAATCCGACGGTCTGCAACCCTGCCATCGGGTGGCATCGCCGTGACATGATCGTGCCACTCCATCTATCGCGAGTCGTCCTGACGCGCACACCTCCCTGAGTCAAACGCCCGCAAACCCGCGTCACACTTGCGCCCTGCATCACGTGACAGTCAGATCTCAACGGCATTACATCTTGTAACAGCGTCGTAGCGTCTTTGGCGGCACTGCCTGGGCGGAGCGCCGAGGTACCGACGATATAATCCGGGCACTCTTGTTAGGTAAACCCTTATGGCCACAGCACAACAGAAGCCGTCCCTTCCCGTCCGCCGTCCGTTATGGGCGCGCATCATGTTCTGGGTACTCGGGCTGCTTGCTGCCGGTGGCGTCGCCGTGGCGCTGCTGGTGGGCTATGCGTTGGTCGTGGCCGCGCCGAACCTGCCGTCGCTCGACACGATCACCGACTACCGTCCGAAGATTCCGCTGCGCATCTATACCGCCGACAACGTACTGATCGGCGAGTTTGGCGAAGAGCGTCGCAACTTCGTACCGATCAGCGAGATCCCCGACGTCATGAAGAAGGCCGTGCTGGCCATCGAGGATGATCGTTTCTATGAGCATGGCGGCGTGGACTTCGTCGGCGTGCTGCGTGCCGGGCTGGTGAACCTGCGCGGCGGCCTGTCGCAGGGCGCGTCCACGATCACGATGCAGGTGGCGCGCAACTTCTTCCTGTCCAGCGAGAAGACCTATACGCGCAAGATCTACGAGATGCTGCTGGCCTACAAGATCGAGGCCAACCTCAGCAAGGACCAGATCCTTGAGCTGTACATGAACCAGATCTACCTGGGGCAGCGCGCCTATGGTTTTGCCAGCGCGGCGCGCGTGTACTTCGGCAAGTCGATCAAGGACGTGACGCCAGCCGAGGCCGCGATGCTGGCCGGCCTGCCCAAGGCGCCGTCGGCGTACAACCCCGTGGTCAATCCGCGCCGCGCCAAGGTGCGCCAGGAGTACATCCTGCAGCGCATGCGCGATCTGCGCTACATCACGCCGGAGCAGTATGACCAGGCGGTGCGCGAAGAACTGAAGGTGCGCAGCGAGGGCAACGAGTTCTCCACGCATGCCGAATACGTGGCCGAAATCGTGCGTCAGCTGATGTACGCGCAGTATCGCGAGGAAACCTACACGCGCGGCCTGACGGTCTACACCACGCTGAACAAGACCGACCAGGACGCCGCCTATGAAGCGGTGCGCAGCGGCATCATGACCTACGAGCGCAAGCACGGCTACCGCGGCCCCGAGGCGTTCATCGATCTGCCATCGGATTCGGCCGAGCGCGAGCAGGCCATTGACGATGCACTGGTCGAGCATCCGGGCAGCGACGACCTGCGCTCCGCCGTGGTGACCAGCGTCACGGCCAAGCAGGTCAAGGCAACGCTGCTGTCTGGCGAAGTGGCTACGATCGAAGGCACGGCACTGCGCTTCATTGCGCCGTCGCTGTCGGCCAATGCGCAGCCGAAGGTCAAGATCCGTCCGGGCGCGATCATCCGCGTGACGCAGGACCCGAAGGACAACTCGTGGTCGGTGACGCAGTTGCCCGAAGTGTCTGCCGCGTTTGTCTCGCTGAGTCCCGAAGATGGGTCGATCCGCTCGATGGTGGGTGGCTTCGACTTCAACCGGAACAAGTTCAATCACGTCACGCAGGCATGGCGCCAGCCCGGTTCGAGCTTCAAGCCGTTCATCTACACGGCGGCGCTTGAGAAGGGCTTTTCGCCGGCCACGGTGATCAACGACGCACCGCTGACCATCGGCCCCGATACGGGCGGACAGGTGTGGGAACCGAAGAACTACGACGGCAAGTTCGAAGGCCCGATGACGATGCGCCGCGCGCTGGCCAAGTCGAAGAACCTGGTGTCCGTGCGAATCCTGCGCGCGATCGGCACGCAGTACGCCCAGGACTACATCACGCGCTTCGGCTTCGAGGCAGACAAGCACCCCGCGTACCTGCCGATGGCGCTTGGCGCGGGCAGCGTGACGCCGCTGCAGATGGCTGGCGCCTACTCGGTGTTTGCCAACGGCGGTTACCGCGTGAACCCGTACCTGATCCAGCGCGTGGAAGATTCACGCGGCAAGGTCATTTCCGAGACCCATCCGCAGAAGGCTGGCGAAGATGCCGTGCGCGTGCTCGACGCGCGCACCGCGTTCATCGCGGACAGCATGCTGCGCGAAGTGGTGCGCAGCGGTACGGCCAACCCGGCCAAGCAGCGCCTGGGCCGCAACGACATGGCCGGCAAGACCGGTACCACCAACGATGCGGTGGATGC
>DAIOET010000603.1:0-2817 GCA_036746135.1 Cupriavidus sp.
ATCCAGCTCGAATCGGAAAGCCGCCGGCTGGCCAAGCAGTTCCAGGAGGAAAAGGAGCGGGCGCTCCACGCCAGCGAGGAGAAATCGCGCTTCCTGGCAGCGGCCAGCCACGACCTGCGTCAGCCGGTGCACGCGCTGGTGATGCTGGTCGAGGCGTTGCGCGCGCGCAACCAGTCGAGCGCACTGCATCCGCTGGTAGAACAGGTGGCGGCCGGTACGCAGACCATCGACTTGCTGTTCCGCTCGCTGCTGGACCTCTCCAAGCTCGAAGGCCGCAAGGTTCTGCCGACGCTGGAGCCGTGCGAGCTGCACGCGCTGATCCATGACGTCATGAGCCAGTTCGCCGCCGATGCCAGGGAAAGCGGGCTGACGCTGACGCCGCGCGTGCCCGACGAACTCTATGCGATGGCCGAACCCGTGCTGCTTCGGCGTGCGCTGTTCAACCTTGTGCAGAACGCGCTGCGCTACACCAAGCGCGGGGGCATTCTGGTCACCGCACGCCAACGCCGCAAGCATGTGCGGGTGGAAGTCTGGGACACCGGCGCGGGTATCACGCCCGAACATTTGCCCGAGATCTTTTCGCCGTACTACCAGGTACACAATCCGCAGCGCGATCCGTCACAGGGTCTGGGGCTGGGTCTGGCGATCTTCAAGGAATGCGTGCGCCTGATGCGGGGCACCTACGGTGTTCGCTCCGTGCCGGGCAAGGGTTCGGTATTCTGGTTCGCGCTGGCGCCGGTGCCTGCCGAAACGGTGGATAACGTGCGGGCGATGCGTGCCAATGCGCAGGCCGAGGAAGCGCGGCAGGACCGCCTGCGCGGCACTGTGCTCGTAGTGGACGACGACAGCCAGATCCGCAAGGCATGGATTGCGCTGATGGAGGCGTGGGGCATTCGGGTAGCCTGCGCCGCGCACGGGCAGGAGGCCGACGCTCTGTTCGCCAAGGGCCTGAAGCCGGACATCATCTTCTGCGATTTGCGCCTGCCCGGTAACGAAAACGGGCTGGACCTGCTGGAACGCTGGCAGACCACGCAGCCGCAGGCTCGCAGTGCGCTGCTGACCGGCGATCTGAAATCGGCGGCACTGCTGGCCGCCGAGGACGCCGGCTATTTTGTGCTGCCCAAGCCCGTGGACCCAGCCAATCTGCGCATGCTGCTGCGCCGCTGGCTGCAGGCGGGCTGAGAGGCCAGCGTTATCGCCATTCGGTCAAACGCACTGTTCGCCGATAAAAAAACGCCGCCCTGACGAGGCGGCGTTTTTCATGACTGCTGGTATGGCGCGGTCTTACTGGCGCAGGCGGAACCGTTCCATGCGCGACATGACCTGCATCCGTGTACGAACACCGAGCCGTTGCAGAATCGCGGAGACGTGTTCCTTCACCGTGTTCTCGGTCAATCCCAGCTTGCGCGCGATGACCTTGTTGGGCAGGCCTTCCAGCACCAGCGCCAGGACCGAACCCTGCCGCGGCGTCAGGCCGAGTTCCGCCGGCGTTACCGGAATGCCGTGCGCGGGGCCGAACGACTGCGAGCGTCCGGACAGTGCCTCGTCCGACGGAAAGCTCGTGTCGCCCGCCAGCACCTTGCGTACGGCGGCCGTGAATGCATTGGCATCGAGATGCTTGCCGACGAAACCGCATGCGGACAGCGCACGCGCACGCCCCACGATCTCGGGCGTGGCTTCGGCGGACATGAAAATAAAGCGTGCGCCCGGAATCACGGTCTTGAATGCCTGCATGGCATCAAAGCCAGTACCGTCATTCAGCCAGATATCAAGCAGCACGATATCGGGACGAAGTCCCTGGTTTAGCGAGTGGAGAGCTTCCTTGGCACTTCCGGCAGCATGGACAGCAACGTCGGGCATCACCTCCGCCAGAAAAGCGGTGGTGCCGGAAAGAGCCATAGGATGATCATCGACCACCAACAAAGTCGGTGCAGCGTTCGACATGCGTATTCCCGTCTAATTTCCCGTTTCGTCCTTGTTGTCACCGTTTTCCGAGAAAGCGGCGCGTGGACGTAGGACCCACTCTAACAGAGCGGGGTGCGCGTCACAATCCGTCGCACTGGGGTATTTCTTCTTGCGGCTCGGGTGGAAAGCGTTGTGGGAGGCGCGTTTCGCGGTAATTAAGTACCTATTGAGCACGGATTGCAAGCGTTTGGACCACAGCTTGGTAGAATCGCGGCGATGAAAAATATTGTCATATTGATTTCCGGGCGCGGCTCCAATATGGAAGCCATCGTCCGGGCCTGCGCGGCCGAGCATTGGCCGGCGCGCGTGGCTGCGGTGCTGTCGAATCGGCCCGATGCCACGGGCCTGCAGTTTGCTGCCGATCACGGCATTGCCACCGGTGTGGTGGACCACAAGCAGTTTTCCGATCGTGCCAGTTTCGACGCGGCGATGCGCGATGCCATCGACGCGTACCAGCCCGACCTCGTCGTGCTGGCCGGCTTCATGCGCATCCTGACCGACGAATTTGTCGAGCATTACGCGGGCCGGATGCTGAATATCCATCCGTCGCTGCTGCCCAGCTTTCCCGGCATGCACACGCACCGGCAGGCGCTGGAAGCGGGCGTCAAGCTGCATGGCGCGACGGTTCATTTCGTCACGCCCGAACTCGATCATGGCCCGATTGTGCTGCAGGCTGCGCTCGATGTTCTGCCTGGCGACACACCGGAGTCGCTGGCCGATCGTTTGCTCGATAGCGAACATGTCATTTACCCGCGCGCTGTGCGCTGGTTTGTAGAAGACCGTCTGCATGTGCAAGACGGCGTCGTTCAAGTTCAACCGGCCGAACCCCAATGGTTCATGGCCATCTCGCCC
>DAIOET010000604.1:0-2813 GCA_036746135.1 Cupriavidus sp.
GCTGCCGACGCTTCGGCTCCGGCTGCTGACGCTTCGGCTCCGGCTGCCAAGCAGTAATCGGATTCTTCCGATACAAAAAGCCGACCTTCGGGTCGGCTTTTTGTTTGGGCGATTATCTGGCGCTCCCCTCATTAGGGGCAACGACATGCCGCGCCGATTATGCCCGCACTCCCTGCCATCCCAGCCCCTCTTCCTGATCCGCTATCAGGATCGCATCCGGCAGAACGCCTAGCACTGTAGCAAGCGCCCCCGCCGCGAGTTCACGGGTGTTGTTCTGCTTGCTCAGATGAGCCGCGACGACGCACGACAAGTCCGAGTGGGTCACCTGCGACAGAATGCTGGCCGCGATATCGTTGGCCAGATGGCCGAAATCGCCGCCGATACGCCGCTTCAACGACCACGGATAAGGGGAATTGTTCAGCATCTCCCGATCGTGGTTGCATTCCAGCACCAGTGCATGCACGCCGGCCAACCGCGCCGTGACGTAAGGCGTTTCCATGCCCGCATCGGTCAGCACGCCCAGCCTGGCATCGCCATCGGTCAGCACGAACTGCAACGGCTCCCGCGCATCATGCGGCACCGTGTAGGGATGAATCTGCAGGCCCCCGACCGAAAACACATGATCGGCGCAACATACGCGCACATCGGCCTGGTCTGCCCCGCGCATATGCGACGTTGCCAGCCACGTACCGTGACTCGTATGGACGGGCAGCTTGTGGCGCGCGGCAAACGCGTATGCCGATCCCACATGGTCGCCATGCTCGTGCGTGACAAGTAGCGCGTCCAGTTGATCGGGCGACACGCCCAGCCGCTCCAGCCGCCGCGCCGTTTCCTTGATGCCAAATCCGCAATCAAGCAACACGCGCGTGACGGATACGCCGTCGCCAGCCTCTATCAGCAGCGAGTTACCCTCGCTGCCGCTCCCCAAAAAAGCAAAGCGCATCATCGATGCGCTCGCCTGGGAAGATGCCCGGCGGCGGGCGCCGCCGGCATCGATGTACGACAGAAAACGAACATCAGTGCAGCTGTTCGTCGAGCAGCGACAGGATGCGCTTGCTGACGTCGGTGTTCTCCGGCTGGCCAGCGTCGTTCTGCACGGTGACCGTCGTGCCCGTGCCGCTACCCTTCAGCGACACGCGATACTTCTTGGCGGTCTTGCCGTCGTTGGCCTTGGTGAAGAGCTTCGAGAAGAAGCCACGGTCATCCACGGCTTGCTTCGGATCCACATAACGCACGTAGTACAGACCTTGCGCGCGGTCGCGGTCTTCCACGGTGAAGTTCACGCGGTCCAGCGACAGGCCAACCGAACGCCATGCGCGATCGAACGGCTCCGGCAGCTGCAGGGCCGGCGCCCCATTGACCTGGCCCAGGAACGATTTGGTTTCGGCATCGGTAGTGGCGCCAGTCGCTGCCGTGGCACCGATACCTGTCGCGCTGGCCGAGGCCGAAGGCGCTGCTGCTGCGGCAGCCGTCGCGGCATTGCCCACCGGCGTCGGGTTCTTGGCCATCTGGTTGGCCTGGTCCTTCTGCACACCCAGGCGCTGCGCCAGGCGGGAGAGGAACTCGGCTTCCAGTTCCGGATCGGCCGGACGCGGCGTCCAGACCGTCGTCGACTTGTCCACGCCCGTCAACTGCTCTTGCGCGCCGCGGTGGCTGATGAACACTTCGAGCTGGCCGTTCTGGGCGCGCTCCACGCGCGTACGGAACTTGTCGCGCTCGGAGGTCGAGTACAGACCGTCGAACACCTTGCCAATCGTGTTGCGGATGATGTCCTGCGGAATCTTGGCGCGGTTCTCAGCCCAGTCCGTTTCCATGATGCCGGTCTGCGGCGAATCCTGCGTCAGCAGGAAGCCGTTTTCCTGCCAGAAGCCGCGCAGCGACTCCCACAGCTGGTCGGCACGCATGCCATTGCTGATCACGAGCCAGCGCTGGTTGCCATCACGCTCCATGCGGATGCCCTGCGAGGACGGCAGCACGTTGGTAGCCGGCTCGGCTTCGCGGGTCTTGGTCGCCTGCTGGTAGTTCGACAGCGTGGACGTGCCGGCGGCATCGGGCACGGTGTAGCGACGGTCGCCTTCGAGCTTGGTCAGGTCCGGCGGAATGTCCAGCGACGCGGTCTTCTTGCCCTGGGACTTGTAGTCGATCTTGTCGGGCTGCATGGCCTCGTTGATGCTGCTGCAGCCGGCAATCAGCGTCAGCGCCAGCATGGGCGCAACCACTGCGACACGGCGAACCTGCGTCGCGCCGCGACGGTTAAGCTTCTGTTTCATTGACACGTAATCCTGGTTTCAAGAATTGGCGAATAGCCAAACGTTCAGCCGGCGAATCTCAGCCCAGCAGGCCGGCCGCTGCCAGCGCGCGGCGCACGGTTTCATGCTGGCCTTCCGCCAGCGGGGTCAGCGGCAGGCGGATACCGCCTCCCATCTTGCCCATTTGCTGAAGCGCCCACTTCACCGGAATCGGGTTGGCCTCGACAAACATCGCACGGTTGAGGTCGATCAACTCCATGTGAAGACGGCGGGCCGTCACCACATCGCCCTTCAGGGCGGCGACGCACATCTCGTGCATCTTGCGCGGCGCCACGTTGGCGGTCACCGAGATATTGCCCTTGCCGCCCAGCAGGATCAGCGCCACGGCCGTGGGGTCGTCACCGCTGTAGATGGCAAAGCTATCGGGCGCATCCTTGATCAGTTGCGCCGCACGGTCGATATTGCCCGTGGCTTCCTTGACACCCACGATGCCCGGCACCTGCGCCAGACGCAGGATCGTCTCGTTGTTCATGTCCGCCACGGTGCGGCCCGGCACATTGTAGA
>DAIOET010000605.1:0-2773 GCA_036746135.1 Cupriavidus sp.
CGTAGACCGTATTAAAAGTGTCACCGTTGCGACAACAAAAGTGTCAATCGGAGATCCAGTCGCTTCCGTGAGTCGTCAATTCCTTGCTGGACAAGGCTTTGCGGGTTGCGAAGAAATGTGTCACCAGACGACCGGGGTCACGCCGGTGCAATGCGCGGTCCAATGCCCCTCGCAGGCTCGATCAATTGCCCTCTACGTGGCGCAGGTCGGGAATTCGCGGCCAATTGGAGCCTAGCCGCTCTCCAGTCCGTCAGTGCTTGGATGCGCCGCTTGTTTGCATCCGAGTATGACGACTGGGCGGGGCGGCTTTGGGGCCCGCGGACAGTGTCACTTCGGTGCCGACACGGTCACGAGCGCCGGTCGCAGCACACGATCGGCAATCAGGTAGCCGCGCTGCAGCACGGCTACCACCGTATTGGCCTCCAGCTCGGAGGGCACCATGGAGATTGCCTGATGGCGATGGGGGTCGAACTTCTCGCCCACCGGATTCAGTTCGAGGATCTTGCCCTTCTCGAAGGCGTTGCTGAGCTGGCGGGCCGTCAGTTCCACGCCTTCGCGCAGCTTGGCAATGTCGTCGGAACTATCGGCCAGCGCCGCCTGCAGGCTGTCCATCACGGGCAGCAGGTCGGCGGCGAGGGACTCGATCGCGAACATATGGGCCTTGACCACCTCTTCCTGGGCGCGGCGGCGAATGTTCTCGCACTCGGCGGTGGCGCGCAGGAACATTTCATAGTGCTCGCGTGCCTTGGTCTCGAGTGCGGCGATTTGGGCCGCCAAATCCTCCACGGGCGCGGCTTCGGGTTGGGCCGGTTCCGCCTTGCTCCTATCCTCGCTGGCTGACGTTAAGGTAGATGGCGTTTGCTTCTGTTCTTCCATGTCGATCCGTTAAACAAAAACTCGGCGTGCGTAAGTCGCAGCCGTTGGGAGTCAGTCGGCGAGCCTGTGCTACACGATATCAATGCCAAACGGGGCTGCCGCCTACCCGCCAACCTGAATCTCATCTTCCACGGTGTTGACTCCCGGTACCGATATGGCCGCCTTAAGTGCGGTCAGGTGATCGTTATCATTCTTCACTTTGCCTCCAAGATGCACCACACCATTGTTGGTGCTGACCTGGATGCCGGTGGAACTGAGGCCCTTCGCTGCAAATAGCTCGACTTTTACCTTTATGGTAATCGCGCTGTCACTCAACAGTCTTTTAACTGGTTCCATCACGGTTTCCTCGTCGTATTGGCTGACGAATCATTGGTTGATCTTGGGCCACGTGTTCGCCGCAACGCGCCCGGCACAACGAGAGGGCATACGCCCTTAGGATGCGCCATTCACGGTGCCACGCAGAATGTCGTGAACACACTGTCGTGCCCGCCGCGAAAGCTGAGCCCGCTGCGCTGACGCTTATCCCGAAATCGCTGATCACGTGCCCCGAAATAGGCGCTCCGCATCCCTGCATACAGATGTTCGCGCCGCCTCTGACACTCGGTACAACGCTTGGCGGTCGGATAAGCCTGCAAGAGCAAGAACGGGATGGCTCCCCAGCAATCGATGCAGATGCCGCACTGGCCGCGCTGCATCCGCGCCCGGGCCGCGTCAATGTCGGCGAGACGCATGCTGTAATGGTCCCGCATGGCGTCATCCTGCAACTGCATGACCTCTTCGTCGGCCAGATCGCTCTCATCCCTCGGCTCGTGCAGCGCCGCTGGGGGCATTCGGGTGGCGAATGAACGGATGGCGGCCCGTATGTGCGCTTCTTCCGCGTCAAGCGGAGCCGCTGCCGAAGTGAGTTCCTTCGCTGTAAGCTTGCTCATGATGGATCTCCCCGTGAACCCTGCAGTGCCTGTCGGATTCGGGACTCGCTCACACCTTTTCGCCCAAAGGTGGCGGTGGCGAGCACCTGCGCCTTGGCGTTCGGGGCGCCGTCTTAGAGGGAGGCGTTCGGTCATGCGACTCTCCGAGCGCTGGCGTGACGGTTCTTCACGCCAGCGCTCGATTTGGCAGGACGACCGCGCCTGTTCCGCGCGGCTATGGTTATTCGGGGCAATTGCCGTAGCATCAGCCACACATAGCAACGGCTACATCATCCATTGCCCCCCGTCCCTCTTACGCTCGCTTCCTTTTTCTCGAGTTTCCGGTAGGCATCGGCAGCTACCAAGCCAAATACCATGTGTGCCAGAAAACTTAGACTGCCGCGCGCCTCGGCAAACCAAGGGAAGACCCGGGTCATACCGTAGAAGTCGATCACATACACGGCGACGCCGAACAGGGCGCCCGCCAGCGATGCCATACCGAAGCTCGAATCGAAGCTGAATGGGGCCATGATCCCTGCCAGGATCAGCCCGAATAGGATCGCCAGCACGAAGTGAACAACCAGAGCCGCCAGCACGGCGCCGGCGCCAGGTACAGCCTGCGACAGCACGTCGCGCCCCATGACAATTGCGGCGATCATCCGCGGTGGCCCCCAAGGGCTTTCCCCCATCAGCCACAGCGCGATCAGTTCAACGAACAAATAGACCACTCCGGCGGCGATGCCGGCGATCGCGGCGGCGCGCCAGTCCGGCATTCGCCGGGCGAAGTGATGCGAGTGCATATGAAGTTCCATGATGCCCTCCAACAGACGCGGCTTGACAGGCCGCTTCGGATCGACATTTTAGGAAATACGCCGCCTGACGCAAATGGCTTGGCCTCGTCCAGACAGCGCCACCTATAGAAACGATGAGCCCATTTGATCTGGTGTCATTGGCCCACATTTCTACCCGGGGTGGCCAGACGAATCGAA
>DAIOET010000606.1:0-2750 GCA_036746135.1 Cupriavidus sp.
AGCGCATCCTGGTGGAAGGCCCGGCCCGCAAGGACCCGACCGAGCTGCATGGCCGGACCGAGAACAACCGCGTGGTCAACTTCGCGGTGCCGGGCGTCCCGCAGTCCCAGCGTGACCGCATGGTCGGCCAGATGGTCGACGTGAACATTACGCAGGCGTTCCCGCACTCGCTGCGCGGTGAAATCGTCGTGCGTCAATAAGGCAATATGAAGATCCCTTCAGCGGAATTCGTCGCTCCCAAGGACGACAACACACGCCTGCAGAACCTGTGCGGGCCGCTCGATGAAAACCTGCGCCAGATCGAGCAGGCGCTGGACGTCACGATCCAGCGCCGCGGGCACCGCATGACCGTGCGCGGCGAGCGCGCGCAGGATGCCGCGCTGGCACTGGAACGCTTCTACAACAACGCCAAGGTGACGCTGTCGATCGACGATGTGCAGCTCGGCCTGGTGGAATCGCGCCAGATCGCCGCGCACGGCGCCTACCTGCCCGGCAACGACGGGGAAGCACCCACCGGCCCGGACGATGAATCGCCCGTGCTGCATACGCGCCGCGCTGGCCTGCAGGGCCGCACGGCCACCCAGCGCGAATACCTGCGCAATATCCTTTCGCACGACCTGACCCTCGGCATTGGCCCGGCGGGCACCGGCAAGACCTACCTGGCCGTGGCATGCGCCGTCGACGCGCTGGAGCGCGACGTGGTCAAGCGCATCGTGCTGACGCGCCCGGCCGTGGAGGCGGGCGAGCGGCTCGGTTTTCTGCCGGGCGACCTGGCACAGAAAGTGGACCCGTACCTGCGCCCGCTCTATGACGCGCTCTACGACCTGCTCGGCTTCGATCGCACGCAGAAGATGTTCGAGCGGCAGATGATCGAGATTGCGCCGCTGGCGTACATGCGCGGCCGCACGCTCAACCATGCCTTCATCATCCTGGACGAAGCCCAGAACACCACGCCGGAACAGATGAAGATGTTCCTGACGCGGATCGGGTTCGGTTCCAAGACCGTGATCACCGGTGACACCACGCAGATCGACCTTCCGCGCGGCCAGAAGAGCGGCCTGGTGGAGGCGCAGCACGTGCTGCGCGATGTGCGCGGCGTGGCTTTCACGCGCTTTACCAGCATCGACGTCGTGCGCCATCCGCTGGTGGCCCGCATCGTCGAGGCTTACGACGAATATCACGCCCAGCACAAGGACGCCTGATCTTGACCAAGAAGTCTCCCGCATCAAAAACGACCGACGCCACGCGCGTCGTCCTGTTCGACGCCGAAGGCCGCGCGCGCAATGCGTCGGCCCACGCGCTGCGCATCCAGCTTGCCGATGGCCGCAGCCTGACGCTCGACCTGTCGCAAGCCAACGAAGGCGTGGTCGCCTTGCTGGCCGAGCACACCGATACGCGCCAGCAGGCTGGCCTGCTCGTGCGGCCCGACAACAGCGACACGCTGTCCGTGGCGGTCACCGCCACGCCGATCGTGACCACCACCGGCACGCCGGCCACGCCGCCCGAAGTCGAGCTCGACATCCAGTTTGGCGACGGCGCGAAGAAGCGTCCCGGGGTGCCGGGTCGCAAGCCGATCGAGAAATGGGTGAAATCGGCGCTCTATGCCGACGCCGCGCTGACCGTGCGCTTCGTCGACGAAGAGGAAGGCCGCACGCTGAACCGCACGTATCGCGGCAAGGACTATGCGACCAACGTGCTGACCTTTGCCTATGCCGAGAACGCCGATGATCCGGTCACCGGCGACATCGTGCTGTGCTGCCCCGTGATCGAGGCCGAAGCGAAACAGCAAAAGAAGCCGCTGGAGGCGCACTACGCCCACCTGATCGTGCACGGCGTGCTGCATGCCCAGGGCTACGAGCACGATGACGATGCCGAGGCCGAGGAAATGGAAGCGATCGAATCCGAGACGCTGCAGGCGCTGGGATTCAGCGACCCATACCTGCCGGTGCGCGAGTAGTCACACGAACGGCTACCTGTGACGGATGCGGCATTGCAATGCAGCCGTCACGGGGCTGCAAGCCTTTTAGTGTATGCTTCAGACGATCTCCACCACGCGCTCGCCGCGACATGAACGACCCCTATCCCAGTTCGAAGGCTGCCAACTTCAAGCAGCCGGATCGGCCCCGATCCCTTCTCGAACGCCTTTCGGATTTCATCTCCCCTGAGCCGGACACCCGCGCCGAACTGCTGGAAGTGCTGCAGGACGCGCACGAGCGCAACCTGATCGATGCCGATTCCCTCTCGATGATCGAGGGCGTATTCCAGGTGTCGGAACTGACGGCGCGCGACATCATGGTGCCGCGGGCACAGATGGATGCAGTCAACATCGCGGACGCACCAGAAGCGTTCATCCCGTTCATGCAGCAGACCGCGCATTCGCGCTTTCCGGTGTATGAGGGCAACCGCGACAACATCATCGGGATCCTGCTGGCCAAGGACCTGCTGCGCTACTACACCGACGAGAACTTCGACCTGCGCGAAACACTGCGTCCGGCCGTGTTCATCCCGGAATCGAAGCGCCTGAACATCCTGCTGCGCGAATTCCGCATCAACCGCAATCACATCGCGATAGTCGTCGACGAATATGGCGGCGTGGCGGGGCTGGTGACGATCGAAGATGTTCTGGAGCAGATCGTTGGCGACATCGAGGACGAATTCGACCTGGACGAAGACCAGGACATGATTCTGCCCACGGCGGATGGCGCCTGGCGTGTGCGCGGCCTGACCGAGATCGAACATTTCAACGAGGC
>DAIOET010000607.1:0-2745 GCA_036746135.1 Cupriavidus sp.
TGGCGCCGGACAAGGTCAACCTGGCGGCGTTCGGCAACATGGTGCCGCACCTGCATTGGCACATCATTCCGCGTTATCGGTGGGATACCCATTTCCCGGAAGCCATCTGGGCCGCGCCGCAGCGGAACGCCGACGCGGCGCGCATCGCCGAACTGGGCAGCCGGCTGCCGGCGCTGCGCACGGCACTTTCGGTACTTGGCGATTCTGACTGACGGGGGTGTCGGCCGTCGGCCACCCGGTGACAGGGCGACGATGAGACGACTCCCGCTGCATTTCTTCCCATCCCCTTGTAAAGTGCCGTAGCAGTCTGGTACGGAACCCGCCCGCATGGCGGCGCGTCTGACACCGGTCGAACAACAACACGCCCGCCGGTCGTTGGTGGCGGGCCAACCGCTGGCGCCATGTCTTCAACCCCATCGTCCGTAATCGTGCCGGGCCCTGCCGTTCCCGCCGAGGCACTCAAGAACCAGAGCCGGTTGCGGCTTGCGGCCACCTGGGCCCTGATCAAGCCGTACTGGAGTTCCGCGGACCGCAAGGCCGGCCTTGGGCTGCTGACGCTGGTCGTGGCGCTCAACCTGGGCATCGTCTATATCAACGTGCTGCTCAACGAGTGGAACCGCGTGTTCTATAACGCGATCGAGCAGCGCGACTTCGTTTCGTTCAAGGCGCTGTTGCTGCGTTTTTCATGGATCGCAGCCTGCTTCATCGTGCTGGCCATCTCGCGCCAGTATTACCAGATGATGCTGCAGATGCGCTGGCGCACCTGGATGACCGGCACCTTCCTGCAGCGCTGGCTGGGCCATCAGGCGTACTACCGCATCGAGCAGACCCATTCGACCGATAACCCCGACCAGCGGCTGGCCGATGACCTGCGCCAGTTCACCGATGGCGCGCTGACGTTGTCGATGGGGCTGCTGAATTCGGTGGTGACGCTGGTGTCGTTCATCGGCATCCTCTGGGTGGTCTCCGGTCCGATCAGCCTCGCACTGGGCGGGGTGGACCTGACGATTCCGGGCTATATGGTCTGGTTTGCGATCGGGTATGCCGTGGTGGGTTCGCTGATTGCCCACTTCGTGGGACGGCCCCTGATCGGGTTGTCGTTCCAGCAGGAACAGTACGAGGCCAATTTCCGTTTCATGCTGGTGCGCCTGCGCGAAAACAGCGAACCCGTGGCGCTCTATCGTGGCGAGCCGACCGAAGAGGGCGGCCTGCGCGCAAGGTTCGAGCGGATTCGTGCCAACTGGAGCCAGCTGATGCGCTACACGCGGCGACTGACGTTCGTGAACTCCGGCTATGGCCAGTTCGCGATCATCTTCCCGCTACTGGTGGCGGCGCCGCGCTACTTCTCCGGCAAGCTGACGCTCGGCGGGCTGATGCAAATCAACTCGGCGTTTGGCCAGGTGCAGGGTGCGCTGTCGTGGTTCGTTGACAGCTATTCGACGCTGGTTGGCTGGAAGGCCGCCGCCAACCGTCTGATCGATTTCCAGGAAGCGATGCGTGTGGCCGAGCGCCAGGATCTGACGCACGAAGGACCGGGCGATATCGAGGTGGTGGCGGCGACGGACAAGTCGGAAGCCGATATTTCCATCAGCGGCCTGGCGCTTGCACTGCCGGTACGCGGCGGTTTCGACGTGGACGACGAGGGCGTGGAGGAACATGGCCAGCCGGGCACGCGCCAGCTGGTGGCGCCGTTCTCGCTGTCCATCGCGCCGGGCGAGCGCTGGCTCGTGAGTGGCCCGTCCGGTTGCGGCAAGAGCGTGCTGTTCCGCGCGCTGGCCGGTATCTGGCCCTACGGGCGCGGCCGCATCACGCTGCCCAGCCGCCATATGCTGTTCCTGCCGCAGCGTAGCTACCTGCCCATCGGCACGCTGGCCGATGCGCTGTCCTACCCGGACGCCGGCAACGCGCATTCGTGCGAGACGCTGACCGAGGTATTGCGTCGCGCACGGCTGGGCTTCCTGGCCAGGCATCTCGATGTATTCGACAACTGGTCGCTGCGGCTCTCGCCGGGCGAGCAACAGCGGCTGGCCTTTGCGCGGGCGCTGCTGCAGAAGCCCGAGTACCTGTTCCTCGACGAAGCCACCAGCGCGCTGGACGAGGAAACCGAACGCGCGATGTATCAGCTCATGGTGGACGAGCTGCCCAACGCGGCCATCGTCAGCATCGCGCACCGCAGCACCGTGGCGGCGTTCCACGGACGGCGCCTGCGTTATGTGCCGGTTGCCGGCACGCCCGATGAAAGCGGTGGCGGCCCGCGGGATGGGCAAGGCGAGGGGGGTGGAGTAAGCTATCGGGTCGTACAAGACGCATGATGGCGCCGCTGTATCGGCCCGCGGGGCCGGGCGGGCGCCGCACCCCTCATCATGGCTGGCCTGGATAAAGACACTCCTCATCCCACCGCGTTGACCGTCCACACGCAGTCGCGCGTGCTGGAAATCGGCTTCGACAATGGCCGCGACTGGCGGCTGCCGTTCGAGCTGCTGCGCGTATACTCGCCTTCCGCTGAAGTCCAGGGCCACGGTCCGGGACAGGAAACGCTGCAGACCGGCAAGCGCAACGTCGGCATTGCGGCCGTGGAGCCGGTGGGCAACTACGCGATCCTGATCCGTTTCGACGACGGCCACGATACCGGCATCTATACGTGGGAACTGCTGTACCGCCTGGGCGACCAGCAGGACGCGCTGTGGGCCGACTACCTGAAGCGGCTCGAAGCCGCCGGGATGGACCGCGATGCCCCGATGCCGG
>DAIOET010000608.1:0-2739 GCA_036746135.1 Cupriavidus sp.
TCGAGCGGCTTCAACATGATCTACACGCGCATGTTCCTGCAGACGCTCAAGCGCAAGTCGCTGGCCAAGCTGGACCAGTTTCCGCGCCTGTTCGATCGTGATGACATGCTGCGCAGCCGTGACCTGTATGCGTTCGACAACGTGGTGACCGCGCCGCTGCATGGCTTTCGGGATACCGACGACTACTGGGCGCGCGCCGCAAGCAAACCGATCCTTGGAGAGATCCGCATCCCGACGCTGGTACTCAACGCGCGGAACGATCCCTTCCTGCCGGGCAAGCATTTGCCTGGTCCGTCCGATGTCAGTGCCGACGTGCTGCTGGAGCAGCCCGAGCACGGCGGCCACGTCGGCTTCATGACACCGCGCGGCGGCCTGCTGGGGCAACTGCCCCTGCTGCCGCTGGCCGGGCACATCGACTGGCTGCCGGCACGCATCCTCGACTTTTTCGACAGCGCCGGCAAGTAAGGAACCGGTTCGCAATGAAACGGTACCGGTACCGCAAGGAGACACCGTGGACGAGGTAGTGAAACAGGCCATGACGCGCTGGCCCAACGTGCCGAACTGCTTCGGCTGGCTGGCGCTGGATCGTCGCGGGCAATGGCGCATGCGCAATGAATTCGCGCAGCAGCACGGACTGTCTGGCGACCCGATCCGCCATGAGGCGCTGATCGGCTTTATCGAACGCAATTACACGCACGATGCCAGCGGTGCCTGGTATTTCCAGAACGGCCCGCAGCGCGTGTTCGTCTCGCTGGCCTACGCACCCTGGATCGCACGCCTGCACAATGGCGCGCTGACGACGTCGACTGGACGGGCGTTCACGCCCTCGTCGTGCTTTGCCGACGAACACGGCAATGTGGTGCTTGCTGGCGCGGTGGAGGGAGTCGACGGCGAACAGGCGGCGGTACTGCACGACCACGATCTGGACGCGTTCAGCACGGCCAGTGACTGGCATGGCGAGGCATGCGGCGCGGTGCTGGGCGTATTCCACCACGATGGGCGCGATCTCGACATCGAACCGATCGTGGAAGCCGAGGTGCCGAAGCGGTTTGGATTCGTCAGGACGCCGACGGCGCCGGAAACCCCCGCCGGCTAGTTCGGCATTCCCTTGTTGTCCTGCCGGTCTTCCTTGTACTGGAGTTGCAGCTGGTGCAGGCGTGCGTCGACTTCGGACAGCGTATAGAAGTCGCCATCGCCGGCCTTGCGCGCAATCTGCAGTTGCTCGATCGCGGCCTGGTACGAGCCATCCATCGCGTACTTTTCCGCCAGCGCCTGATGCTGCTGCAAGCGCTTGCCCTGCGCGGCGTAGGCGCGCGCCAGCATTTCCCACCACTCCGAGCGCCCCGATTCCTCGCGCGTGCGCGACCGCAGGAACGTGACCGCATCGTCGAGCCGGTTTGCGGCAAGCAGCGTATCGGCGTACGTCATCGCAGCCGCATGGGATAGCGGAAAGGCCTTCAGCGTGGCGGCCGCCTGCGTCAGCGCATCCTGCGTACGGCCTTCGCTACGCGCCAGCTCCACGGCCATGACGTCCAGCATCGGCGTGCCCGACGTGGCACCGGGGATCGTGCCGTAAAGCCGGCGCGCCTCGGCCAGCGCCTTGTCGGCATCGGGGAAGCGGCCCAGTTTCTGGTTGGCGAACGCTATGCCGTAGTACACGGCGGGCAGCCGCGTGGGCGGGGCGTTGGGCACCTGCGCCTGGAGGTTGGCCAGGAGATTGCGCAGGTCATTGGGCGTGGGGGCCTGCAAGACCGCCGCGCGGACGCGTGCGAACTCATAGTCGGGCGTATTGCCAACCCGGTGCGCGGCCACGTGACGCACACGGTCCTGCATATCGGCGATACGCTCCGATGTCAGCGGGTGCGTGCGCACGTAGGCAGGCACCGAGTTGTCCGAAATACCCATCACGCGCTGCAGGCGCTGGAAGAAATCGGGCATGCCCTGCGGATCGAATCCCGCCGCCGTCATGATCTGGAAGCCCACGCGGTCGGCCTCGCGTTCGGCGCCGCGCGAGAACGACAGCTGGTTGGCGATGGCCGCGCCCTGCCCGCCCATCGCCAGCGCCGCCGCCGCATCGCCGCTCTTGGTCGCAGCCAGGCCGGCCAGCACCATCGAGGCCAGCGCAATCCACATCGACTGGTCCTGACTGGTGATGCCACGCGCGATGTGCCGTTGCATGACGTGGCCGATTTCGTGGCCGAGCACGGAGGCGAGTTCGGACTCTGTATCGGACTGCACCAGCAGACCCGTATGCACGCCGATGTAGCCGCCCGGCATGGCGAACGCGTTGATCGACCGGTCACGCACGCCAAACATCTCGAATCCGGTGGCGAAGGTGCCCGCGCCGTTGGACCCGGCGATGTTCATGCGCCGCGCGGCCTGCACCAGCCGGTAGCCGAGCGCGTTCAGGTAGTCGTTCAACAGCGGGTCCGACACATAGTCCGGATCGCGCCGGATGCTGCGCATGATGCGGTCGCCCAGCCGCTTTTCCATGTCGGGCGACAGGGACGCCGTGGAGGGGTCCCCCAGATCGGGAAGCTGGATGCCGACGCTTTCCACCACCGTGTTGGCGCTGCGCAGACCGAATTCGGACTTCTGCCCGGCGCGGACGCTTCGGTTGAGGTTGTCGTAGACCTGATCGCTGACGGCACCGTTCAGGCTAGGCGCCGGCACTGGCGCCGTCGCCTGCGATGCCGAAGCCCCCGACGTGGCCAGCTTTGCGTTGGCGGCGGCCGCCGC
>DAIOET010000609.1:0-2734 GCA_036746135.1 Cupriavidus sp.
ATCGCGGTGCGCACACCGCTGACAACCACCACTTCACGCGTCATGTCTTGTCTCCATGCGTTCATGTTGCGGTGCACAGTATAGTCTCGGCCCGCCAAAAGCGAACGACCGTACTTTTACCTAATTGTCTGCTTCGGCACTCTGCCGGCCGCAATCGGCCGATCAGGCGATTTCGCCCCAGAGGTCGTGACCATCGGCACCGGTGATCGTTACGTTCACGAAGTCGCCAGTCTTGTAGCGTTGCGACGGCTTCGCGGCCGGATCGATATAGACGAGGCCGTCGATTTCCGGCGCATCCGCGGACGAACGACCGATGCCGCCGTCCTGGTTGACCTCGTCGACCAAGACCCGCAGCGTCTGTCCAACCTTGCGCTGCAGCCTGCGGGCGGATACCGCTTCGGCAACTTCCATGAAACGTGCGCGACGCTCTTCCCGCACTTCATCGGGCAGCGCGCCCGGCAGGTCGTTGGCCGTGGCGCCTTCCACAGGCGAGTAGGCAAAGCACCCCACACGATCCAGCTCGGCTTCGGCAATAAAGTCGAGCAGCGTCTGGAATTCGGCTTCCGTTTCGCCCGGGAAACCGGCGATAAACGTGCTACGGATGGTCAGTTCCGGACAGATTTCGCGCCAGGCGCGGATACGATCAAGCGTCCTCTCCGCGTTCGCGGGGCGCTTCATGCGCTTGAGCACATCAGGATGCGCATGCTGCAGCGGTACATCGAGGTACGGCAGCACATTGCCCTGATTCATCAGCGGGATGATCTCGTCGACGTGCGGGTACGGGTACACATAGTGCAGCCGCACCCAGGCGCCATATTGGCTTGCCAGCTCGCCCAGCGCAGCCACCAGCTCGGTCATGCGGGTCTTCAGCGGACGGCCAGCCCAGAAACCCGTCCGGTACTTCACGTCCACGCCGTATGCACTGGTGTCCTGCGAGATCACGAGCAGTTCCTTGACGCCCGCCTTGAACAGGTTCTCGGCCTCAAGCATCACCTCGGCCACCGGACGCGATACCAGATCACCCCGCATCGACGGGATGATGCAGAACGAGCACCGATGATTGCAGCCTTCCGAAATCTTCAGGTAGGCGTAGTGCTTGGGCGTCAGCTTGATGCCTGCGGCCGGTACCAGATCCGTAAACGGATCGTGCGGCTTGGGCAGGTGCGTGTGCACTGCCTGCATGACTTCACCCAGCGCATGCGGCCCGGTCACGGCCAGCACCTTCGGGTGCACCGACGACACGATATCGTGACCGGCCGAATCCTTTTTCGCGCCCAGGCAACCCGTGACGATCACCTTGCCGTTTTCGGTCAGCGCCTCGCCGATGGCATCCAGGCTTTCCTGCACGGCTTCGTCGATAAATCCGCAGGTATTTACCACCACGAGGTCAGCGCCGTCGTAGGTGCCACTGATGGCATACCCTTCGGCACGAAGCTGGGTGATGATCTGCTCCGAATCCACCAGGGCCTTGGGGCAACCAAGTGATACAAAGCCGACTTTCGGCGCAGGGTTGGACAGATTGGTATCAGACGACATGGGGCACCGCGAATGTGGGGAATCTGGACGCGTCCTACCGTCCCCGGTGGCGCGCCTTGCTGGGCTACTGGCAGCCGGCGAGCCTGCCGGGCGCCGTCATTGCCATGAAAGGCCGTGATTTTACCCTGAGCAGCGGTTCTTGGCGCGATCTGGAGCGACCCGGCGCCGATCACCGGCCCCTCAGACCCCTAACAGGCCGCTCAGCCGCTCGATGACAGGCTTCCAGCCGAACGCCAGTCCAAGAACAATGCCGCCACCAGTCGTCACCCAAAGCGCCCTGTTGACGCGATCCCTGAGCGAAGCGATCAGGTTTCCGTTGGATTCGATACGCGCCTCCATCTTGTCCACCTGCGTCTCGATACCGTCGAACCTGATCTCGATATTCTGGAAACGTGCTTCGGTCCGCGCTTCGAAGTTGTCCAGCTTCGACTCGATCCGGTTGAAACGGGAATTCCACCGTGCCTCGGATTCCCGCGCATACGCCTGCCATTGCGCCTGCGACTCCTTTCGGTCCAACTCCCATTGGCGGGCTTGCGCCTGCAGCCGAAGCTCGGATTCCTTGGCGGAGGCCTTCAGTTGCGCTTCGAATTCGCGGGCGCGCGCCTCCGCTCGCGCATCGAATTCCTGCATGACTTGGGCCACGCGCGACTCGGTTCGCGTTTCCGAGCGCGCGTCAAAGGCATCCATCCTGTCCACGATGGCCTGCTGGGACGACGTCAGCGCGCCAATATCGCGCTGGATGTTGGCAAGTTGACCGTAAACGCCGAGCGCGAACTCGACCACGTTCTCAAAGCGGCGAGCTTCGCCAGTGTCGGGCGCAAGGCGCCAGGTATCGGCGTGGCTGGACATGGGATGTACCTCCGGCTTGTCGGAAAATCGGCGGGAAAAACTGAGCGAAACAAGGCGCTCGTCAGTACGCCCTGCATTCAGGGCACGGCCGATTGGACCACACAGGATCGCCCTGGGTCACCGTCATTCGCGGAGTGCACGGGTAATGTGGCAGTTCGCCAGCCAATCACAACATCTCGTGGCCGGCGCACAACGAAAAAGGCCCTGCATCTTGCAGGGCCCCTTACCAACAGCGCGTTGAGCAGCCTTACTTCTTGTCTGGCTGGTTGAACGGGAACGTACCGAACATGCTCTTGGCCTGATTCTGCATCTGCTCCTGCATCTGCACGAACAGGTTCTTGCTCTGCTC
>DAIOET010000610.1:0-2704 GCA_036746135.1 Cupriavidus sp.
GCCCATGTCGGCACAAGCGCGAAACTACGCAAGACCCGTGCGTAGTAGTACGTAGACCGACGATTTCACGCGGCCTTCCCGGCATCGGTGTTTACCCCCGGTTCAAATGAAACTCCGCCAAAAGATCCTTTTGCTGGCCGTGGCGCCACTGGCTGTCGCCATGCTTGGCATTGCGCTGGCCGTGCGTTACCAGGCCACCGCGCTGGCCCGCCACGAGCGCGCACTGGTGGAAGCCGCGTACCTGCAAAGCAAGGAAACCGAGCTGCGCCACTACGTCGACCTGGCCCAGAGCGCCATCGCGCCGATGGTGCAGTCGGGGCGCACCGACGCCGCCACGCGGCAGGCAGCGATGGAAGCGCTGGCCAGGCTCGACTACGGCCCCGACGGCTACTTCTTCCTGTATGACCTGCAGGGCCGGAACCTGATGCATCCGCGCCAGCCGGAGCTGGTCGGGCAGGACCTGTGGCTGATGCGCGATCCGCAAGGCGCGCTGACGATCCAGAAACTGGTGACGGCGGCCAAGGCCGGCGGCGGTTCGGTGCGGTACATGTGGCAGAAGCCGTCGTCGAAGCAGACCGTGCCGAAGCTTGGCTATGTGGTGGCCGTGCCGGCATGGAACTGGATGCTCGGCACCGGCATCTACCTGGACGACGTCGAGCAGACGTTGCGTCAGCTCGACGCGCGCGCCGAGACCGATATCCGCGAAACGATGGCCTGGATCGGCGTGATCGCCGCGATCAGCATCCTGCTGGTGGCCGCCAGCGGACTTGCCCTCAACATCAGCGAACACCGCGAGGCCGACGCCAAGCTGCGCCAGCTTGCGCAGCGTGTGGTGCAGTCGCAGGAAGAAGAACGCGCGCGGCTGTCGCGCGAGCTGCATGATGGCATTGGCCAGTTGCTGGTGTCGGTCAAGCTGGTACTGGAGGCCGCGGCCAACCGCATTCGCGTGGCACCCGCGGAAGGCGCGGCGGTGGCACCCATCCTCGGCATGGCGCTGAACCGGCTCGACTCTGCTTTCAACGAGGTACGGCGTGTGGCGCGCAATCTGCGCCCCGCCCTGCTCGATGACCTGGGTTTGTACGCGGCCCTGCAACATCTGGCGCGCGAGATGCAGTCCGGCAGCACGCTGACCGTTGATGTCACGCAAACGGGCCAGCAGCGCGAATTGTCGGACGAGCATGCAACGGCGCTGTTCCGTATCGCGCAGGAGGCGCTCACCAACGTCGAGCGCCACGCGCATGCCACGCGCGTCAATATCGAACTCGATTTTTCACCATCGGCCACGCGGCTGACCGTCCGTGACGACGGCACCGGCTTTGACGTGGCCCGCATGCAGCACGATCCGCAACGCGGCATCGGCCTGCGCAACCTGCGCGAGCGTATGGCCGCGCTGGGCGGGCAGTTCGACATCGTGTCGATGCCGTCGGGCACCCGCCTTGTGGCGATGCTGCCCGTCATTTCCGTTCCCTCCGATATTCCGCTGTCATGACCGTTTCGCAAGACGACGATCCCGTCATTCCTCCGTCCAACGCGCCGGCCCGCGTGCTGCTGATCGACGATCATGCCCTGGTGCGCGATGGCATGCGCATGCACCTGGCACTGCAACCGGGGCTGGAAGTCGTGGGCGAAGCCGATGACGGCGAGGCCGCGCTGTCGTGGCTGGCCGGCGCCGGCCCCGCCAGTCTGCCTGAGCTGGTGATCACCGATATCGGCATGCGCGGCATGGGCGGCATCGCGCTGGCTGGCGCGCTGCACGACACATATCCCGAAGTGGCCGTGCTGATCGTTTCGATGCATGACAACCTGGAGTACGTGCGCCAGGCCATTCGTGCCGGCGCCCGTGGCTACGTGCTCAAGGACGCGCCGGCCGACGAACTGATGGCGGCAATCCACGCCGTACTGGCCGGGCGCGTGTTCTATAGCGCGCGCATCGCGCGCGGCATGGCCGAGCAGGCGATCAGCCCGCTCGACGCGCTGACGCCGCGCGAGCGCGACATCCTCCACGGCATCGGCCGCGGCCAGTCGAACAAGGACATCGCATCGCGCCTTGGTGTCTCGGTGCGCACCGTGGAAACGCATCGCCTCAACCTCAAGCGCAAGCTGGGCATCGAGGGCCGCGCGGAACTGGTGAAGTACGCGGTGCAGCAACTGGGACTGGACAGCGACACCGCATAACCTCATCGGCGTCCGTCGTTCATGGCGATCCAGATTGTGGCGCTGGCGCTGTTGTACGTTTTCCCGGGCATCGGCCTGTGGCTGCGCCAGGTGTTGTACCGGTAGGAGGAAAGGCGCCTGTCAACCCGCGCATCGCCGGAAACAAAAACGCCGAACGGCTACAAACCGTTCGGCGTTTTGTTCAAGGCTGCGGAGAATCAGCCCAGGCGCTTGGCCAGCGCCTGCTTGGTTTCCACCAGGGCTTGCGGCAGGTTGTGCTTGAGCTGCGTGAACAGTTCGTCGTGCAGCGCGAGTTCCTTCTGCCAGGCGTCGAGGTCGATCGACGTGACCAGGTCGAACTGCTCGGCCGTGAACGGCAGGCCGTCCCAGTTCAGGTCCGCATAGCGCGGCGACGTGCCGAACACGTGATCCGTGCCCTGGCCGCGGCCTTCCACACGATCGATCATCCACGACAGCACGCGCATGTTCTCGCCAAAGCCCGGCCACACGAAGTTGCCGTCGGCGTCCTTGCGGAACCAGTTCACGCAGT
>DAIOET010000611.1:0-2689 GCA_036746135.1 Cupriavidus sp.
GTGGTCAACAAGGTCAAGGACGGCCGTCCGCACATCGTGGACATGATCAAGAACGGCGAACTGGCCCTGGTCTTCACGACGGTGGATGAGACGCGCACGGCAATTGCCGACTCGCGCTCGATCCGTATCGCCGCGCTGGCCAACCGCGTGCCGTACTACACGACCATCGCCGGCGCCAATGCCGCGGTGGAAGGCCTGAAGCACATGCAGAGCCTGGAGGTCTACGACCTGCAAGGCCTGCACAAGCAACTGGCCTGACGTCCGGCCCGATGCTGCGCCGCGGAAGATGCTTCCACGGCGCGGCCCGTCCGCCGGGTTGAAACCGGCGGCGGTTCTGGCCTACACTACGTCGAATTCGCTGATCGACCTGGCGTCACGCCGGTCGGTCCCATCTGAAAGCCGCGGTCGAGCGGAAGTGCCCCTGGCAGTTGTTGCCGAGGCATGGTTCCAGCTCCGCTGCGGCTCATTTTTTTGTTGAACAAGATATGAGCACCATTCCGATTACAAAGCGTGGCGCCGAACTGCTGAAGGAAGAACTGCAACGCCTCAAGGCCGTTGAGCGTCCTGCGGTGATCAATGCCATCTCCGAGGCGCGTGCCCAAGGCGATCTGTCGGAAAACGCCGAATACGACGCCGCAAAAGAGAAGCAGGCATTCATCGAAGGCCGTATCCAGGAAGTGGAAGCCAAGCTGTCGGCGGCACAGGTCATCGACCCGACCCAGCTCGACACGGACGGCCGCATCGTGTTCGGTGCCACCGTGGACCTGGAAGACCTGGAATCGGGCAAGGCCGTGAGCTATCAGATCGTCGGCGACGACGAGGCTGATCTGGACACCGGCAAGATCTCGGTCAGCTCGCCGATTGCACGTGCGCTGATTGGCAAGTTCGAAGGCGACGTTGCCACCGTGCTTGCGCCGGGTGGCGAGCGCGAATACGAAGTCATCACCGTCCGTTACATCTGACGCGGCGGGACAGACGTGTTTTCGTCTTCCTACTCGAATCTGCCGCCGCTGCCGCATCGCATCTTCCTGCTGCTGACCGTCATCTGGGCCGGCAGCCTGTGGACGGTGGGCTACATGGTGGCGCCGACGCTGTTTGCCGTGTTGCCGAGCCGTGAAACAGCCGGGATGATCGCCGGGCACCTGTTTCGTTATGAGGCCATCCTTGGCGTGACGGTGGGCGTGCTGCAGTTGGTGCTGTGCAATGTGCTGATCCGCCGCGGTGCCGCGCGCTATCGCGCGCTGCGCTGGATCGTGCTGGCCATGCTGGTGTGCGTGCTGGCCGGGTATTTCGGCCTGCAGCCGTTCATGGAAGGGCTGAAGGTCAAGGCCCAGGCGATGAACCTCGGCGTGTCGGAATCGCCGTACAAGAGCCAGTTCGGCATGCTGCATGGCGTGTCGAGCGTGTTCTACCTGTTGCAGAGCCTGCTCGCGCTGGTACTCGTATGGCGTGCAAGCGCGCCACGCTCCGCCGGCGAATGAAAAAAGGCGGCCACGGCCGCCTTTTCTTCAGGGTCGGGGAACCGACCGGCGCGGGGCCGATCTGATTCTGCCGATCAGCCCAGTGCCTTCTTCTTCTGGCTCGAAGGACGCGCACGGGCGCGCTTGACGTTGCCGGCCTGCGTGACACGTTCGTTGCCAAGCACCTTGACCGCGGTGCGCGGCGCGCGACGCTGGCCCGAACCGGTCGCCTTGCGGACCATGACGGTGCGCGGGGCGGTTCCGGAACCCAGGCGGCGACGGGCCGCACCCAGATCCTCGGGCTGGTTTTCCTTCAGGCGGGCAGGACCCGGACGCCAGATGACCAGCAGCTTGCCGATGTGTTGAATCGGCGCGGCACTGAGTTCGTCACAAATGGATTCGTAGATGGCGATGCGGGTGTCGCGTTCGTCGCCGAAAACCCGGATCTTGATCAGGTCATGTGCCGCCAGGCTGCGGTCGATTTCGGCCAGGACCGAGCGGGTCAGGCCTTCGGCGCCGATCATGACCACGGGATTGAGGCCGTGGGCGCGGGAGCGCAGTTCGGAGCGTTGTGCGGGGATCAGTTGTAGAGCGGGCATCAGGGCAGCAAATTTCGGATTGGTGCGTATTATCCGCTAAAAATACGCCAGAATGTCGCCGCAAGACGGTAAAGATCATCAAATGGGAGAAAAAAGCACTCCCGCAATCAGGCAAGTCTCAGGAATGGCCAAGGGCAAGAACAAGTTCAACCAGTCGTGGCTGCACGACCACATCAACGATCCCTACGTGAAGATGGCGCAGCGTGAGGGCTATCGCGCACGCGCAGCCTACAAGCTGAAGGAGATCGACGACCAGGACAAGCTGATCCAGCCGGGCCAGGTCATCGTCGACCTGGGCGCCGCGCCGGGCAGCTGGAGCCAGTACGCCCGCAACAAGCTGGCGGCGTCGCCCCGCGCAAAGGATGGCAAGCCGGACGGTGCGGTGGTGGCCATCGACATCCTGCCGATGGAGCCCGTGGCTGACGTGATCTTCATCCAGGGCGATTTCCGGGAGGAAGAAGTGTTCCGGGAACTGGAAAAGGTGGTGCTGGAGGCGTCCGGCGGCTCCAGAATCGACCTTGTTATCTCGGACATGGCCCCCAATTTGTCCGGTGTGGCTTCGGCCGATTCGGCGCGGATCGAGTATTTGTGCGATCTGGCGCTGGAATTTGCCCAGGCCCACCTGAAGCC
>DAIOET010000612.1:0-2689 GCA_036746135.1 Cupriavidus sp.
GCCCTCATCAGCGGGCTTGGCCTGGGCAGCATGTACGGGCTGATGGCGCTGGGGTTTCACATCACCTACGCCGTGTCGGCCACCGTCAATTTCGCGCAGGGCAGTTCGATGATGCTGGGCGCCGTGCTCACGTACACGTTTGCCCAGACACTCGGCTGGCCCATGCCGCTCGCCATCGTGCTGGCACTGGCGCTGTGCGCGCTCTACGGCCTGGCGGTCGAGTTCCTGGCCGTACGCCCGTTCGCCAGCCGTGGCTCGAATGCCTGGCTGATGGCCACCGTGGCGCTGGGCATCGTGCTCGATAACGTGGTGATGCTCTGGTTCGGCACCGAGCCGCGCAGCCTGCCCTCGCCGCTGGCCGCGCAGTCGGTGCAGCTCGGCAGTTCGGGCGTGGGGGTCTACCCCCTGCAACTCGTGATTCCGGTCGTGGGGCTGGCGCTGGCGGGCGTGCTCCACTTCGTCCTGCGCAAATCGCGCTGGGGCGTGGCCATGCTCGCGGTGGTACAGAACCGCGACGCCGCGCGGCTGATGGGCATTCCGATTCGCCGCACCATTGCCGGTGCGTTCGCGCTGTCCACGCTGCTCGCTGGTATCGCTGGCGTCCTGATTGCGCCGCTGTTCAATGTGCAGGCCGACATGGGCACCGTTTTCGGCCTCAAGGCATTTGCCGTGGCCATCCTGGGCGGCCTGTCCAGCGCCTGGGGCGTGATGGTGGCTGGCCTGATTTTCGGCCTCGTTGAAGCACTGGTCACCGCCTCGCTCGGTTCCAGCTACACGCAGATCATCGCCTTTGCACTGGTGATCGCGCTGCTGGCACTGCGCCCGGATGGGCTGTTCGGTCGTTCGGAGGTACGCAAGGTATGAGCAAGTCCATGACGACTTCCGTTTCCCCCGCCTTGCCCGGCGTAGCACCCAATGCACCGGCCCCGGTGCTGGGCCTCGGCACTCCGCTGCAGATCGTGGCCATGCTGGCCGCACTCGTGGCCGCCGCGGCGCTGACGCTGACACTCAATGGGTATTTCGTGTTTGTCATCGCTGGCGTGGCCATGCTGGCGATCTGCGGCGTGGGCCTGAACCTGTTGCTCGGGCTGACCGGTCAGGTCTCGTTCGGCCACGTGGGCTTCTATGCGATCGGCGCCTACAGCGTGGCCATCCTGACCGGGCAGGCCGGGTGGAGCTTCTGGGCCGCCTGGCCTGTTGGCGCGCTGATCGCCGCCGTACTTGGTGCCTTGCTGGCATTGCCCGCCCTGCGCGTGAAGGGTCCGGGACTGGCGATGGTGACCATCGCGTTCGGCTTCATCGTCGAACATGGCGCGGTGGAATGGCGTGCGCTGACCGGCGGCCAGAATGGGCTGATGGGTATTGCGCAGCCATCCCTGCCCGGCGTGGAAGGCGGCGAGCGCGCGCTGGCGCTGATCGCGATTGCCGTGCTGGGCGTGGCGCTGGCCGCGTATGCGCGCATCGCGCGCGGCAGCTGGGGTGCCGCCATGCGCGCCGTGCGCGACAGCGAAACGGCGGCTGCCTCGATCGGCGTGAATCCGCTGGTGGTCAAGACCGTGGGCTTTGCGTTCTCGGCCGCACTGGCCGGCCTGGCTGGCGGCCTGTTCGCGCCCCTGCAAGGCATGGTGACGCCGGGGATGTTCTCGTTCCTGCAGTCGATCCTGTTCGTGCTCGTGGTGATGATCGGCGGCGCCGGTACCGTGGCCGGCCCGGTGGCCGGTGCCGTGATCGTCGGCCTGCTGCCGGAAATTCTGTCGAGCCTGGAAAACCTGCGCCTGCTCTGCTTTGGTGTCCTGCTGCTGGTCGTGCTGTGGGTAGCGCCCAGCGGCATCGTCGGCGTGGTCACGGCCGCGTTCCGTCGCCTGCATCCGCGCGCATCGGTAAGCCATGACGCCGTGCCCGGTGCCACGCTGCCATCGCGCGAGGCCGCCCAGCGCCGTGGCCTGTCCGCGTTGGGGCTGTCGATGGTTTTCGGCGGCGTACGCGCCGTGGACGACCTGTCGTTCGAATTGCCGCCGGGCCAGGTCACTAGCCTGATCGGCCCCAACGGTGCGGGCAAGTCGACGGTGCTCAATATGCTGTCCGGCTACTACCGTCCGCGTTCGGGCGGACGCATGCTCGGCACCGACGCACTGCCTGCGCATGGCGCCTGCCATAGCGCACGCCACGGCATCGCGCGGACGTACCAGACCACGCAGCTATTCACCGGCATGAGCGCCGCCGACAACGTGGCCATCGCGCTCACGCGCGGCAAGCTCGGCACGCTGCTCGGCATTGCCGGATTCACCGCGCCTGCGGTACGCAACGAAGCCCGCGCGCTGCTGGCTGCCTGCGGCTATACCGGCAACCCCGACACCAGCGCGGCGGACCTTGCCCACGTGGACCGCCGTCTGGTGGAGATCGCACGCGCACTGGCCACGCGGCCTGCCGTGCTGCTGCTGGATGAACCGGCGGCGGGCCTCTCGCGCGAAGACAAGGCCATGCTGGGCCGGTTGCTGCGCCGGATTGCGGATAGCGGCATCGCCGTCGGCCTGGTCGAGCACGATATGTCGCTGGTCATGGAGGTATCCGACAGCATCGTCGTCATCGATGCCGGCCAGCATCTGGCGCGCGGCACGCCGGATGCGGTTCGCACCGATCCCGCCGTGCGGCGCGCCTATCTCGGCGAGACATCGAACGCCCCGACGCG
>DAIOET010000613.1:0-2687 GCA_036746135.1 Cupriavidus sp.
CGCCGCAGGCAATCGCCACCAGGTGCTGGCCCTTGAGCTTCTCGCGCTCGGCATACGCCTTGAGACCGGCCACCGCCAGCGCGCCGGCCGGCTCCAGAATGCTGCGCGTGTCCTGGAAGACATCCTTCAGCCCGGCGCAGATGGCGTCGGTATCGACCAGGATGATGTCGTCCACCAGTTCGCGCGTGATGCGGAAGGTTTCCTTGCCGACCAGCTTCACGGCGGTGCCATCCGAAAACAGGCCCACGTCCTTCAGTTCCACGCGCTTGCCGGCGTCGACCGAGCGCTTCATCGCGTCCGAGTCGAACGTCTGCACGCCGATGACCTTGATCTCGGGGCGCACCGCCTTGACGTACGCGGCGATGCCCGAAATCAGGCCGCCACCGCCGATGGCGACGAAGATCGCGTGGATCGGGCCGGGGTGCTGGCGCAGGATCTCCATCGCAATCGTGCCCTGGCCGGCGATTACCTCGGGATCGTCGAACGGGTGGATGAACGTGAGCTTGTGCTTCTTTTCCATCTCGGCCGCGTGCAGGTAGGCGTCGCTGTAGGACTCCCCGTGCAGCACGATCTGCACCCATTCCCCGCCACGCTCGCGCACCGCGTCGATCTTCACCTGCGGCGTGGTCGTGGGCATGCAGATGATGGCCTTGCACTGCAGACGCGCGGCGGACAGCGCCACGCCCTGCGCATGGTTGCCGGCCGAAGCGGCGATCACGCCGCGCTTCAGTTCCTCGGGCCGCAGCGACGCCATCTTGTTGTACGCCCCGCGCAACTTGAACGAGAACACGGGCTGGGTGTCCTCGCGCTTGAACCAGACCGCATTGTTGGTGCGCGCCGATAGCGCCGGCGCGTAGGTCAGTTCGGTCTCCTGGGCCACGTCGTAGACCTTGGCGGTCAGGATCTTCTTCAAATAGTCGGGCTTGGCGGGGGTGCGGGTCATGGTCTGCGGGCGCCACATGGGCGGTGGCAAAAAAAGCCGGAAAAATCGGCGGAAACCGCCAATGATAATGGATGGCGCACCAGCAGGCCCGCCGCGGCCGACAAAGCGTGACGGACCCGCGCGCGTGCCGCAAGGGCCACAGTTGTAGGACAGCGCCCGGTGGACGCTTGTCAAAACGACGTGTTACGGTTTCACGCGATGCCTCCGTTATCTCTCATCGAACCCAATACCGCGCTGTTCCTGGACTTCGACGGCACGCTGGCCGATCTCGCGCCGCTTCCGCACCTGGTGGAAGTGGAACCCGATCTGGTCGGCACGCTGCGCGCGTTGCATACGTGCCTGGGTGGTGCCCTGGCGATTATCTCGGGCCGGCCCGTGGCCGAACTCGACCAGTTCCTGCAACCGCTGCGCCTGCCCGCCGCCGGTATCCACGGAGCGGAGTTCCGCAATGGCGCGGAACGTATCGCCAGGCCGCCGGCACCCGGCATCGGCCCGCTGCTGCCGCGCCTGGAAGCGCTGGTCCTGAAGTATCCCGGCCTGAAACTCGAACGCAAGTCGGTTGCCGTGGCCATCCACTACAGGCAGGTGCCGGAACTGGAACCGCTGGTCCGCGCGGCCGTGGTCGACCTGCTGCGCGATGCAATCGGGCTTGACGCGCTGCCGGGCAAGATGGTCATCGAGATCAAGCCGGCCGGCGTGGACAAGGGCGGCGCGATTGCCGCCTTCATGCGGACACCGCCGTTCGCGGGCCGCATGCCGCTGTTCGCGGGTGACGATGTCACCGACGAAGCTGGCTTCGCCGTGGTGCGCGAGCTTGGCGGCATCGGGCTGCTGGTAGGCCAGCGCGCCTCGGCCGCGTCACACAGCCTGCCGCAGCCCGCCGACCTGCGCGAGTGGCTGCACCGTTCCGCGCACGCGCTGACGCATCTGCACGCGCAACGCGGCGGCGAGATCCCATCCGATTCCCTCTCACCCCCATCTGCCCGGGAGGATACGTTGTGAGTGAACCTGCCAACCTCAACCCCCAGATTGCCACCGAGGCGCCTGCCGTCA
Organism: Cupriavidus sp.; assembly: GCA_036746135.1. Classification (GTDB taxonomy): domain Bacteria; phylum Pseudomonadota; class Gammaproteobacteria; order Burkholderiales; family Burkholderiaceae; genus Cupriavidus. The sequence goes on from DAIOET010000613.1 coordinate 1,997, forward strand.
ACACCGATTCCGATGCGTCATGCCGGCACGCCGATCCGTCGCTGTCGCTGGGCATGATCGGCAACTGCGCGTTTTCCGCGCTGGTCGATGGCCGCGGGCGCATCGTCTGGTGTTGCATGCCGCGCTACGACGGCGATCCGGTCTTCAATGCGCTGCTGGACCCGAGCGAAAACGCCGGGCACTTCAATATCGAGATCGAGGACTTTCAGGAAGCCACGCAGTGGTATGAGCCGAACACGGCCATCCTGCGCACGCGGCTGATCGACCAGCACGGCAGTTGCCTGGAAATCACCGATTTCTGCCCGCGCTTCTTCCGCATGGGGCGCTACTTCCGGCCGCTGACGCTGGTGCGGCGCATTCGTCCGATCCGTGGCGCGCCGCGCGTGCGGGTCACGCTGGCGCCGCGTTTCAACTACGGCCGCCAGCAGCCGCATGTCACACGCGGCAGCAGTCACGCGCGGTTCGTCGGCGACGACATGACGCTGCGCCTGACCACCGACGCGCCGCTGGCCTACGTGCTGTCCAACACGCCGTTCCTGGTGACGCGCGGCTACAACTTCATCCTGGGTCCGGACGAGACGCTCACGCATAGCGTGGAAGAGATTTCGCGCGACTTCGAGCAGGAAACCACGTCGTACTGGCGGCTCTGGAGCCGCCGGCTGGCCGTGCCGCGCGAATGGCAGGACGCGGT
>DAIOET010000614.1:0-1087 GCA_036746135.1 Cupriavidus sp.
GCCATCTTCGGGAACAGGCCGAACGCGATCAGGATCAGGCCGCCGGCGGCCGCCACGTAGCGCGAGCGGACGCCCGTCACCGTGACGAGGCCCACGTTCTGCGAGAACGACGTGTACGGGAACGTGTTGAACACGCCGCCGATCACGGTGCCAAGGCCATCGGCGCGCAGGCCGGCCGTCAGATCCTTGGTGCTCAGCTTGCGGCCCGTGATGTCGGACAGGGCCAGGAACATTCCGGTCGATTCCACGAGCGTGATCAGCATGACGATGCACATCGACAGGATGGCGGTCAGCTGGAACGTCGGCATGCCAAAGTGCAGAGGCGTGATGATTGCCACGTAGCTGGCGTCATGGAGTCCGTCGAACGAGACCTTGCCGAATGCCATTGCGACGAACGTACCGATGATGATGCCAAGCAGCACCGCGCAGTTGGCCACCAGGCCGCGGCCGTATCGGGTCAGCGCGAGGATCACCAGCAGCGTCAGGCCCGCGATGGCCAGGCTGCTCAGGTCGCCATAGGCGAGATTGGGCACGTCCTTGACCACGCCGTCGATCACGGCGCGCGTGGTGGGTTGGCCGCCGCCGGCCCAGTTGATGCCGACGCGCATCAGCGAAACGCCGATCAGCGTGATCACCGTGCCGGTGACGACTGGTGGGAAGAGTCCGAGCATGCGTCCCATCATCGGCGCAATCAGTATCCCGAACACCCCGGACGCGATCACCGCGCCATAGATGCCGAGCAGACCCACGTTGGGATCATTGCCAATGGCGATCATCGGCGCCACCGACGCAAACGTGACGCCCATCATCACGGGCATGCGGATGCCGAACTTCCAGAAACCGATGGCCTGGATCAGCGTGGCCAGGCCGGCCGCGAACAGGTCGGCATTGATCAGAAAGGCCAACTGATCCTTGGGGAGCTTGAGCGCGCCGCCGACGATGAGAGGTACGGCGACAGTGCCGGCATACATCACCAGCACGTGCTGCAGGCCCAGCGCCAGCAACCGCCCGGAGGGCAGCCGCTCGTTTGTCAGATCCGTGGGGACCGTGGTGCTTGCGGAATTCATGGGTGTGTCTCCTCTCCTTT
>DAIOET010000614.1:1187-2674 GCA_036746135.1 Cupriavidus sp.
GCGGCATCGCCCTGTTCCAGTGCGTCGAGAATGTCGTCGTGCTCGTCGAACGAGCACGCGTTGTGGCCGGGTGCTTCCACGCTGGCGATCATCAGCGTGGTACGCGACACCAGCCGGCGCATCATCGTCACCAGCAGCTCGTTGCCGGAAAGATCGGCCAGCGCGGTGTGGAATTCGGCGGACAGGCGGATCCAGGTCGGGCGCTCGTGCGTCAGAAACGCCTGGCGTTCGTCGGCCACCATCTTGCGCAGCGGGGCGATCACCGTGCGCACGTTCGGCATGGCGGCCAGTTTTTCCAGCACGGCGCGTTCCAGCATCTGGCGCAGTTCGAACATGTCGTGCGCCTCGTCGGTGGACGGGCTCGCGATGAATGCGCCGCGATTCGGTTCCAGGTCGACCATGCCGTCGGCGGCCAGGCGGGACAGCACCTTGCGCACGGTGTGGCGCGCGGTGGCATAGATCTCGCAAAGCGAATGCTCGGTCAGCTTGGTACGCGGAGGCAGCCGGTGCTCCATGATCGCGTCGTAGATCTCGTGATACATGCGCTCTTCCACCGACCCCTTGCGGGCGGGCTTGTTATCGGTGGACGCGGGCAGCGCGTCGGCGGCGGCAATCAGCTTGAGATTCTTGGACATCCTGGGCACTCGCAAAAGCGGGGGAGGCGATGGTCAGCGATCGTAGCGACCCATTCACGTACCAACATCAAGGGTCTTGATATCGATCATTCGGGTTCGCGGATCTAAAAATTGTTGACAATTATTTGGATATGCAAGCACTATTGTCAACAAAACCGACCAAGGTTTTCGACAACTACGGGTATTTACGGAGTTGTCTTACGGATAGGGCAGGCGCATTGTCGCCTCGCACCAATCCAGCGCCGGGATGCGTTGAAACACGTACCGAGCGGGCACCATTCCCACATATGGTGCTAGTGAAGGCAGCGGCGCCCCTCACAACCCACATTCCAAAGGAAGAACAGGATGGGACGCTTGACCACTCACGTTCTCGACACTGCCGCCGGTACACCCGGTGCCGGCATGTCGGTTACCCTGCATAAAATTGTCGACAATCGTCGCGAGACTCTGAAGTCGATCAAGACCAACCATGACGGCCGTGCCGACCAGCCCCTGCTGGAAGGTGCCGACCTGCTGCCTGGCGTCTACGAGCTCGATTTCGGTGCGGGCGACTACTTCCGGGCCGCGGGCGTGAAACTGCCCGAGCCGGCTTTCCTTGATGTGGTGACGCTGCGTTTCGGCATTGCCGACACGAACGCGCACTACCACGTGCCCCTGCTGGTGTCGCCGTGGTCGTACTCGACCTACCGCGGCAGCTGAGACAAGGCGGACGGGAACAAGGAGACAAGTCATGGAAGGCTACATTCTCGACTGGGCCAATCTGCTCTTGCGTTGGCTGCACGTCATCACGGCGATCGCCTGGATCGGTTCGTCGTTCTACTTCGTCTGGCTCGACAACAGCCTGACGCGCCC
>DAIOET010000615.1:0-2674 GCA_036746135.1 Cupriavidus sp.
ATGGCGTCGTCGACCAGATGCCTGATGTTCCGGGCTTTGCCGAAGGCTGGGGCACCTCCATCGTGCCCTGCCCCTATTGCGACGGCTTTGAAGTCGCCGGCCAGCATTGGGGCCTCGTCTGGTCCGGCCCGCAGTCGCACAATCAGGTCAGGCTGTTCCACGATTGGACCGACAAGTTGACTGTCTTCGCCGATGGTCACGACATTCCGCCCGATATCCGGGCCGATCTGGCGCGCCGCAACCTACCTGTCGTCGATGGCAGGATCGTCGAGATCGCCCGTCACGGGGGCCATAACGCCACCGTCAAGCTTGATACCGGCCGCAATGTCGCGGTCGACATCCTGTTCGCCCATCCGCGCAACAAGCCGTCCGCAAGCCTGCATGAATCACTGGGCCTCGCCACGGTCGATACGCCGACCGGCATCGTCCTCAAGGTCGACGAGCGCCGCCAAACCAGCATGCCCGGCATCTACGCCGCCGGCGACCTCACGACGCCGTTCTTGCCCTCGGTCACCCAGGCATCATCGCAGGGCGCGATGGCAGGTATTTTCGCCCAGCAATCGATGCTGGTTTGAGAGCGCAGATTCCCTCCCGGTGAGATCGATCAGAAGACCCGAAACGTCCCACCGATGGTGGTCGGATGCCGCCTCGGTCAGCGCGCTGGCTTGGAGAGAAATTCTCGGACCTCTTGAGCACACCGACACGCCACGGCAATTTTCGCCGCCCACTGAAGCGCTTCCGCACGGGTAGCTACTTCGACAACGGTGAAACCACCAATGAAGTTTTTCGTCGCCGGATTCGGCCCTTCGCTGATCACTCCGTTTGTGGCCACGACAGTTGCCTTTCCTGGATCACCTAATCCTCCGGCAAAGACGAATTGCCCTGCGTCCTTGATCTCCTGCACCACCGCACGCGCCGCCCTGGCAACATCGGGCAAATCTTCGTCTGGAAAGGTCATGTCGCCATCATTGAACGAGATTAGGTACTGTGTCACGCGATACTCCTTGCTGCGGCCGTCACCATGACTGGCCCGTATCCTTACGACGAATTTAGAGTTTTGAATTCGACAAGCTCCGGTAACAGCCTACTAATTTTGGCCATTCATGATCGAGAAGCTAGAACTCAACCATCTGCGAATACTTAGCGCCATCTATGAGCATGGGACCGTGTCGGCAGCAGCAGAGTCACTCGACGTCTCACAGCAGGCTGTCAGCCTCCAACTCAAGCGAATTCGGGATGTTCTCGGAGACGCCGTGTTCCATCGCAGCGGCCATGGCATGGTGCCAACGGCCTATGGACAGTTGATACAGCCGCACGTGCATCAGGTGCTTGCGTTGATGCATACGATTCCGATGCCAGCCACGACCCCATTGGAGAAGATCGAGCGCACTCTGAGCGTTTCAGCTACCGACTATACACAGCGCATCATTGTCGGCGACCTGATTCGCAAGCTGCGCCGCGCGGCACCGCAGATCAAAGTTAAGCTGTCTAACATCGAGGCATTCAGCCTGACCCGCCGGATGCAGGAGGGGGAAATCGACGTGGCCTTCACATCGAGTGGCTATGTGCCGGAAGGTCTTCTGTCGACACCGCTCTTTACAGAGAAATATGTATGCGTTGCTGCGAGGCCGCTCACTTCGGGAGAAGATGTATTGCCGGTGAAAGCGCTCGAGGCATACGATTTCCTCGTGGTGTCTCCGGCCGTGCCCAGCTTCGACGGGTCCGCGGGTCGCTGGTTCGAGCAGCAGGGGCTACGGCGACGCGTCGCGGCTTCGGTACCCTCGTTCTTCATGGCGCAAGAGTATCTACAGCAATCCGACATGGTTGCTTTCATGCCATCGCGGCTGCTGCCTCGCGAGGGGCTGTTTGAAGTGCCGCTCGAGAAGTATCCGCCCGGTTTTCAAGTGGTCGCGGCCTACCACGCGTCTGCGCTGTCGGACCCGCTTTTGACATGGGTGCTGGATCAGGTGCAAAACAAGCCTGCATAGCAAGTTGACGTCGCTTGTAACTGCTACAAGCCAGCCGACATGGTGCTCTGCATGGGCTATTCCTATGATGCGGTTCATCTCAACCCAACATTGGATATGTTCATGAGCACGAAATTGATTAACCCGACCGGCCTTTATGACGGTGCGCCTGTCGGCATGTCGCAGGCCAAAGTGGACCTAGTATCCCGGTTCGTCTTTGTTTCGGGGCAGGTTGACTGGGACCGCGACTCACGTGTCCGGCACACTACGCTGGAAGGCCAAGCCGAGGGCGCGATCGAGCATCTGACCACGGTGTTGAACGAAGCCGGCTCCTCGCTCGAGGACGTGCTGCAACTACGGATCTACGTCCGTGGCGAGTTGGCTGACGGTATGGCGCAACTGGTGCCGGTGCTCTCCCGTCACTTTGGTACAGTTCGGCCTGCGCTGACGGGAATCGGCGTGGCTTCCTTGGCATCACGGGATACGCTTGTTGAGATCGAAGCCTTGGCTAAATTGCCTTGATTGTGAGCATCCCGGAGCCGCAAGCAGGCGCGAGCAACCATCCCGGGCATTGCCGATAGAGTTGTCGCTGCGCTCGGAGCCTGCCCTACCAATATTCGCTTAGCGTGGTGAAGACCGAAGTGCACCTGCAGGTGGCAAACCGGCGGCGTTGATGGTGCAATGGCGCCATCTCATTCCATTTCGCC
>DAIOET010000616.1:0-2670 GCA_036746135.1 Cupriavidus sp.
TCGGCCTGCTGGAAATCCTGCTCACACGCAGCGGCCGGCTGGTATCGAAGGAACAGCTCGTGGACCACCTGTGCGAATGGGGCGAGGAAGTCAGCAACAACGCGATCGAAGTCTACGTGCACCGCCTGCGCAAGAAGATCGAGGTTGGCGGCATCCGCATTGCCACCGTGCGCGGCCTGGGCTACTGCCTGGAAAAATTCCAGCCCGCGATGGCCACGCATGGCTGACGCCGAATCCGAGATGGGACGTCCATGAGCCTGCTGCGCCTGCCCTGGCGACGCCATTCCGCCACAGGCGCCACCTACACGCCTGAACCGGCACGCCCCACATTGGCCGACGCCGCCGCCGAGGATTCGGCGCTGGCCGACGCGCTACCGCATCTTGAGGAAACGTCCGCGCATCCCGCGCCGCGTTCGCTGTTCGGCGAGATTCTGGACTGGATGCTGGCGCCGCTGCTGCTGCTCTGGCCGATGAGCATCGCGGTCACGTACCTGGTGGCCAAATCGATCGCCAACGGGCCATTCGACCGTGCGCTCGAAGCCAGCGCCATCGTGCTGTCTCAGCAGGTGCGCGAGGTGAATGGGCGCGTGACACTGCAGCTGCCGCTCTCGGCCCGCGAGATCCTGCGCGCCGACGAGACCGACAACATCTACTACCAGGTGGTGGGCAAGCGTGGCGAGTATGTCGCTGGCGACCACGACCTGCCCCTGCCGCCCGAGGACGAACAGGGCCATGCCGGGCTGGTGTCGATGCGCGACGATCGCGTGGCCGGCAACGATGTGCGCGTGGCCTATACCTATGTCGATCTGAAAAATGTCGGCGGCGACCAGCCGGTGCTGGTGCAAGTGGCTGAAACCCTGGACAAGCGCGCACGGCTCGCCAACGAAATCATCAAGGGCGTGATCCTGCCGCAGTTCGTGATTCTGCCGCTGGCGGTGGTGCTGGTGTGGTTCGGTCTCACACGCGGACTGGCGCCGCTCACCGCGATTCAGCAGCGCATTCGCGCGCGCAACCCGGGCGATACCAGCCCGATCGACGAGCGCGCCGCGCCGCAGGAAATCACGCCGCTGGTGGCATCGTTCAACGACCTGCTGGCGCAGCTCGACCAGTCGGTCCAAACGCAGAAGCGCTTTATCGCGGATGCCGCGCACCAGATGAAGACACCGCTGGCCGGACTGCGCATGCAGGCCGAGCTGGCGCAGCGCGAGCAGTCGCCCGAAGAGTTGCGTCGTTCGCTGGCGCAGATAGCCGGCAGCTCCGAGCGCACCGCGCACCTTGTGACGCAGCTGCTGTCGCTGGCGCGCATGGAGAACCTGGCGGGCGCGGGCGGCATGGCGCCGCTGGATCTTTCCGCGTTGGCGCGCGACGTCGTCAAGGACTGGCTGCCGCAGGCGTGGGCGCGGCGCATCGACCTGGGGCTGGAAGCCGACGATCATCCGGTCCTGATCACGGGCAACCGCCTGATGCTGACGGAGATGCTCAACAACCTCGTCGACAACGCCATCCGCTACACCCCTTCCGGCGGCCATGCCACGGTGCGCGTGAGCACCGATGCGTTCGAACCGTTTGCCTACCTCGACGTGGAAGATACCGGGCCCGGCATTGCGCCCACGGAGCGTGAGCGCGTGATGGAACGCTTCTATCGCGTGCTGGGCACCAATACGGAAGGCAGCGGACTGGGCCTGGCGATCGTGCGCGAAATCGTGCAGCAGCACGGCGGCGAAGTCACGATCGACGACAACGTCTACCAGGCATCGCCGCGCATGGCCGGCGCGCGCTTTCGTATTACGCTGCGCCGCACGCCTTCCGAAGAGACGACCGCATGAAGAGAAGAACGCCCCGCGACCAGATGACGCCGCAGGAACGGCGCGCCTGGTATCACAACGTGCGATGGATCGTTGCGCTGCTGGCAGCGTGGTTTCTTGTGACCTTCGTCGTGAGCTGGTTCGCGCGCGAGCTGCGTTTCGACTTCATGGGCTGGCCGTTCTCGTTCTGGATGGCCGCGCAAGGGTCGCTGATCCTCTACGTGTTGATGGCGGCGCTCTACGCCTGGCGCATGAACCGCGCCGACGACGAGATACACGCACAGGAACAGGCCCACATCGACGCCCATCCGGCACCGCCTGCCCAACCTGACGGCAAGTCCGGCAACGCTGACCCTGGCACGATCTAAGGGCGATCCAAGGGCGATCCAAGGGCCATCTAAGGGTTTCCTCTCGGCCCGCCTCAATTGCTGCGGGGCAAGAACGCCGCGCACCGCGGCGCCATGCGGTTGTGACTTGCAAAGCCTCGCAATGCAGCACGACCGGCGCCCGCAAGACTGGCGCCGCGGCTAGCGTATACCCCGACGGATTCAGACCGGTTTGGCTTGAATCTGTCAGAACTCAGTAAGTTTCGCCTCCCACAATCGTTGCAACCTTGCCGTAATGGGCCGGTCCGCGCACACGCACGCGGCCCCGATGACAGGGACCCTTTAAAGATTTTCGACGGAAGAACGGAAACGGAGGAGACAACAAATGGCAAACGCGCATAACGCGGGAGCGGTGCCCGGCGGCACGGCTCACAATGCGCCGATGACGAAGGAAGAGAAAAAGGTCATTCTGGCCTCTTCCCTCGGCACGGTGTTCGAGTGGTACGACTTTTACCTGTACGGTTCGCTGGCGGCGGTCA
>DAIOET010000617.1:0-2658 GCA_036746135.1 Cupriavidus sp.
CGCGAGAACAGCGTGGTCATGGCCGGGTCCAGGTCCACCAGCGTCACGTGTTCGATGCGCGGGTACTTGAGGATTTCGCGCAGCGCCAGCCCGTCGCCGCCGCCGATCACCAGCACGCGCCGCGCCCAGGGCAATGCCTGCAGCACCGGGTGCACCAGCGCCTCGTGGTAGCGGTGTTCGTCGCGCGAGGAGAACTGCAGGTTGCCGTTGATGTAGAGGCGCAGGTCGTCCTTCCAGCGCGTAATCACCAGCCGCTGGTAGGGCGTGGTCTCGCTGTGGATGATCTCGTCGCCGAACATGCCGCGCTCGGCCCAGCGTGTGAGGTGCGTGGAGCCGGCAAAGCCCGCGGTCAGCAGCGCGAACACGATGCCGGCGCGCAGCGTGCGTAGCGTGGTGCCCTGTATCTCGTCACGAAAGATGCGCAGCGTGAACAGCGCCACCGCGACATTGAGCATGCCAAACAGGAAGCCCGTGCGCGACAGGCCCAGCCGTGGCGCCAGCACCAGCGGAAATACCAGCGACACGGCGAGCGCGCCGAGGTAGTCGAACGTCAACACGCGGCTGACCAATTCGCTGAACTGGGCACGGCGCGCATTGAGGATGCGCATGACCAGCGGAATCTCCATCCCCACCAGCAGCCCGATCACGAACACCAGCGCGTAGAGCGCGGTGCGGAATGGCGCCGACAACCACGCGAACACCACGAACAGCAGCGCCGCCGAGATGCCTCCCAGCAGGCCGACCAGGATTTCGATGTCGATAAAACGCGACAGTACGTCTTCGTCCTTCACGTACCTGGACAGCCATGAGCCGACGCCCATCGCAAACAGGTAGCAGCCTATGATGGAAGAAAACTGAAGGATCGAATCGCCCAGCAGATAGCTGGAGAGGGCACCGGCAATCAGTTCGTAGCCAAGCCCGCAGGAGGCCACGATCAACACCGACAGGACAAGGGTACGGTCGCGCATGGGCGGCGGCGTGCAGCAGAAGAAAAGCCGGCACGCAACACGCGTCCGGCGTTGTCAGAATTACTTCTATTGGAATAAATGCGGCTGCGGATATACTTTGCCGCAACCATATTTGCGGCATCGCATCGGCAGGACGGGAACCCCCAACCACACGTCAAGAACGACCCGAACATGCAACCTATCTATGCCTACGTCGAGCATCTGCTGGCAAGCCTTGTGCTGCTGGTCGTGTTCGTCGGAGTCTACACCAGGATCACGCCGTTCCACGAGTTCACGCTGATCCGGCAAGGCAATATCGCGGCGGCGCTGTCGCTGGGCGGCAGCACGCTCGGCTTCTGTTTTACGCTGTCGTCGAGCATCCAGCACAACGACACCTTCCTGATGTTCCTGGTGTGGTCGCTGGGGGCGCTGGTGGTACAGGCCGTGGTCTATGCCGCGCTGGCGCGCGCGCTGCCGGACATGGACGCGGCCATCGAATCGAACAACATTGCGATGGGCGGCCTGATGGGCACGATGTCGCTCACGGTTGGCGTGCTCAACGCCGCCTGCCTGTCCTGAAGCCGGACGGTACGCGCGGCAAACCATTCACCCTTCGAGAGGTGCGGACATGAGTATCGGGTCATTCATCAAGAAGCAGTTCATCGACATCCTCCAGTGGACCGAGGACGCCGACGGCGTACTGGCCTGGCGTTATCCGATGGAGGACATGGAGATCCAGTACGGCGGCAGCCTGACGGTGCGCGAATCGCAGATGGCGGTCTTCGTCAACGAAGGCAAGATCGCCGATGTGTTCGGTCCGGGCATGTACAAGCTGACCACGCAGACGCTGCCGGTGCTGACGTACCTGAAGAACTGGGACAAGCTGTTTGAATCGCCGTTCAAGTCCGACGTCTACTTCTTCAGCACGCGGCTGCAGATTGGCCGCAAGTGGGGCACGGCGCAGCCGATCACGATCCGCGACGCGGACTTCGGCATGGTACGGCTGCGCGCGTTTGGCCTGTACTCGTACAAGATTGCCGATCCAAAACTGTTCTACACCGAGATCAGCGGCACGCGCGCCGAGTACTCGCGTGACGAAGTGGAAGAACAACTGCGCAACCTGCTGATCGCAACGATGACCAGCACGCTGGGCGCGTCGTCGATCCCGTTCCTGGACATGGCGGCCAACCAGACGCTGATGGCGCAGACCATCCGCGAAAAACTGGTGCCCGAGTTCGCGCGTTACGGCGTGGCACTGGACAACTTCGCGGTGACCAACGTGTCGCTGCCCGAGGAGTTGCAGAAGGCCATCGACACGCGCATCTCGATGGGCATGATGGGCGATATGGCCAAGTACACGCAGTACCAGGTGGCCAGCTCGATTCCGCTGGCGGCACAGAACGAAGGTGGCGTGGCCGGCCTGGGCGCGGGTCTGGCGGCAGGTGCGGTGATGGGCCAGGCGATGGCTGGCGGGCTGGTTGGGGGCGTGGCCGGAGCGCCGGGCGCCCCCGCGCCAGCGGCCGGTGCCGCCGGTGCCGCGGCGCCCGCTGCCGACGACCCGGCCGCGCGGCTTGGCAAGCTCAAGGAACTGCTCGACAAGGGCCTGATTTCGCAGGTGGAGTTCGACTCGGCCAAGGCGGAGATCCTGAAGAAACTGGTCGGCTGATTCCGGATGCAAACGGTCAACTGTCCGGGCTGCGGCGCGGAGGTC
>DAIOET010000618.1:0-2653 GCA_036746135.1 Cupriavidus sp.
ACGCCATGTTCCAGGCTTGCGACGTGAAGATTGCGAAGATGGCCGCGCATTCCACCCCGGCCAGGTTGCCGGGGAACAGGGCAATGAACCCGGTGACCGTGATCGACAGGAAGCCGAGCACCGGAATTGACTGGAGGATGTCCAGCGCCGGCACCATCACTTTTTCGGCCGTGCGATTGCGCGAGGCAATGGCGGCAAACGCGAACGAAAACACCAGCGAGGCCGCCAGCGCGGCCAGCATGCGGATGCTGGTGCGCATCAGGTAATAGGGCAGCCATGCCACGTCGAGGTGGATGGCCAGCGATTCGCCTGGGTGGTAGGGCACGTCCATCTGGCGCGCGGCATAGGCCACGATGACGATGACGGCCAGGATGATCGGCAGCAGCGCCAGGTCGAACCGGTTCGGCGGGGCGGTCAGCAGTGGGCCGACGTAGCCGGGCGCTTGGTTGTTTTGCGTTGGTGGCATGGGCACTGCCTCGGTGGAGACGCGCCCGGGCAGGGCGTCGTATGCTGACAGCCTAACGCCCAAGTGGGCTAGGTAGTTTACCTAGTGGGGGAGGTAATTCATGACAGAAGGTTACGAGACCTGGCACCTGAGCGCCCACGGCCGCGTGCAGGGCGTGGGGTATCGCGGCGGGTGTGCCGATAAAGCCATTGCGCTGGGGCTGGGCGGATGGGTCAGAAACCGCGTGGACGGCACGGTGGAGGTCATCGCCACCGGGTCCAGGGAAAAGCTTGAGGCGCTACGGCTGTGGATGGAGCAGGGTCCGCCAGCCGCGCAGGTGTCGAAGGTCGAGATGGAACAGGCGCCGCCCGAAACCTTCGACCGATTCGAGTGGCGCCCGACGGTTTAGGACTTCAGCCAGTCGATACCGGAGCGCCCGTGACGTTCCAGCCAGTCGTTGGCCTGCCTGAAATGCCCGCAGCCCAGGAAGCCGCGATGCGCCGATAGTGGCGACGGATGCGGTGCTTCCAGCACGCAATGGGTCTGGCCTTCCAGCAGCGTCCGCTTGGCCTGCGCATGGCTGCCCCAGAGCATGAAGACGAGATTCGGGCGCGACATGGCGAGTGCGTGGATCAGGCAGTCGGTCACCGCTTCCCAGCCGCGCTTTGCATGGCTGGCCGCATTGCCCTGTTCCACGGTCAGCACGGTGTTCAGGAGCAGCACGCCCTGGCGCGCCCAGCCTTCGAGGTTGCCCGAGCCGCGCACCGGCTCGCCGCCATATTCGGCGGCAATTTCCTTGAAGATGTTGCGCAGGCTGGGCGGCACCTTGACGCCGTCCGGCACAGAGAACGCCAGCCCGTGCGCCTGCGGAATCTCGACGCCGCCGACCACGCCCGTGCCGTGATAGGGGTCCTGGCCCAGGATCACGACCTGCACGGTGTCCGGTGGCGTCAGGTGCAGCGCGTGAAAGACCGAGTGCGGGAACACCGGCTTGCCGGCCGCGCGCTCACCATCGACAAAATCGCAGAGCGCCGCCCAATCCGCATGGCCAAGACACGGCGCCAGCAGTTCGCGCCACGCGGCGGGCAGCGTGTTCGCCTGGTCTTGCAGGCGGTCGATGGAGGGGACGGGTTTTGAGGTATCGAGAGCGAACAGGTCAGCTTGCATCAGGCGCGCCGGTGAGTCGATAGCCGCGTGCGGCCTTGCTGAGATTCATGGGAGTGAGCGGCGCCACATGGGCGATACGCTTGGCGAAGCCACGCAGCGCGGCTTCGACGTGGGCTTCGTCGACGTCCGCCTTGGCGTGTTGCCGGGGCAGCCATTCGAGTTCGAGTTCCTGGATCGGTTCGGTGGCCGTCGTGCCTGGCGCGCTGATCGTGCCGGTGTCGATGGCGGCCTCGATCCGTTCGCCGTCCTGCTCGACGATCCAGGTGCGGCGCACGAAATCGGTCCGGAACACGGGGCCGAGCCGGTCCGCCAGCGGAGTCAGCACGGCACGGGCCTCGTCGTCGAAACGACCCAGCTCGATGGCTTCTCCCGCAACTTCGGTTTCCCACTCATGGCGCGCGGCCAGGCCGCCGGTGCTCTTGCCCGCGGTCTTCAGCGTCTGCAGCCACTGCGCGTCCTTCCTGCGCAGCCGCAGCGCGGCACGGGCACGGGCGAGGTCCCGAGCCGGGGTGTCCAGATAGACGTTCAGCATCGTGACCTCGCCACGCGCCTGGCCGTTGGCATCGAGCCACGCCGCCACGGCGGCAAGCGCGGCATCGGGAATCGCCAGCTTCAGTTCGATCTCGCGCGCCATGACGGATCAGCCAAACAGGCGGGCCAGTTCCACGCCCGGCTCCGGCGCGCGCATGAACGCTTCGCCCACCAGGAATGCGTTGACGTCGGCTTTGCGCATGCGCTCGACATCGGCCGGGCCCAGGATGCCCGATTCGGTCACCACCAGGCGCTCCGCCGGCATGTGCGGCAGCAGGTTCAGCGTATTGTCGAGCGACACTTCGAACGTGCGCAGGTTGCGGTTGTTCACGCCCACCAGCGGTGTTTTCAGGCGCAGGGCCGCGTCGAGTTCGTCGTCGCCATGCACTTCCACGAGCACGTCCATGCCAAGTTCGAGCGCGCATGCCTCAAGCTCGGCCATCAGGCCGTGGTCCAGCGCGGCCACGATCAGCAGGATGCAGTCGGCGCCCCAGGTGCGCGCTTCATAGA
>DAIOET010000619.1:0-2652 GCA_036746135.1 Cupriavidus sp.
ACCTGCCGATGCTCGCGCTGGCCGCGGAAGCCGTGCTGGTCAATGCAACGCCGAAGCTGTGCAAGCGCGTGGAGAAGGCCTTGGCGCGCAGCGTCACGCGCGCCGAGTGGTACTAGCGCGTCCCGCGGACGACGATGGTCTTCCCCGACACGTCGATGCCGCCGTCGGTCTCCAGTTGCTTCAGCACGCGGCCGGCCATCTCGCGCGAGCAGCCGACGATGCGCGAGAGCTCCTGACGCGATATGCGGATCTGCGTGCCGTCCGGGTGGCTCATCGCGTCGGGCTCCTGGCACAGGTCCAGCAAGGTGCGCGCGATGCGGTTGGTGACGTCCATGAAGGCCATCCGGCTGACCTGGCGTGACGTGCGCAGCAATCGGTGCGTCAACTGCAGTCCGATCGCGAACAGGATGCGCGGACAGTCCTCGCGCAGCGGGCCGGCGAACAGCTGGAACAGCTTGTCATAGCCGATCTCGGCGAGCTCACAGGTGCTGCGGGTGCGGATCAGCACTTCGCGCTGCGCCTGCTCGACGAACAGCCCCATTTCCCCGATGAACTCGCCACGATTGATGTAGGCGAGGATCAGCTCGCGGCCTTGCTCGTCCTCGCTGCAAACGGTGACCGAACCGTCGATCACGTAGAACAAGGTGTTGGCGGGATCGCCCGGCCGGAGGATGGCGGTTTTGCCGGGATAGCGGCGGCGATGGCACTGTTCCAACAGCCGCTGCATCGCTGCGGGGTCGGGCGCAAGCATCGGAGGAGCTAGCGACCGTTCGTAGACTTGCTGGAGGAGGTAGCGCAATTCAGACATTGGGTCTTTGGACTGCGTCACACTTTTCGTGCGCGAGTCTAGCACCTTTGTGAAATTTTCAACACCTTACCAGAGAGGAAGCCCGAAGGGGATGCGTCGCCCCCCACTTTCCCGCATACTTCGCCTTTTCCTGCCCCGATACGCGCGACGGGTGCTGTCCCGCCGCGTGTGACTTCGTTTCCACCTGTTTCCGAGGACACTGCCGTGGTCAAGCCGCTGCCCCGCTTGAAGCTGCAGGGCTTCAACAACCTCACCAAGGCACTCAGCTTCAACATCTACGACATCTGCTACGCGGTCACCAAGGACCAGCGCGACCGCTACATCGACTACATCGATGAAGCCTACGACGCCGACCGCCTGACCCAGATCCTCACCGACGTGGCCGACATCATCGGCGCGAACATCCTCAATATCGCGCGCCAGGATTACGACCCCGAAGGTGCGTCGGTGACGATGCTGATCTCGGAGCATCCTGTGGTCGACAAGCTCGGCAAGGACGTGATTTCCGACGCCGTGGTCGCGCACATGGACAAGTCGCACATCACCGTGCACACCTATCCGGAAACGCATCCGCACAACGGCATCGCGACGTTCCGCGCCGACATCGACGTGGCGACCTGCGGCGTGATCTCGCCGCTGAAGGCCTTGAACTACCTGATCGACAGCTTCGAATCGGACATCGTGACGATGGATTACCGGGTGCGCGGCTTCACCCGCGACATCCACGGCAAGAAGCACTACATCGACCACAAGATCAACTCGATCCAGGATTACCTGGCCAAGCACATCCGCCAGAAGTACGAGATGTTCGACGTCAACGTGTATCAGGAAAACATGTTCCACACCAAGATGCACGTGAAGGACTTCGACCTCGACACCTACCTGTTCGAGGCGCACGCGGACGACCTGTCGTTCAAGGATCGCCAGCGCATCGAAGCGCTGCTGAAGCGCGAGATCGAGGAACTGTTCCACGGCCGTAACCTGATGTAGGCGCGCCGGCGCGCGGCCGGAGTTTCGCGGCGAAGGATTGCGGGCAAAAGAAAAAACGGCGCTTCGCGCCGGCCCGCTCCTACACGCGATAAGCGACAGCCTTCATCACCGCCGACGCGCCGCGCATCAGCGTCGGGATCGGGAAAGGCAGCTTCGCGCCGCCGCGTGCCAGCGCATTGTCGGCATGGCGCGCCTCGTCGGCCTGCATGGTTTGAAGGATGGCGCGCGAGCGTGCGTCTTCCCGTGGCAGGCGCTCGAGGTGTTCGCCGAGATGGGCCTCCACCTGACGTTCGGTCTCGACCACGAAACCAAGGCTCCAGCGATCGCCGGCCAAGGCCGCCAAGGCGCCGATCGCGAAGCTGCCGGCGTACCACAGCGGGTTGAACAGGCTGGGGCGATCGTCCAGTTCCTGCAGCCGTTCGGCGCACCACGCGAGGTGGTCGGTTTCCTCGGCGGCCGCGGATTCAAGATGTGCCCGCGTCGCGGGATCGCGCGCCAGCGCGGCTTGCCCGTCGTACAGGGCTTGCGCGCAGACCTCGCCGGTGTGGTTCACGCGCATCAGCCCTGCCGCGTGGCGGCGCTGCGCGGCGTCCATCCCGGGCAGCGGCAATCGGGTGCCCGGGGAGGGGCGGGTCGCCACGGGGGCGCCTGCAACCGTGTCGAGGGCGCGTTGCGCGCCGGCAAGGAGGCGATCGAGCGGGGAAAGATGGCGGGCGTGCATGACGGCCATTGTGCCCAATCGACGTCAAGGGATGTTGAATGCGAATGACGTGGTGGCATGTGCGGCCAGCCTGTGGGCCTGGCGCTTGCGTGGGGCAGCGAAGGCCGGTATCCTTGGCGGTCTTTCGTTGCTG
>DAIOET010000620.1:0-2633 GCA_036746135.1 Cupriavidus sp.
AGTCGATCACAAGCTCGGCCGCGTCGGACATCATCTACACGAACCTGTTCACGGGTGTGCACGGCAACTACATCCGCGAGAGCATCGTCAATTCGGGCCTGAATCCCGATGAACTGCCCGTGGCCGACAAGAGCAAGATGGACTTTTCGAGCGGCAGTTCCAAGACCAAGGCATGGAAAGACATCTGGGGCGCCGGCCAGGGCGTGGGCCAGATCCACGACATTCCCACCGCCGGCGAGATCGTGGCGCGCATGAAGGCCGAGTACGATGCGGCGCGTGCCCGGCTGGGACTGGTAGCATAAGGGCGTTTTTGCGCCCCTTACCCTGAACCGTTGCCGCCGCCCGACCCCGATCAATCGATCCGCCCACCAGAATCGCTCACGCACCGCGAGCGCGTGATTCGCGCATTCTGGGTCACGTGCGGCGCCATCAGCCTTGTGCTCGGCATCATCGGCATCTTTCTGCCGCTGTTGCCGACCACGCCCTTCGTGCTGCTGGCCGCCGCCTGCTTTGCGCGGGGCTCCGAGAAATTCCACAACTGGCTGATCACGCACGAGCGCTTCGGGCCGCTGGTGCGCGACTGGCAGGCCCACCACAGCATCCCCTTCCGTGCGAAATGCCTCGCGCTATCGATGATGTGGACGTCGATGAGCATCACGGCCTGGCTGCTGCGGGCGCGCCCCGTCTCGTCGCTGACGCTGATTGCCATCGGCATCGCGGTGACGATCTGGATGGTGCGCCTGCCAACGCGGCCGCCCGGCGGTTATCCCGATACGAGCGACCGCTCTTCCTCCCAGCCGTAGTCAGTCGTAGTCAGCCCTAGTCAGTCGTAGCGGCGCGCGTCCTCGATCGATTTGCCGTCCTGCGGCAGCGACCCCGCGGCGACAAAGCGCACCTCTCCCCGCAGGCGCATGATCTCGCGCATCGAATCGGCCACGGCCCGGGCCAGACCTTCTTCATCGCGCGTGGCATCGCAATGGAGCGTCATCACGTCGCTGCCCACCGCGCCGGTCACCACAAGCCGCGCCGCGCGGATCTCCGGATGACGCCGCATGACCTCGGCCACCTGCCCCGGATGCACGAACATACCCTTGACCTTGGTGGTCTGGTCGGCACGCCCGAGCCAGCCCTTGAGCCGGACGTTGGTGCGTCCGCACGGACTGGCACGGTGCGATGAATCGGCGACGATCGCCGAAAGATCGCCGGTGCCGAAGCGGATCAGCGGATAGTCGCCATTGCCGAGCACGGTGACCACGACCTCGCCAACCTCGCCTTCCGGCATCGGCTTGCTGCCGCCCGGTTCGACGATCTCCAGCAGCACCCCCTCGTCGACGACCCAGCCATCCCCCCCTTCGGTTTCGTAGGCGATCAGCCCCACGTCGGCCGTGCCGTACATCTGGCGCGCAGTGATGCCGTGGTCGTGCAGCCAGGCGCGCAGCGCGGGCGGGCAGGCTTCGCCCGACACCAGCGCCTTGGACAGGCTGCGGCATGGCAGTCCCATCTCGGCGCCCTTTTCGATCAGCAGCTTCAGGAACGACGGCGTGCCCGCGTAAGCCGACGGCTGCAGACTGGCCAACGCCTGGACCTGCGATTCGGTCTGCCCCACGCCCGCCGGAAACACGCAGCAGCCCAGCCGATGCGCGCCCGACTCCATCATCATCCCGGCCGGCGTGAAGTGATAGGAAAACGTGTTGTAGACCAGCTCGCCCGAACGGAATCCCGCCGCGAACATGGCGCGCGCCGTGCGCCACCAGTCGGCGTTGTGCCCGTCCGGTTCATGGATCGGTCCGGGCGACTGGAAAATGTGGCGCAGGCCGCCAAGCGGCGTCGCATTGAGTCCGCCCAGCGGCGGCACCATGCGCTGGCGCGCGGTGAGTTCCGACTTGCGCGTGACCGGCAGCAGCGCCAGCGTCTCGCGTGAGGTGATCTCGCGCGCGTCAAAGTCGCACAGGACTTCCGCGAAGTACGGCGCATGGGCCTGAGCGTGCGCCACCTGGCGCGCCACCGCGGCAATCAGCGCCGCCTCGCGTTCGGCGGGCGCGCGCGTTTCCAGCGAATCGAAATATTCAGCCATATCGGTGCCTTGGGGAATCAGGCCAGCCAGCGCTTGCGGCGGCGATAGCTCTTGACGTCGCGGAACGATTTGCGCGCACCGCCTTCCGCATCGTTGGCCGCCACGCCGAGGTAGAACTCCTTGACGTCCTCGTTGGTGCGCAGCGATTCGGCATCGCCATCCATCACCACGCGGCCGTTCTCCAGGATGTAGCCATAGTCCGCGTAGCGCAGCGCCACCATCGTGTTCTGCTCGGCCAGCAGAAAGCTCACGCGTTCGCGCGAATTGAGGTCGCGCACGATCTCGAAAATCTCTTCGACGATCTGCGGCGCCAGTCCCATCGACGGTTCGTCCAGCAGGATCATCGCCGGCTTGGCCATCATGGCCCGGCCGATCGCGCACATCTGCTGCTCGCCACCGGACGTATAGCCGGCCTGCGACTTGCGGCGCGTCTTCAGGCGCGGAAAGTAGCCGTAGATCTTCTCCAGCTCGTCGCGCGTCTCGCCGCGCGACAGCCCCCGTGTATAGGCGCCGGTCAGCAGGTTTTCCTCGATGGTCAGGTGCGCGAAGCAGTGGCGCC
>DAIOET010000621.1:0-2632 GCA_036746135.1 Cupriavidus sp.
TGTTTACGCCGACCGAAAATTGAGCCACTTGTAGGGATCGCGCCGACTGAAAACTGAGCCGGGTAATCAACCTATCCTGCTAGTTTTTCAGGCAGGGTGTTTTGGGGATGATCCCGATGACGATGATTGGCAAGGTGCGGCGGATGTTCCACCGCCAGAACAAGTCGGTACGCGAGATAGCGCGTCTCACAAGCCTGTCGCGCAACACGATTAGCAAATACCTGAGCATGGATGTTCAGGAAGAACCGAAGTATCAACGGCGCTCGCAGTCGACCCGGCTGACGCCGTTTCATGAGGTGCTGGTGCAGGCACTCACCGTGGACGCTCGGCGGCCGAAGAAGGAGCGACGCACCGCTTGGATGCTGTTCCATGAGATCAAGGCAAGCGGCTACGAGGGCTGCTATTCGCGGGTGACCGATTTCATCCGTGACTGGCGGCAAGGCGAAGGCAAGGCGGTTTCGAAGGCGGCGTTTGTGCCGTTGCAGTTCGAGCTAGGCGAGGCGTTTCAGTTTGACTGGTCCGAGGAAGGACTGGTTATCGGCGGCATTTACCGCAAGCTGCAGGTATCGCACATGAAGCTGTGCGCGTCGCGGGCGTTCTGGCTCGTGGCCTATCCGAGCCAGGGGCACGAGATGCTGTTCGACGCCCACACGCGCTCGTTCACGGCCTTCGGCGGGGTGGCCCGCCGTGGCATCTACGACAATATGAAGACGGCGGTCGACAAGGTCCACAAAGGCAAGGGCCGCACCGTCAACTCGCGCTTCGCGGTGATGTGCGCACACTACCTGTTTGACGCGGACTTCTGCAACGTGGCCAGCGGCTGGGAGAAAGGCGTCGTCGAGAAGAACGTACAGGATAGCCGCCTGCGTATCTGGATTGAAGCGCGCGAGCAGCGATTTGGCAGTTTCACCGAGCTGAACGCATGGCTGGCGAGCCGGTGCCGCTCGTTGTGGGAGCAGGTGAAGCATCCGGACTATCGGAACCTGAGCGTTGCCGACGTGTTCGAGCAGGAGCGCGCCCATCTGATGCCGGTGCCGACACCGTTTGACGGTTACGTTGAACGCGCGGCCCGGGTGTCGTCGACCTGCCTGGTGGTGGTCGGACGCAACCGCTACTCGGTACCATGCGAATTTGCAGGCCAGATGCTCAGCACGCGGCTCTATCCGGCTCGCGTCGTTGTGGTGGGCGATGATGCCGTGGTGGCCGAACACGAACGGCTGGCCGACGAAGGTCTGGTGCGATACGACTGGCAGCATTACATCCCGCTGATCCAGCGCAAGCCCGGCGCATTGCGCAACGGCGCGCCGTTCCTGGATATGCCCGAGCCGCTGCTACGCCTGCGCCGGGCGCTGCTGCGCGAGACGGGCGGCGAGCGCGTAATGGCGAAGGTTCTGGCGCTGGTACCGGAAAGCGGCCTGGACGCCGTGCTGATTGCGGTCGAGCTGGCGCTCGAACAGGCACCGCCCTCCGGGCGCGTCAGCGTCGAGCATGTGGTGAACGTGCTGTCGCGCATGCGTAGTGTGCAGATGCCACCGAAGATCGATACGGCGCTGCAACTGACGACGCCGCCGCTGGCCGACACCTCGCGCTACGACGGGCTGCGCCCGGCTCTGCAACAGCCGGAGGCCGGTCATGCGTGATCTGATCGTCGAACTCAAACAGTTGCGGCTGCACGGCATGGCCGCCGGTTGGGCCGAGCTGCTCGAACAGGGTAACGTCGAAGTGGCGTCTTCGCAGTGGCTGCTTGAACGGCTGCTGCAGGCCGAGAGTGCCGATCGGGCCGTGCGCTCGGTCAGCCACCAGATGAACGCCGCGAAGTTCCCGGTGCATCGGGACATCGCCGGCTTCGACTTCGATGGCTCGTCGGTCGATCGCCAGCTCGTCATGCAACTGGCCAGCATGACGTTCACCGAGGGCGCACACAACCTAGTTCTGGTCGGTGGGCCGGGCTCAGGCAAGACGCATCTGGCGACCGCCATCGGCGTGTCCGGCATCATGCACCACGGCAAACGCGTACGCTTCTACTCGACCGTGGATCTGGCCAATGCCCTGGAACAGGAAAAGGCGCAGGGCCGTGCTGGACGGATCGCTGCGAGCCTGCTGCGCCTCGATCTCGTCATTCTGGACGAGCTCGGATATTTGCCCTTCAGCCAGGCCGGCGGGGCACTGCTGTTCCACCTTCTGAGCCGCCTGTACGAACATACGAGCGTTGCCATCACAACGAATCTGGACTTCGCTGAATGGTCCAGTGTGTTCGGCGATGCGAAGATGACCACGGCGTTGCTGGATCGGCTGACGCACCACTGCCACATCGTGGAGACCGGCAACGAAAGCTATCGCTTCCGGCATAGCAGCGCCAGTGCAAAGAAACGCATCCGGTCACGTGAAGCGGCGCGCAAGGGCGAAGCCGCCGGCGCCTCCGAATCCGCCTGATGTCGTTCGCCTGCGCGGGGGAAGCTGCTACGGGCGACGCCCTTCGCAGCTTCCCCCGCGCAACGCACCTTCATACGAAGGAGGACAACAACTCCGGAAACCCATACACTTATCCACAACCGGCTCTGCTTCAGACCGGTCTCCACCCCGGCTCAAAATTCAATCGGCGCGGTGGCTCAAAATTCCGTCGGCGCGGACA
>DAIOET010000622.1:0-2625 GCA_036746135.1 Cupriavidus sp.
ATGTCCGCAAGCGCTACCGCAATCTGCAGGCGCTCAAGGGCGTCAGTTTCAGCGTAGAGCGCGGCGAATTCTTCGGCCTGCTCGGTCCCAACGGCGCGGGCAAGACCACGCTGATCTCGATCCTGGCGGGCCTGAACCGGGCCGACTCCGGCAAGGTCAGCGTGCTGGGCCACGACGTGGTGGACGACTACCGCATGGCGCGCCGCATGCTGGGCGTGGTGCCCCAGGAACTGGTGTTCGATCCGTTTTTCACCGTGCGTGAAACGCTGCGGCTGCAGTCGGGCTACTTCGGCCTGACACGCAACGACGACTGGATCGACGAAATCATGGCCAACCTCGATCTCACCAACAAGGCCGACAGCAACATGCGCCAGCTTTCGGGCGGCATGAAGCGCCGGGTGCTGGTCGCCCAGGCCCTGGTGCACCGGCCTCCCGTGATCGTGCTCGACGAGCCGACGGCCGGCGTGGACGTGGAGCTGCGCCAGACCCTGTGGAAGTTCATTTCTCGCCTGAATCGCGAGGGCCACACGATCATCCTGACCACCCACTACCTGGAAGAAGCCGAAGCGCTGTGCGACCGCATCGCCATGCTCAAGTTCGGTGAAGTGGTGGCGCTCGACCGCACCAGCAGCCTGCTGAACCAGTTCGCGGGTCTGCAGCTGGTTCTGACACTTTCGAAAGGTACGCTGCCGACCGAGCTGGAAGCGCTGCGCACGCCGGGCAATCCGGGCGAGCGCGCGCACCGTCTGCGGCTGTCCGGCTACGAGGCCGTGGAGCCGATCCTGGCCGCGCTGCGCGCCGCCGGTTGCGAAATCGAAGATATGGAAATCAGCAAGGCCGATCTGGAGGACGTGTTCGTGCAGATCATGCGTCGTGAAGGTGCAATGCCCGGCAGCATGCCGAACACCGCCGTGGAGGCTGCCGCATGAAGAATCCCGCGGAGATCAATGTGAGCCAGCAGCGCGATGAGCAACGCCTGGCGTCGATGGCCGTTGGCGGCTGGGTCGGCTTTCGCACGCTGCTTTACAAGGAGGTGCTGCGTTTCTGGAAGGTGTCGTTCCAGACCGTGGCCGCGCCGGTGCTGACCGCCGTGCTGTACCTGCTGATCTTCGGCCATGTGCTGGAAGACCGTGTGCGCGTCTATGACCAGATCAGCTATACCGCCTTCCTGGTGCCGGGCCTGGTGATGATGAGCGTGCTGCAGAATGCGTTCGCCAACAGTTCGTCGTCGCTGATCCAGTCCAAGATCACTGGCAACCTGGTCTTCATCCTGCTGCCGCCGCTGTCGCACTGGGAGATGTTCGGTGCCTACGTGGTGGCGTCGATCGTGCGTGGACTCTGCGTGGGCCTGGGCGTGCTGCTGGTGACGGCCTGGTTTGCGAACCTGCATTTCGCGCATCCGTTATGGATTCTCGTGTTCGGGCTGGCCGGCGCGGGCATCCTGGGTACGCTGGGGCTGATTGCCGGTATCTGGGCCGAAAAGTTCGACCAGCTGGCCGCGTTCCAGAATTTTCTGATCATGCCTGCGACGTTCCTGTCCGGCGTGTTCTATTCGATCCACTCCTTGCCGCCGTTCTGGCAGGCCGTGTCGCATGCCAACCCGTTCTTCTACATGATCGACGGTTTCCGTTTTGGCTTCTTCGGCGTGTCCGATGTGCCGCCGCTGCAGAGCCTGGCCGTCGTGGCCGTGGCGTTCGCGGTGCTGGCCACGCTGGCGCTGCGCATGCTGCGCAAGGGTTACAAGCTGCGGCACTGACCTGCCGCAATACACCGTTTTCATAGAGACAGACATGCTGCCTACTCCGGAACAAGTCAGGGATTACATTGCCCAAGGGTTGCCCTGCGACCATCTGCAAGTGGAAGGCGACGGCCAGCACTTCTTCGCCACGATCGTAAGCGGAGAGTTCGAAGGCAAGCGCCTGATTCAGCGCCACCAGCGTGTGTACGCGGCGCTGGGCGACCGCATGCGCGCCGAGATTCACGCGCTGTCGATGAAGACATTGACGCCGGCCGAATGGCAGGCCGAGGCCGGCAAGTAAGCCGTACCGGCACACCACCTACAACACCACCGGACGGGCGCGTGCCCGGCCGGATGACCAGACTGAACAATGGACAAATTCCAGATCCAGGGCAACGGGCCGCTCAAAGGCGAGATCCGTGTGTCGGGCGCCAAGAACGCCGCGCTGCCGATCCTGTGCGCCGGTCTGCTGACGGCCGATACGGTTACCCTCAGCAACGTGCCCGACCTGCAGGACACCCGCACGATGCTCAAGCTGCTGCGCCAGATGGGCATGCAGGCGGACATGGTGGACGGCGTGGCCACGCTGAACGGCGCCGACATCAATGCGCCGGAGGCGTCCTATGACCTCGTCAAGACGATGCGCGCCTCGATCCTGGTGCTCGGCCCGCTGGTGGCCCGCTTTGGCGAGGCACGTGTGTCGCTGCCTGGCGGCTGCGGCATCGGTGCGCGGCCGGTGGACCAGCACATCAAGGGTCTGCAGGCAATGGGCGCCGAGATCAGTATCGAGCACGGCTTCATCCACGCGCGTGCCAGCCGCCTGAAGGGCGCACGCGTGGTGACGGACATGATCACCGTGACCGGCACCGAGAACCTGCTGATGGCGG
>DAIOET010000623.1:0-2624 GCA_036746135.1 Cupriavidus sp.
GTGACCAGGTCGTACATCTGTTCGGCCGAGAAGCCGAGCAGGACGGATTTATGGACGTCTGCCATGTATACGGATAGCGGGCGCTCGGGACTGGGCCGGGCGGGAGCGGTTTGCTAAAATCAGGATTTTAGCCGACAGCCGCGAACACGGCACGCCCTGGCGTGCGCGGCCGCAGCCATGTTGCTGTGCACCCTTCCCGCCGCCGCCCTGCCAGGCCGCGCCGGACCATATTTTAGGAAATCACCTCCCGCATGACGATCGCTGACAACAAGAAGGCCTTTTTCGACTACTTCATCGAAGAACGCTATGAGGCCGGGATCGTGCTGGAAGGCTGGGAAGTCAAGGCGATCCGCGCCAATCGCGTCCAGATCAAGGAAGGTTACGTCGTGATACGCAATGCCGAGATGTTCCTGATCGGCGCGCACATCAGCCCGCTGCAAAGCGCCTCCACGCACGTCAATCCCGACCCGGTGCGCACCCGGAAACTGTTGCTCAACGCCGACGAAATCAAGAAACTGATTGGCAAGGTCGAGCAACGCGGCTACACGCTGGTGCCGCTAAACCTGCACTACACACGCGGCCGCGTGAAATGCGAGATTGGCCTGGGCAAGGGCAAGAAGCAGTTCGACAAGCGCGAGACCGAAAAGAACCGCGACTGGCAGCGCGAAAAAGCGCGCCTGATGAAGAGCGAGAAGGAATAAAAAACGGAGGCTTCGGCCTCCGTTCTTGTTTCCGCTACCCAGCGGGACAAATCAGGACTGATCAGATCGCTTTCTCGGCCTTCTGACCTTTCACAATCTGCAGCGCGGACGCAATCATCGAGCTCATTTCGCCCAGATTGCCCGGTACGATCAGCGTATTGCCGTGCTTGGCCAGATTCCCGAACGCGGCGACATACTCCTCCGCCACCTTCAGGTTGACCGCTTCCGTACCGCCGTCGCTTCGAATCGCGTGGCCGATTTTCGCGATAGCCTGAGCATTGGCTTCCGCCACCGCCAGGATCGCGGCCGCTTCGCCCTGCGCCGTATTGATCGCCGCCTGCTTCTCACCTTCGGACTTCTGAATCGCGGCCTCCCGCGCACCGGACGCCAGGTTGATCTGCTCCTGGCGCTTGCCCTCGGACGCCGCAATCAGCGCCCGCTTCTCGCGTTCTGCCGTGATCTGCGCCTGCATCGCATGCAGGATCTCCTTGGGCGGCGTCAGGTCCTTGATTTCGTAGCGCAACACCTTGACGCCCCAGTTGGCGGCGGCTTCATCCAAGGCGTTGACGACGCTGTGGTTGATGAACTCGCGTTCCTCGAAGGTCTTGTCCAGTTCGAGCTTGCCGATCACCGACCGCAGCGTGGTCTGCGAGAGCTGCGTGATGGCCACGACAAAATTGCTCGACCCGTATGACGCCTTCATCGGGTCGGTCACCTGAAAGTACAGCACGCCGTCGACTTGCAGCTGCGTGTTGTCCTTTGTGATACACACCTGGCTTGGCACATCCAGGGGAATTTCCTTGAGGATGTGCTTGTAGGCCACGCGATCGATGAACGGCACGACGATCGACAGCCCCGGCGTCAGCGTCGCGTGGTAGCGCCCCAGACGCTCCAGCACCCAGGCGTGCTGCTGCGGCACGATCTTGACGGCCTTCGCAATCAACACGATGGCGGCAATAAGCAGGATCAGCGGAAACAGACCGAGCTGATAGGCAAGCATGTACGACTCCCGTCAAAAGGAAAACACTTCAAGGCGGATACAGCGGAACGCTAGCGTGGCGACACAATGAGCGTGGCGCCCCGGACTTCGACAATCCTGTAGCGACCCGGAGCGGGATCGGTGCCCGGAGCCAGTTCGACGGTCCAGTCAGCCCCGCGATATGGCACACGTGCGCGCCGGAAAGCGTCCCATGTGGGCACTTCGACTTCCTGCCCGATGTCGAGGTTCACGCCCGGATCCGTCGCCGCATCGGTGCGGCGCAGCTTACCGAAGCGCGTTCGCCTGAGCGCGACAATCGCCACGATGGCAACCAGCGCGGCCGTGACCGTCTGCACCGGCACCTCCGCACCAAGCAGCGCGGCAATGCCGCCAGCTATCACGCCGCAGGCCACCATCAGCAGATAGAACGTGCCAGACGCCATCTCGGCGATCACCAGCACGACGGCCGCGGCAAACCACAAGTAGTACGACGTCATCCCGCTCCCCGAAAAGCAAAACCCCCGCCAAGCGCCTACGGCGCCTGCGGGGGCAGTTGGAACACCTGACCGCAGGGCCGGTGCCACACGGCGTGCCGGCCCTTAGGCCGGACACCGCTTGATTGGACGTCGCTATTGTGACGCGAAATGCCTCACGAAGCCAGTTGCTGCCAGGTCTCCACGACAGAATCGGGATTCAACGAGATCGACTTGATCCCTTCCTTGGCCAGCCACGCGGCAAAGTCCGGATGATCCGAAGGACCCTGGCCGCAGATGCCGACGTACTTGTCCAGGCGCAGCGCCGTGGAAATGGCGCGCTGCAGCATGAAACGAACCGCCGGATCACGCTCGTCGAAGTCCTTGGCCAGCAATTCCATGCCCGAGTCGCGGTCCAGGCCCAGCGTCAGCTGCGTCAGGTCGTTCGAGCCGATCGAGAAGCCGTCGAAG
>DAIOET010000624.1:0-2621 GCA_036746135.1 Cupriavidus sp.
ACGGGAATCATAGCAAGATAAAATGCCGCCCATGACGCGAAATACCCGTAACAACCCCAACGGCCGTTTTCCGGGCGCCTTTGCCCCGGAAGACGACAACGACCTGCCCAAGAGCAAGTCGCAGCGCAAGCGCGACATGACGGAGCTGCAGGACCTGGGCGCCGAACTCGAGGCGCTGCCCAAAGACCGCCTGGCACGCGTGCCAATGCCCGAGGCGCTGTCCGACGCCATCCTGGCCGCCCGCAAGATCACCAGCCACGAAGGCAAACGCCGCCAGATGCAGTTCGTCGGCAAGGTCATGCGCGCCCTGGACGACGATGAGGTGGCCGCCATCCGCGCCGCCCTGGAAGGCTTCAAGGGCACCAGCAAGGCCGAGACGGCCAAGCTGCACCTGATCGAGCGCTGGCGCGACCTGCTCCTGGCCGACGACGCCAACCTGACCAAATTCCTGGGCGAGCACCCGGACGTGGACGTGCAGTCGGTACGCAACATCATCCGCAACGCCCGCAAGGAAAAGGAACTGACCAAACCGCCGAAGTACTACCGCGAGCTGTTCCAGGCCATCAAGGCGGCGCTCGACGGTGGCAATGACGGCGACGAGGCAGCCGAACCCACCGAGGAACCCCAAGCATGAATCCGCCGCTGACCGCCCCCGTCTCCCGCAACCATCCCGACGAGCTGGTGGTCGGCTTTGTCTCCATTTCGGACCGCGCCTCTTCCGGCACGTACCAGGACGAAGGCATTCCTGCCCTGCGCGACTGGTTCGGCAAGACGCTGACCTCGCCGTGGCAGGCCGTGGAACGGCTGATTCCCGATGAGGCACCGCTGATTTCGCGCACGCTGATCGAACTGGTCGATGTGGCCGGCTGCGACCTCGTGCTGACGACGGGGGGCACCGGCCCGGCCCGGCGCGATGTCACGCCCGAAGCCACGCTGGCCGTGGGCACCAAGGAAATGCCCGGATTCGGCGAGCAGATGCGGCAAGTAAGCCTGCACTTCGTGCCGACGGCCATCCTGTCGCGGCAGGTGGCGGTCATCCGGGAAACGCCAAGCCGCGCCGCGCTGATCGTCAACCTGCCGGGACAGCCGAAGGCGATTCGTGAAACGCTGGAAGGCTTGCGCGATGTGGAAGGCCGCGTGATCGTCCAGGGCGTGTTTGCCGCCATGCCCTATTGCATCGACCTGATCGGCGGCCCGTATGTCGAAACGAACGAAGCCATCGTGAAGGCATTCCGGCCGAAGAGCGCGCTGCGGCAGAAGCCGAACCCGACCGTGTGATTTGCCCGCATCCTGTTCCCGTCCCCCGCATTGCCGGAGGCGGGAACAAACCTGGCCTTTACTTCCTACTTAAGCCCCAGGTACAGCCCGATCGGCACGAATACCACGGCGGCGATATTGCCAAGCAGCACGATCGACGCCACCTGGTCGGGTTCCTGCCGGTAGTGGTCGGCCACCAGGAAGTTCAGCACGGCCGGCGGCAATGCCGCGAACACGAACAGCAGCCCGCGCTGCAGCTCGGTCATCGGCACCCACCGCACCAGCAGCAGCGCCACGGCGATACCTGCCAGCGGGCAGACGATGGCGCCCAGCACACCCATCCCCCAGTTTCTCAGGCTCACGTCCTTCATGCGCACGCCCAGCGCGAACAGCATCAGCGGCACGGTGGAATCGCCAAGCAGCTTGATCGACTCGTAGACCGGTTCGGGCAGCGAGAACACCGGCTTTGCCAGCGACAGGCCCACGCCGGCCACGGTAGCCAGCACCATCGGATTGCGGGCGATCTGCGCCATCGAGGCATGACGGTTGACGATCTTCATGCCGATCGTGAAGTGCATCAGGTTCGACGCCGCAAACAGCGCCACGGCTGGCGCCAGGCCGACCTGCCCGAACGCAAAAACGGATAGCGGCAGACCCATGTTGCCGCAGTTGTTGAACATCATCGGCGGCACGAAGGTGCGCGGGTTGGCGTTGCTCATCCTCGCCACGATCCAGGCCAGGATGCCGGAGCCGATCACGACGGCCACGGCGCAAGCCAGCAGCACCAGATGGTCGGCCAGCACGAAGTCCTTGCTGATGAAGGCCGATACCACCAGTAGTGGCGCGATCACTTCAAGCATCGCCTTGTTGATGCCGGCCATGTCCGGATGGGCACGCCGCCCGTATATCCACCCGATCAGGATGATCAGGATGACCGGCGTGATGATCGAAACGATGCGCGTGAACATGGCGGAAAGCGACTTGGACGGACCGGCGTGGCCAGTCCGTCATCGAACCGCCCGCCGGTTTGTTGTTTTTTGGCTTTTACGCAGCGGGGGTGCTGGGCGCGCTTGGCGCCGCGGTGGCGGCGGCGGGGAACGAGGCCGCCGCCTCGGCCTGCGTCTTGATGAAGTGCTGGCGGTAGTAGCGCAGTTCTTCCACCGATTCCAGGATATCGGCCAGCGCGGTGTGCAGCTGGCGCTTCTGGAAACCCTTGTGGATGGCCGGTTCCCAACGCTTGCAGAGTTCCTTGAGCGTGGAAACGTCCAGATTGCGGTAGTGGAAGAACGCTTCCAGCTTCGGCATGTAGCGCGCCATGAAGCGGCGGTCCTGGCAGATCGAGTTGCCGCACATCGGCGACTTGC
>DAIOET010000625.1:0-2614 GCA_036746135.1 Cupriavidus sp.
TCGGCGTAGAGCTGTTCCACGAACGTGTCTTCCGCCTGCCGCAGCAGCGGCAGGGGCAGGTTGCCGGCAAAGCGGAAGTCCGCCGGATACGTGGTGCAACTGTGCGGGGAATCAAGAAAGAGCGGGCCGCACTCGCCTTCCGGCATTTGCAGGAAGAACGGGCTTTCCGCGGTCTTTCGGTCTGCGTCGGTCATACGAACTGCCAGTGATGGATCGGATTAGTCCAGCGAAATCTTGGCGGCGGCGGCCACCTTCTTGTTCTTGGCCACTTCGGCAGTGATCTGCTGCGCAAAGTGCTGCGGCGTGTCGCCCACCGGCGTCGCGCCCAGCTTTTCGAGCTTGGCCTTCACTTCGGGCATGGCCAGTACCTTGATGGCGGCGGCGTTCAGCTTTGCCTGGATGTCGGCGGGCAACTTGGCCGGCGCGATCAGGCCGAACCACGCGGCATCGTTCACTTCAGGCAGACCCAGTTCCGCGAAGGTCGGCACGTTCGGCAGGGCGGCCACGCGCTTGGGCGCGGCTACGGCCAGCGCGCGCAGCTTGCCGCCTTCGATGAACGGCAGCGACGAGGGCAGGTTGTCGAACAGGATCTGCACCTGGCCGGCCAGCGCGTCGTTCAGCGCCGGGCCCACGCCCTTGTAGGGCACGTGCAGCAGTTCGGTCTTGCTGCTCATCTTGAACAGTTCACCCATCATGTGCGACACGCTGCCGTTGCCGGCCGAGCCGTAGGCCAGCTTGTTCGGCTCCGACTTGGCCAGCGCGATGAACGACTTCATGTCGGTGGCCTTCACGCTCGGGTGGATGCTCATCACGTTCGGCACCGAAGCCAGGTTCGTGATCGTGGTGAAGTCCTTGGTGGCGTCGTACGACAGGCGCGGATACACGGCCGGGTTGATGCCGTGCGTCGATGCGGTGGCAATGCCCAGCGTGTAGCCATCCGGCGCGGCCTTGGCCAGGTAGCCCGTGCCGATGCTGCCGCCGGCGCCGCCACGGTTGTCGACGACGACTGCCTGGCCCAGTTGCTGGCCCAGCTTGTCGGCCACGATGCGCGCGACGATGTCGGTGGTGCCGCCGGCCGGGAACGGCACGACGAGCGTGATCGGCTTGGTCGGGTAGGTGCCCTGGGCAAAGGCGGGCAGGGTCAGGCTGGCAGCAGCAAAGGCGGTGGCGGCGGCCAGGATCTTGAGCAGGGGACGGCGTTGCATCGAAGGGGATTCCTGTCGAAAGGTAATTGAAAGGAGAGGTGGAGCCGGTCTCTGCGGACCTGATCGAGGGCAATGCAAAAATTGTGCGCTCTGATTCTGCGCGCCCATGCAAGGTCAGCGCAAACGAATTAAAATCCCTAGCTCATTCCATTTGGTAGTGAAGTGAGAGGCGGATATGCGGCGCTTATGTCCATCGATGACGGAGTTGATGGCGTTCGAAGCGGCCGCGCGGCACAACAGTTTTACGGTGGCCGCGCGCGAACTGCACGTGACGCAAGGCGCGGTCAGCAAGCAGGTGCGCAGCCTGGAGGCGTTCCTGGGTGTCGAACTGTTCGAGCGGGTGCGCCAGCGGCTGTTGCTGACCGAAGCTGGTGCGCGCTATCTGGAGCGTATCCGGCCAAGCCTCGACGAGATCGAGGCGGCCAGTGTCGAACTGATTGCCCGGCAGGGGCGCGGTGGCATTCTCCATATCGCCAGCATGCCGACGCTGGGTGCCAAATGGCTGATTCCGCGGTTGCCGCAGTTCTTTGCCAGGCATCCTGAAGTCACGCTGGAATTCGTGCCCCATGCGCAGGGCTACGATTTCTCCCAGCCCGATCTCGATGCGGCGATCCGCTTTGGCGACGGTGTGTGGCCGGGCAGTCTTGCCGACTACATGACGGGCCGCGAAGTGCTGCCAGTGTGCCGGCCGGGCCTGCTCGTGCACGAGCCCGATGGCGTGGCCAGGACGCCGGCGGCGCTGCTGAAATACCCGCTGCTGCACCATACGACCGTGCCGGAGGCGTGGCCCGACTGGCTATCGGAACTCGGTGTGTCGACGCGCAAGGCGTGGAGCGGGGCGCGCTTCGATCAATTCACGCTGCTCACGCAGGCGGCGGTATCGGGGCTGGGCATCGCGCTGATTCCGCGTTGCCTGATCGAGGAGGAGCTGGCCACTGGCACGCTGATCGTGGCGCATCCCGCCCGCGTGCTGGCAAGGAAGGGGTATTACCTGTGCTATCCGGAGCAGAAGGCCCATCTGCCGGCGTTGCTGACGTTCCGGCAGTGGCTGATGGAAGGCGTCGACGTGGTGGCCTGAGCCGTCCGCCGGCCGAAGGCTACTTCGACAGCACCTTCATGGCTTCTTCCAGGCCCGCCAGCGTCACCGGATACATGCGGTTCTTCATGATCTGGTTGATCACCGTAATGGACTGGCGGTACTGCCACAGACCTTCGGGTTCGGGGTTGAGCCAGACAAAGCGCGGGAACTGATCGATCATGCGATTGAGCCAGACCGCGCCGGCTTCCGCATTGTTGTACTCGACCGATCCGCCGGGCTGCAGGATCTCGTAAGGGCTCATCGTCGCATCGCCGACGAAGATCACCTTGTAGTCCGGCGTGTACTTGTGCATCAGGTCCCACGTGGCGAT
>DAIOET010000626.1:0-2611 GCA_036746135.1 Cupriavidus sp.
AGTTCTGCGGCACGGCCAGCAGGCCGAACATCTGCGTATCGAGGTTCGACAGGCCGATGGCCACCAGCCCGCCCAGCCCCAGCGACACGCCAATCGGCACGCCAAGCAGCATCAAGCCGATGAACACCACGAAGAGAATGATGGCGACCAGCGTCATTGCGCATGCCCTCCGTTCTGCTTCAGGGCCTTCAATGCGCGGAGATTGCGCAGCGCCAGTGCCAGCGCACGCAGCGCGATGCCCACCGACAGCACCGGCAGCCAGACCGAGTACCACCAGCTCGGCACGCCAATGCCCGGCGAGGTTTCGCCGAACGTGTATTCATCCCAGGTAATCCGCGCGCCCAGCACTGCCAGCGCCAGGAACATGGCCGCGACGGCCAGCGCCGACAGTACCGCCAGCCGCTTCTGCCGCGCGGCGCTGCCACGCTCGAAGAAATACTCGATGCGGATATTCCGATCGCGCGCCACGGCCGCGCTGCCCGCCACCAGGGCCAGCACGATCATCAGGAAAACCGAGAATTCCTCGGTCCAGGCGAACGATTCGTCGGTGAAATAGCGGACCACCACATTGGCGAACGTGATGGCCACCAGCAGCACCATCACGATCACGCCAATCCAGTCTTCGATACGCGGTGAAATGCGGAATTCGCTGTCGCGCGCCTCGTCGGCGGCTTCGGGGATGATCACCGAATCGACGACGTGCTGCGGCCCGGCGTCGCGCCGTGCCTGTTCTTCTTGAGCCATGTTCTACCCCCGGCCTCCGGTCCGGGCCACCCCCCAGAGCCATGCCGGCCATCGGGGGCGATTCTCCTGTTGCTTATTCTTGTAGGCCCGTCCCCTCCCCGAAGGGTCAGCGGTCAGACCATGCCATCGTCGGCAGTGACCACCGCGCCGTTGATAAAGCGCGATGCATCGGACGCCAGCAGCAGCAAGAGGCCGTCGAGGTCTTCGGGTCGGCCCAGGCGCTTGCGCGGCAGCATCTGGATCAGCTTCTGCCCCGCATCGGTATCCCAGTGGTGGTGGTTGATTTCGGTGTCGATATAACCGGGGCAGATCGCGTTCACGTTGATCCCGTGACGCGCCCACTCCAGGGCCATAGCCTTGGTCATATGAACGACCGCGGCCTTGCTCATGCAATAGACACCAATCTGCGACAGTACCTTGAGACCGGCTACCGACGCAATATTGACAATGCGTGCCTGTGGCAACGGGTTGCCCAGCTTCTCCGCGCCCTTGGCGCGGGCAATCATGCGCTTGGCCACTTCCTGGGCCACAAAGAACGCGCCGCGCGTGTTGGTATCGAAGACGAAGTCGAAGTCGTCAGCGGTGACGTCAGTCAGCTTCTGCGTGGTGGAAACGCCGGAGTTGTTCACCAGGATATCGATGGAACCCGCTTCGGTTTCCGCATGCGCCACGGCGGCGCGGATGCTGTCCGGGTCGGTCACGTCCAGGCGCACCACGTGCGCGCTGCCGCCATCGGCCTCGATTGAAGCGCGCAGCTCCTTGAGCCGCTCCACACGGCGCGATGCCAGGATGACCTTGGCTCCAGCGGCGGCCAGAACATGAGAAAACCGCGTGCCCAGCCCGCTCGACGCACCGGTCACCAGCGCGACCTTGCCTTCCAGATTGATCGACAAACCCATAGTTACCCTCGATTTGGGAGCAACCGCGCCGGCTCGGCACGGCCCGCTGTTCCGCATGGCGGGCGCCGGAGAAGGCACCTGCTGCCGCGCGGCCGCAGCTTATCAAAAAAAAGAACGGTCGTTCAAAAAAATGTCTTGCCTGAGGGTGTCGAGTCCCGGACAATGCCGAAGATTCTAAGAACTTGGTCCCCAAAGGGAAAGAGGAAAAACGCCTAGATCCGGCCCGGTAACCCACCGAATGCCCGATCACCGCGCATGCCGCACCGCGCTCGCACCGAGCCGCGCATGCCGCCCATCCCGGCCCTGCCTCGTTCCCCGCCGGCCCCCGTTCCGCAGAGCACGATCACCGCATCCCACAAACCGCACGCCTGGAGAGGGCTGCAACCATGCGGCAGTATTGCCGCCCAGAAGAAACTGAGGGTTAGAGACAATGGATCAGCAACAGCTCGTCGAGCAGTTCGGCCCGCGTGAAGCGATGGAGTATGACGTCGTCATCGTCGGTGGCGGCCCCGCCGGCCTGGCCACGGCCATTCGCCTGAAGCAGCTTGCTGCGGAAAAAGGCGGCGACGTCAATGTCTGCGTGCTCGAAAAAGGCTCCGAGCCCGGCGCGCACATTCTGTCGGGCGCCATCATGGACCCCCGCGCGCTGAATGAACTGATCCCGAACTGGAAGGAGCTGGGCGCGCCGCTGAACCAGCCCGTCACCGAGGACAAGTTCCTGTTCCTGGACGAGTCCGGCTCCAAGGGTGCTCCGCTGCTGCCCGAGTGCTTCCACAACGAAGGCAACTACATCGTCAGCCTGTCGAACTTCGTGCGCTGGCTGGGCCAGCAGGCCGAGGCGCTGGGCGTGGAAATCTTCCCGGGCTTTCCGGCCGCCGAGGTGCTCTATAACGACGACGGCTCGGTCAAGGGTGTGGCCACCGGCAACATGGGCATCAACAAGGAAGGCGAGCCGACCGAGAACTTCC
>DAIOET010000627.1:0-2608 GCA_036746135.1 Cupriavidus sp.
AGTCCCAAACGCTTGGGCTGATCCGCCGCCGCAGTACGTTCCCACTTCGACCTTTCCTCAAACCCGCTCGACGCCCCCCGACATTTTTCGACTGTCCACTCATGGAGTTTGTGTTTCTGGCCGCGGCCGCCTTTCTGGCCGGCTTGATCGACGCCGTTGCGGGCGGGGGTGGGTTGGTGCAGGTGCCCGCGCTGTTTTCGACCTATCCGAACATGTCGCCAGCCACGCTGATCGGCACCACCAAGGTTGCGTCGCTGGCGGGCACATCCAACGCGGCCTACCGCTATGGACGCAAGGTGCGGATCTATTGGGGCGCCACCGGACCGGCGATGCTTGCCGCCTTTGTATTCGCGATGGCTGGCGCGTGGACGCTGACGAAGATCCCCGCCGAGCCGCTGCGCAAGGCGCTGCCGTTCGTGCTGCTGATACTGCTGGCCTATACGGTTGCAAAGAAGGATCTCGGCACCGATCACGCACCGGCATTGTCGGGTTCGCGCGAGCGCGTGGCTGCGCTGCTGGCCGGCGCTGCAATCGGTTTCTACGACGGCGTGTTCGGGCCGGGTACGGGCAGCTTCCTGATGATCGTGTTCGTGCGCGTGTTCGGCTACGACTTCCTGCATGCGTCGGCATCGGCAAAGATCGTCAACCTGGCCACGAACCTGGCCGCGCTGTTGTTGCTGGCGTCCAAGGGCCACGTCTGGTGGCAGCTTGGCATCGTCATGGCATTGGCCAACGTCGCGGGCAGTCAGGTGGGCAGCAAGCTGGCGCTGCGCCACGGCAGCCGCTTCGTGCGCAAGGTGTTCATCGCGGTTGTCAGCGCACTGATCGTCAAGACCGCTTACGACGCGTTCGTGCGTTGAAAACCCTCGACTGTTGCGCCTGTGCCGCTGCGGGTTAATCCCGCCTTTTCGTATCACATCGCTGTGTTAGACTCGATTCGCATTCCCGACCGAGCGGTCGGTGAATGCAGCTGCGCAATCCGGGGGTAATGGCGCAGGACGGGAAAAACGGGACGAACTTCGATGTTCCCGGCTAGATCGGATGCCAGCGCTGCATCCGCCAAAGAGCCTGCCAGAGTGGGCCACAAAAAAACTGAAGGCATCCGCCGGCCGGAAGCCGGCGGGTGCCTTTTTCCGTTTTTGGAACCGAAGGAGACAAGCCATGACGTTCAAGCGCGCCAGCTTGCTGGCGCTTGCCGCCGCCAGTCTTTTCGCAGGTGCGGCCAGCGCCCAGGTGAAGGTCGGGGTCACGGTATCGGCCACGGGGCCCGCCGCATCGCTCGGCATCCCCGAGAAGAACACCTTCACGTTGCTGCCCAAGGAAATCGCCGGCAAGAAGATCGAGTACATCGTGCTCGACGATGCCACCGATACGACCACGGCGGTCAAGAACACGCGCAAGCTGATCAGCGAAGACAAGGTGGACGTGGTGGTGGGATCCACGGTCACGCCCAACTCGCTGGCGATGGTGGACGTTGCGGCGGAAAGCGAAACGCCGATGATCTCGATGGCCGCATCGGCCCGCATCATCGAGCCGATGGACAGCAAGCGCGCGTGGATCTTCAAGACGCCGCAGAACGACTCTCACATGGCTACGGCGCTGGCCGAGCACATGACCAGCAACAACGTGAAGACGGTGGCCTTTATCGGCTTCGCGGATGCCTACGGCGATAGCTGGGCGCAGGAGTTTGCCAAGGTCGCCGAGATGCGCAAGATCAAGGTGGTGGCCAACGAGCGCTTTGCGCGCACCGATAACTCGGTGACGGGCCAGGTACTCAAGATGATGGGTGCCAACGCCGACGCGGTGCTGATCGCAGGCTCGGGTACGCCCGCGGCGCTGCCGGTCAAGGCGCTCAAGGAGCGCGGCTACAAGGGCAAGATCTACCAGACGCACGGCGTGGCCAATCCCGACTTCCTGCGTGTGTGCGGCAAGGACTGCGAAGGTACGTTCCTGCCGGCCGGCCCGCTGCTGGTGGCCGAGCAGTTGCCGGACAGCAACCCGGTGAAGAAGCCGGCCATGACCTACAAGACCGCCTATGAAAAGGCGTTCGGCGGACAGGTTTCCACCTTCGGCGGGCACGCCTGGGATGCCGGCCTGCTGTTGCAGAACGCCATTCCGGAGGCGCTCAAGAAGGGCCAGCCCGGCACGAAGGAATTCCGCAAGGCACTGCGCGATGCGCTGGAGCAGACCAAGAACCTGCCGGTATCGCACGGCATTATCAACATGAGCCCCACCGACCACCTCGGCATGGACCAGCGCGCGCGCGTGATGGTGCAGATCGTCGATGGCAAGTGGAAGCTGCAGAAGTAAGCCGGCAACACGATCGGCTGGCAGGGGTCGGGCTGGAGCAGCGAAGCACAGGAGGGCGCATGGCAGACCATGCGCCCTTTTTTTGCCCGCGTTGTTCTGCCATCCCCTAGGCATCGCGGAGCGCAGTCACTAAGCTGACGTAGCGTATCCGCATATAACACGGGCAGACAATGGACCTTTCGATTGCGGCCATTCTGGCGCAGGACGGCATCACCTCCGGCGCGATCTACGCGTTGCTGGCACTGGCGCTGGTGCTGGTGTTCTCGGTGACGCGCGTCATCTTCATTCCCCAGGGCGA
>DAIOET010000628.1:0-2585 GCA_036746135.1 Cupriavidus sp.
GTTGCATGGCCTGGTTGCCGGTCAGCGCGCCCAGCGTGTTGACGAACGGCTCGGTGTTCAGCAGGTGCCAGAGCTTCTCGGCACCGCGGCGGGCCAGCGTGTGCTCGATCTGGACCGAACCGCGCAGGCGCACCACGTCTTCGGCCGTGAAGTGACGTTGCACCCCCTTCCAGCGGGGGTTGGTATCCCAGTCTTTTTGCAGGGCGTCGATCTGTTCTTGGCGCGTCGTCATGGTCACTCTCCTGGTAACGATTTCGAGATGGCGTGGAAATCGGTGACACAGCCCGACTGCTGCTTTCCGGGTGACCGGACGCTGTGTTTTTTGCGTCTCAAGTCATGTGTCTTATATAAGAGTGTAGGGAAACTTCCCGCGTTGCAACAAGCACCGATTGCGATTGGGATATGGTTTTTTATTTATTATTAATCAATGAGTTACGAAAAATATTTCACGATGCGGCACGTAATCTTTCATGATGAGAAATGGAACCGGTGCCCCAGCCCCCTGTATTTTTGCGGAACAAAACATCATTCCGCATCATGAAAAATCGGCCGCCTCCGACGACACACGGACTGCGTCAGGCAGCCGCCGCCGTATCGCGCGCGCGGCGATAGGCCACCCAGTCACCGCTATCGATACGGGCGAGGCCAGCCACCGCGCTATCGGCCACCGGATACAACAGGCAGTCAACCGGCGCGCCATCGAACATCACCGGTTGCGTCTCGCGGACGAATAGCGTGGCCTGTCCCGGATAGACCTCCTCGATCTCGTCCAGCACCGGCAGCAAGGCTTCGGGAATATCGTAGATGTCGCCCGCGACGGGGCCTGCGGTGGCATCGAGCACCAGGCCCGGATACGTGCCAAAGTCATAGAGCCGGCCGGCGATGTGCGCCGTGCCGACCAGCGTCGCGGACTCGATGCCATGACGTTCGGCCGCACGATTCAGATCGTTGACCTCGCCGGCACGCAGGGTGCCGTAGACAAACACGCGATGCATTGCGCCATCCTCTGCTGATGAAAAAACTCATGTTAGAGGAAGCAGAGCAGCAACGGAATCGCTGCACCACGGCACCCCACCGTGGTGCATGACATCACATCTGCTTGAACAGGTGCGCGTACTGCCTGGCAACGGGCAGCGATTCGGTACGATCTCGCAGTTTCAGCGACAACCGTCCCAGAGACTGATTCACGGCGCTGGCCACGCAGTCGATATTCACGACCGTGCCACGGTGAATCTGCCAGAAGCGGTCAGGATCGAGCTGCTGCGTAAGCTCCCGCAGACTCGTGCGGATCAACGCCTCCCCGCTGGTCGACACGACGTTTACGTATTTGTCGGTGGCCTCCAGATAAACCACCTCGTCCACCGGAATGATGCGCACTTCCTGCCCCACCAGCGCCTTGATGAAACGCAGGTATTGGCCGCGCGCGGCCGCTGCCGGCTTGTCGAGCGACTCCAGCCGCTGCAGCAGTTGCGCAAGCCGGTCCGTGTCGACCATCGTGCCAATATCGGCAACGGCGGGATCGTTGGCTTCCTCGGGTTCCTCGGCTTCGGCAGCCTTGGCGCTCAGTCGGGCCTTCAGTCTGCCCACCGTGGCTTCCAGCCGCTCGTGCTGCACCGGCTTGAGCACGTAGTCCACCGCGGCGCGTTCGAAGGCTTCCAGCGCGAACTGGTCATAGGCGGTGACAAACACCACCAGCGGCGGCCGGTCGAATTCGATCAGTTCGCGCGCCACGTCCATGCCGCTCATGCCGGGCATGCGGATGTCCAGAAAGGCCACGTCGGGCTGATGCGCGCGCGCGGCATCGAGCGCGGCCATGCCGTCGTGCACCACGGCGGAGATCGTGGCTTCGGGCCACAGCGTCTTCAGTTCGGATTCGAGCACGCGCGCGAGCAGCGCCTCGTCGTCGGCGATCAGCAGGGTTGGGGACATAAGGCGTCAGGTGCGGGAAATCGCTGGGGCCACGGGTGCGTGCGTCGCCGGGCGCGCCTCGGGCACGGGGCGCATCGGCGCTATCGTCGGCTCGGTGCTGCGCGTGAGCGGCAGCATCAACCGCACCACCACGCCGCGCGGCGCGTTCTCTTCCATCTGCATGGTGGCCGAAGCACCAAAAATCCGCGCCAGCCGCTCCCGCACATGGGTCAGCCCCAGGCCGGAACCGCTCTTGCCGCTCTGGCAGAAGCCCACGCCGGTATCGGCAATCAGCACCTGAAGGCTGCCGTCCTCGGCCTGGCGTGCGGACAGCACGATCTTGCCGCCGCGCATGCACGGTTCAATGCCGTGCGTGACGGCGTTTTCCACCAGGGGCTGAATCAGCATCGGCGGGATCTCGGCATCGGCCAGCGCGGGCGGCAGATCGATCTCGTAGTCGAGCCGGGCGCCAAAGCGCATGCCCTGGATGTCGAGGTAGCTGCGCAGCAGCTCGAACTCCTGCGCCAGCGTGCAGTGCTCGGCCCGCGTGTGCGACAGCGACATACGCAGAAAGCCGATCAGCCGCTGCAGCAGCTGGCGCGCCGCGCGCGGATCGGTGGCGATCAGCCCATCGAGGTTGGCCAGCGAATTGAACAGGAAGTGCGGCTCGATCTGCG
>DAIOET010000629.1:0-2580 GCA_036746135.1 Cupriavidus sp.
CATAGCCAAGCAAGCCCTGGCCCGGCGAAAGAAGCGTCCAGGGTATTTCTCGTCTAAGGTAGATTGGCAGCAGCCGGCAATTTGCCTATGCCGCAGGCAGATCCGGGATGAAAGCGACTTTCGATCGTCGGCGAATAGGTGCCTTCATGAATCGCTTTGTAATGATGGTGGTGGGCATCATCTTCGTTGCCGATTTATTGACCGGCTGCGCCGGCTCGCAGTCAACAACTGCTGGAGCGGGCTATCGGGACCGCGCCGTTACTCGCGAAGAGGGTGGTCTGCGTGTGTCGGCAGCGGTGCTGTCGCGGGAGGAGAGCACTGCCGTCTATGGTGTCCCGCTTGCCGAGAAGAACATTCAGCCGGTGTGGATCGAAGTCCGGAACCTGGAAGATCGCAACTATTTCCTGCTGTCGCCGGGCGTCGATCCGAACTTCTTTCCCGCATCCGAGGCGGCGGAAGCGTTTGACCGGCAGGCGTCGGGTGACCAGCGACCCGCACTGGACCGCCGCTTTCGTGAGCTTGCCTTCCACAACCCCGTCGGGCCCGGGCAGACCGTATCCGGCTTTGTGCTCACCAATCTCAGTGAAGGCGTGAAGTTCCTGCACATCGACCTCGTTGCGAAGGAGCGGGCCGCGACATTTTCCATGATCGCGGTGGTGCCTGGGTTCCAGGCCGACTATAAGAGGAGCCAGGTATTCCAGCGCGCCGCCGATCCGCACGAACCGGCCGTGAACTATACCGACGACGCGCGCTTTCGCGCCGCGCTTGAATCCTTGCCATGCTGTGCGACCAACGACGATGGCGCGAAACACGGCGACCCACTCAATCTGGTGATCGTGGGAGGCCTGGACGATGCCTTTCCCTCGCTTGTTCGGCGTGGCTGGCGCGTGACTGAGCAGAAGTGGTCGGGCGCGATCCGACGCATGGTCGGCGCCGCGCTCTCCGGTCAGCCCTATGTCAATGCGCCGGTGAGCGACCTTTATCTCTTTGGGCGCGCCCAGGATCTGGCGCTGCAGAAGGCGCGCGACAATGTCCACCAGCGCAACCATATGCGGCTTTGGCTCACCAATATGCGCTACCACGACAAGCCGGTGTGGGTGGGGCAGATCAGCCGCGATATCGGCACCCGCGTCACGATTCACTCGCCGACGCTTGTGACGCACAAGATCGACCCCGATGTCGACGAGGCACGCATCGCGCTGATCGAAGACATGGCGTACTCGCAAAACCTCGCAAAGATCGGACACGTCGATGGCGTCGGGGCGGCGCCCCAAAGCGCGCCGCGCGAAAATCTGACGACCGACCCCTACTTCACCGATGGTTATCGCGGCGTGCTGGTCTTCGATCGCGTGCCGACATCGCTGGCCGAGATCACCGTTTTCCCGTGGATCACCCCATACCGGATCCTGAACACCGAGCGCGGGGTTACGCCATGAAGATGCAGGTGCCACGGCGCTATGCGTCGCCACGCGCTGTTTGCCAGATCGGCTTCGCGCTGATGCTGGCCGGGTGTTCGACATGGCATGCGCCGCCCCTTGCCGACAGCGGTCCGCCGGGCACGCGCCTGGTCAGCGTGACAAGCCGCGACGTGCGTGCCAGTGCGGCGGTGCTGGACAGCGAAGACAGCAAGCGGATGTTTGGCATCGATGTCGCCAGGGCCGGGGCCCAGCCGGTCTGGGTCGAGGTGAGGAACGGGACGTCGCAGCCACTGTGGCTGTTGCGATCGGGTACCGACCCGGACTATTTTTCGCCCCATGAAGTTTCGTGGTCCCTGCACACGATGCTCGGCGGGGCATCGAATGCGGCTCAGGACGACTATTTCAGCAGGGTCGGATTCAGGAACCCGATTCCTCCGGGGGAGACGCGTTCTGGCGTCCTGTTCACGAATCCCTCCCGCGAACTCAAGCTCGTCAATCTCGATCTGTTGGGCAACCAGACGCTGATCCCGTTTTCCCTGCTGCTGGAGGTGCCGGGCGGCAGTATGGATCCTGCCTTCGCGCAGAGCACCTACCCGTACCCCGTGGCCATGACCACGGACTGCGAGGACCTCGCCGCGCTACGCGCTGCGTTGGAGCGTTTGCCATGCTGCGCCGCCGATGCGCGCGGCGCCGGGCAGGCCGATCCGTTGAATGCGGTCGGCGTCGGCCCGCTCATGGACATCGGCGCTGCCCTGGTGCGGCGCAACTACCGGCGCGACGTACGGGAGTCCGATCAGGCGCAGCGCCTGTTCGGCCGGGCGCCGGATTTTGTAATGCGCAAGGAGGCGCAGGCAGGCGCGCCAGCGACGTGGATCCGCGGGTGGCTCGCGCCGATCCGGTTCCAGGGGCAACCGGTCTATGTGGCGCAGGTGGGGCGGCCGGTCGGTGGGCGCTTCGCACCACGCAGCGCTGTGCCTGTGCTGCACGAGAACGTCGACGAGGCCCGGAATCTCCTGATCCAGGACCTGATGTACTCCGGTGGACTGCAGAAGCTGGGCTTCCTGAATGGGGTTGGAGCCGCAACGGAATCGCGCAAGCGCGCGACGCTGAGCGGGGCCTCGTACTACACCGACGGCTTGCGCGCCGTGCTTTTCTTTGCCAC
>DAIOET010000630.1:0-2575 GCA_036746135.1 Cupriavidus sp.
GCCTGTACCTATTGCGAAGCGCGTGGCTTGTGCCGCAAGGGCTTCTGGGAATCCACCGCATTGCCCGATCTTCAATCATGAGCGCGAGTCACGACATTCACGCCTATCTGCGCGACGGCCAGACTGTAGCCGAGGCCGATTTCACGCGCGCCGCCTGCGATCCCGCGCGTTCCGTGGTGGTCGAAGCCTGTGCCGGTAGCGGCAAGACATGGCTGCTGGTGGCACGGCTGGTGCGGCTGCTGCTGGCCGGCGCCGCGCCGCACGAGATCCTTGCCATCACGTTCACGCGCAAGGCCGCCGAAGAGATGCGCGAGCGCCTGCTGGAGGTGCTGTCGCAACTGGCCAGCGGTACCGACGAGGCGGTGCTCGCACAGCTTGAAATGCGCGGACTCGACGCCGATGCGGCGCGCGCCGCGTTGCCGCGTGCGCGGCTGCTGCACGCACAGGTGCTGGCATCGCCCGGCCGCATGGCCATCGATACGTTCCACGGCTGGTTCGGCACGCTGCTGCGCGGCGCGCCGCTGTCGTCGGGCATCGTGCCGGGTGCCTCGCTGCGCGAGGATGCGCTGCGCATGAAGCGCGAGGCCTGGGCGCCGTTCTGGCGTGCACTGGCGCATCCCCAACATGCCGAGCTGCGCCAGGCGTACGAGCAACTGGTCGATGCGATTGGCGATTTCCAGGCGCGCAGCCTGCTTGACCGCATGTTCCACGCGCGCAACGAGTGGTGGGCATTCCGCGACGCTGGCGATCCCGCGCAGCGGCTGGCCGACGATCTTGGGGACGACGCCACTGCCGATGTTTTGGTTGAAGCACTGGTCGACGACGACTGGCTCGAAGAGTGCGCGCAACACGCACTGACGTTCGGGCGCGGCGGCAAGACCGAACAGACCCACGCATCGCGGTTGATGGACGGCCTGCGCGCCATCAGGACGTGGCGCGATGCGGGCACCGCGCCGGGCGATGCCGCCACGCAGGCGTTCAACGCGCTGCGCGCCGCGTTCTTTACCGATGCCGGCAAGCCGCGCGCGATGAAGGCCACCACGGCGCTGGTCAAGGTCTGTGGCGGCGAGGGCGCGGCCGAGGCGCTGATCGCGCGCATGGCCGACCATTGCGCGCGGCTCGACGAGATCGCCGCGCGCCGCTGCGAGGCAGCGGTGCTGGCCGTCAACCTTGCGCTCTTTCGCCTGGGCGACGCGCTGCTGGAGCGCTACCAGCGCTACAAGGGCGAGCAGCGCGCGATGGATTTCGCGGACCTGGAATGGCTGGCCGCGAAGCTGATGGCCGACGAGGAAACCGCCACCTATCTGCAGGTGCGGCTCGACGCGCGCTATCGCCACCTGCTGCTCGACGAGTTCCAGGACACCAACCCGCTTCAATGGCGCATCCTGCAAGGCTGGCTCGCGGGATACCAGGGGTTGGGCGACAAGCCTACCGTGTTCCTGGTTGGGGACCCCAAGCAGTCGATCTATCGCTTCCGCCGCGCCGATGCACGGCTGTTCGATGCCGCGCGCGACATGCTGCAGGCCGATTTTCGTGCCACCGTGCTGCGCACGAACCGCACGCGCCGCAACCGGCCCGAGGTGCTGGACTGGGTCAATGCCGTGTTCGACCATGCGCGAACCGAGGGACGTTATCCGCTGTACGAGACGCAGACCACCGCGCTGAAGGACCCGGGTGGCCCGGTCTGGCTGCTGCCCCTGGTGGAGTCCGAAGACGCCGCCGAAGAAGAGGATGAGTCCGCGGCGCAGGGCGACGGCCATCGCGACACGCTGACCCAGCCGCGTGTGCAGCAGGGCGATTCGCTTCGCTTTGAGGAAGGGCGGCGGGTGGCTGCGTGG
Organism: Cupriavidus sp.; assembly: GCA_036746135.1. Lineage (GTDB taxonomy): Bacteria > Pseudomonadota > Gammaproteobacteria > Burkholderiales > Burkholderiaceae > Cupriavidus. Next base: position 1,839 of record DAIOET010000630.1, read on the forward strand.
CTGCACTATCTGCGCAACCAGGTGCCGGTGCGCGAGGGCGATACATCGCGTCCGGCCTCCTGGCGCGACATGCACCTGCTGGTGCGGCGAAAGACCCATCTGCCCGACTACGAACGCGCGCTGCGCGAGGCCGGTGTGCCGTGCCTGAGTCCGCGTCGAGGCGGTCTGCTGACCACGCTGGAAGCACTCGATATCTCGGCGTTGCTGGCGTTCCTGATGACGCCGGAATCGGACCTCGACCTGGCCCACGTGCTCAAGAGTCCGATCGTGGGTGCCACGGACGACGACCTGATCCTGCTGGCGTCGATGGAGGGCGAGGGCGGCTGGTGGTCGCGCATCGTTGCGCATGACCTGCCGCCGCATACGTCCGACGCGCTGCAAGGCGGCATCGCGCGGCTGAAGGCGTGGCTGGCGTTGGCGCCGCACAAGCCCGTGCATGACCTGATCGACCATATCTACCACCAGGGCGAAGTGCGGCGCCGCTATGCCGAATCCGCGCCATCCGCCATTCGTGAGCAGGTGCTTGCCAACCTCGACGCCTTCCTGAAGCTGTCGCTCGATCTCGATGGCGGCCGTTACCCGAGCCTGCCCAAGTTCATCGACGAGTTGCAGGAAATCCGGCGGGGTGACGAGGACGAAAGTCCCGACGAAGGAGGCATGGGCGAGGGCGCGGAGGATGCCGAAGCGGAACCCGACGACGCCGGCGACAGCCAGCTCGATGCCGTGCATATCCTGAC
>DAIOET010000631.1:0-2573 GCA_036746135.1 Cupriavidus sp.
CCAAGATCGCGATGATGATGAAGCCGCAGGAAATGTGGGACATGTTCACCAGCGTGGGCCTGGGCCAGGCGCCGAAGCTCGGCTTCCCGGGTGCCGTGGCCGGCCGCGTGCGGCCCTGGAAGAGCTGGCGACCCATCGAACAGGCCACCATGTCGTACGGCTACGGGTTGTCCGTGTCGCTGTTCCAGGTGGCGCACGCCTATACGATCTTTGCCCACGACGGCGAGCTGATTCCGGTGTCGATGTTCAAGACCAATGGCGTGGTGACCGGTGAGCGCATTCTGTCGCCGCAGGTGGCGCGCGACGTCCGCGGCATGCTGGAAACCGTGACCGCCCCTGGCGGCACGGCACCGGAAGCCCAGGTCATGGGCTACCGCGTGGGCGGCAAGACCGGTACCGCATACAAGCACGTAGGCCGCGGCTACGACCGCAGCAAGTACCGCGCGTCGTTCATCGGCCTGGCGCCGATGTCCAACCCGCGAGTCATCGTGGCGGTCAGCGTCGACGAACCGACGGCCGGCAGCCACTACGGCGGCGCGGTGGCCGGTCCGGTGTTCTCGGCCATCACCGGCGGCGCCTTGCGGTCGCTGAACGTGCAACCCGATTCACCGATCCGCCAGTTGATGGTCACCGACAAGGTTCAGGAAAGCGAACCGCCCTGGAGCGCCACGCCATGACGGCCAAGCCGCTGCTCCCGATCGAGGTGTCCACCCAGGCCAGCAATGCGCTGGCCTGGCTGCGTACGCACGCCCCGGCGGGCGCGAAGCTGACCGGCGACACCCGCCGCCTGCAGCGGGGCGACGTGTTCTTTGCCTATGTGCTCGGCAACGAGCGCCTGGCCACCGACGGCCGTCCGCATATCGACAAGGCAATCGCTGCCGGGGCATCGGCGGTGATCTACGAGGCCGACGGCTTCGACTGGCCCCACGGCGACGCGGTGCCGCACCTGCCCGTTTCGCAACTGCACTGGCTGGCCGGTCCGATCGCCGCCGGCTGGTATGGCATCGGCGCCCGGAACGTGGCGATCACCGGTGTGACCGGCACCAATGGCAAGACGTCGTGCTCGCAATGGCTGGCGCGCCTGCTGCAGTCCACCGGCACCCCGTGCGCCACGATCGGCACGCTTGGCACCGGATTTCCCGATGCGCTTCAGCTCACCGGCTTCACCACGCCCGACGCCGTGCAGCTCCAGGCCAGCCTGGCCGAACTGAACGATGCCGGCGCGCGCGCGATTGCGATGGAGGTGTCATCGCACGGTCTGGAGCAGGGCCGCGTGGCCGGCACCGGGTTTGCCGTGGCCGTGTTGACCAACCTGACGCAAGACCACCTCGACTACCACGGCACCATGACCGAGTACGAGGCGGCAAAGGCGCTCCTATTTAAATGGGATGGCCTGCGCGCCGCGGTGATCAACCGCGACGATGCGATGGGCGGCCGGCTGCTGGCCGGCAACGCCGCCGCCGTGAGCGTGCCGCAGGTCATCGAATACGGTATCGACGGCAAGGCCGGCGCCACGGCGGCGCGCGGCCAATGGCTGCGCGCGACCGACGTGCGCGCCACCGCCTCCGGTACGGCGTTTCACGTCGATGGCAGCTTCGGCAGCGCCGATGTGAGCACGCCGATGATCGGCGGCTTCAATGTCAGCAACCTGCTGGCCGTGCTGGGCGCGGCGCTTGCGCAAGGCGTGGCCTGGGATGCCGCGATTGCCGCGCTGCGCACGCTGACGCCGGTCGATGGCCGCATGGAACTGTTCGGCGGCCATGACGCGCCGCTGGCCGTGGTCGACTACGCTCACACCCCGGACGCACTGGTGCAGACGCTGACCGCGCTGCGCCCGGTGGCCGATGCACGCCAGGGCCGGCTCTGGTGCGTGTTCGGCTGCGGCGGCGACCGCGACGCCACCAAGCGCCCGCTGATGGGAGGCGTGGCCGAGCGTCTGGCCGACGATGTGGTGTTGACCAGCGACAATCCGCGCAGCGAAGACCCGCTCGACATCCTCGAACAGATTGCCGACGGCATGCAGGACCGCAGCCGGGTGCGTCTGATCGAGGACCGGGCCGCTGCCATTCTCTATGCAATCAAGCACGCCGCCCCGGCCGACGTGGTGCTCGTGGCCGGCAAGGGCCATGAAGCCACGCAGGAGATCCAGGGCCGCAAGCGGCCGTTCTCGGACCGCGAACATGTGCGCCTGACCCTGGGCACGCGAGGGGTGTCGGCATGAACGGACACCAGATGACGAATTTGCAGCAAGCCGCCGGCTGGATGGCCGGCGCACGTATTTCCGGCGATGCCACGCGCACGTTCCTGCGCGTGCATACCGACAGCCGCACGGTGCAGCCCGGCGATCTGTTCGTGGCGCTCAAGGGCGACCGCTTCGACGCGCATGACTTCCTGGCCGATGTGGTGGCGCGCGGCGCCTCCGCCGTCCTGGTGAGCCGGGACATCGATCTCGATGTGCCGGCGCTGATCGTGGCGGACACACGCATCGGCCTGGGCGAACTCGCCGCTGGCTGGCGCCGTCAGTTCACGCCACCGGCGGTGGCCGTGACGGGCAGCAACGGCAAGACCACGGT
>DAIOET010000632.1:0-2567 GCA_036746135.1 Cupriavidus sp.
CGATGGGCTGGTTCATCTTCTCCGAGGTGATGTTCTTCGCGGCATTCTTCGGCGCACTGTTCTATGCGCGCACGATCGCCATGCCGTGGCTGGGCGACCTGAACAACAAGATCATCTGGCCGGATTTCGCGGCGGTGTGGCCGAACATGGGCCCGGCGGGTACGGTGGAGAGCTTCCAGGTCATGGGTCCGTGGCCGATCCCGACCATCAACACCGCGCTGCTGCTGACCTCGGGCGTGACGCTGACCTGGGCGCACCACGCGCTGCTGGCCGGCAAGCGCAACCAGCTGATCCAGGGCCTGGTGCTGACGATCCTGCTGGGCGCGATCTTCATGTGCCTGCAGGCCTACGAATACATCCACGCCTACCATGAGCTGAACCTGAAGCTCACGTCGGGTGTCTATGGTTCGACGTTCTTCCTGCTCACGGGCTTCCACGGTTTCCACGTGACGATGGGCGCGATCATGCTGGCCGTGGTGCTGGGCCGCGTGCTGAAGGGCCATTTCACGCCGGAGCACCACTTCGCGTTCGAAGGCGCGGCCTGGTACTGGCACTTCGTGGACGTGGTCTGGCTCGGTCTGTACGTGGTCGTGTACTGGTTGTAATGCGCTGGCCGCCGCCCACCGGCGGCGTTGCGGTACAAACAAGAAGCGCCGCGGGAGCAATCCTCAGCGGCGCTTTTGTTTTGCGGACCGGCGTCGCGGTCAGGGCGACATCTGGATGCCGGTGCTCTGGATCCAGCCCATCCAGTGCGAGAACAGGATGAACAGGAACAGCGCCACCGAGAAGCCGACGCGCAGCATCAGTGAGCGCATCATGTTGGGCGTGCGACCCCGGTCGCGCATCATGAAAAACAGCGCGGAGGCCAGGCTGCCGATGATCAGGATGAAGGCGACGATGATGACAAAGCGCATGTGGGGACTCTTTTCGGCAAGCGCCCATTATCGCACCGTGATCGCGGGAGAACACCCGTGACGACCCGCAGGCGCTGGCGCGCGCCGGGGCCGGTGCCGATGATCGCCGCGCTGGTGGTGATCGCGGTGACCTGCGCACTGGGCAACTGGCAGTTGCGGCGCGGGCACGAGAAGACGGATCGCGCCGCACGGTTGGCGGCGCTGGCGGAGCAGGCGCCGGTCGATCTGCATGCGGGGCAGGCAGACGCGGCCACGCTGGTGGATCGGCGAGTGCGCGCGCATGGCAGCTTCGACGCGGCACGGACCGTGCTGCTCGACAACCGGCCACATGGCAACGGCACCGACAACCGCGCCGGTTTTCTGGTGCTGACGCCGCTGCGGCTGGACGATGGCGGGCAGGTGCTGGTGCTGCGCGGCTGGCTGCCGCGCGACGCGCAGGATCGCACGCGCATTGCGCCGTTTGCGACGCCGTCCGGCACCGTCTCCGTCGAAGGCATCGCATTGCCCACGGTGCCGCGCGTGTACAGCCTGGGCCAGGACCCTTCGGCCGAGGCCGGCCGCAAGATACGTCAGAATATCGACCTTGCCGCGTTTGCCGGTGAGATTGGTACGCCACTGTTGCCGCTAGTGGTGGAGCAGTCGACCGACAATGGCGATGGCCTGGCGCGTGACTGGGCGCCCGCCGATCTTGGCGCCGACCGCCACTTTGGCTATGCCGCGCAGTGGTTCGGCCTGGCCGCGCTGGCGGCTGTCCTGGTGGTGGTGCTGGGATGGCGCCGCGCCCGGCGCGAAGCCGCCTGATGTGGTTTCAGGCAGTGGCAACCGAATAATCGAACGATGAACGCACAGACTCCTTCCATGCCGCAGCAAGACCCTTCGGCCACGCCCGACCCCCGCATCGACGCGCGCACGCGCCGCGGCCGCCTGCAGATGTTGATGCTGCTGCTGGTGTGCGCGTCGCCGGTGCTGTTTTCCTATTTCACGTACTACGTGATCAAGCCCACCGGCGGTTCGACGAACTACGGCGCGCTGGTGGACCCGCAGCGCCCGATGCCGGCGGTACAACTGGTGGACGAGCGCGGCGAGGCGGTGCCGCTGACGGCCATGCGCGGCAAATGGCTGATGCTGATGACCGATCCTTCCGCCTGCGACGAAGCCTGCGCGCGGAAGCTGTTCACGATGCGGCAGATTCGCGCGGGCCAGGGCGAGGGCCGCGAACGGATCGTGCCGGTCTGGCTGATCCAGGACACAGGCAAGGTGGACGACCGGCTCGTTGACGCCTACAACGAACCCTATGCTGGTGTGCGCTTCCTGCGCATGGATCGCGCGGCCATCGCGGAATGGCTGCCGGCCGGGCAGGACGCGCGCGTCGAGGACACGATCTTTCTGGTCGATCCGCTGGGCAACCTGATGATGCGCTGGCCGAAAGACCCCGACCCGAAGAAGGTGAGCAGCGATCTCAAGAAGCTGCTCAAGTATTCGCGCATCGGCTGAAGCTGACGCTGACCCGCCGACCGATTGAAACCTTTTGAATTCCTGGCTGTACCGAAATGCTGCTCCAGCTCGCCATCATCGGCATCCTGATCGCCCTGCTGCCACTGTCCTATGTGATGGTGCGCGGCAGCCGTGACAAATACCGCAAGCTCGTGTGGA
>DAIOET010000633.1:0-2567 GCA_036746135.1 Cupriavidus sp.
AGGTCAAGAAGATGCCGAACATGAGCCAGGCCGGCGTCTATTCGTCGGTCACGCATTATCTGAAGTCCGTGCAGGCGGCCGGCACCGACGAGACCGCCGCGGTGATGAAGCAGATGAAAACGCTGCCGATCAACGACTTCTTCGCCAAGAACGGCCGCATCCGCGAGGATGGCCGCATGATCCACGACATGTACCTGTTCGAGGTCAAGAAGCCCGAGGAATCGAAGTATCCGTGGGACTACTACAAGCTGCTGGCGACGGTGCCCGGTGATCAGGCGTTCATGCCGCCCGCGAAATCGCAGTGCCCGCTGCTGAAGAAATGACGGGGACCACCTACATACGCGGGATCGGCAATACCCGGTTCGGACGCCTGCCCGGCAGCACGCCGCTGACGCTGATGGCCCAGGCGGCCGACGCCGCGCTCGATGACGCCCGGATGCCCCGTGGCGACATCGACGGCGTGCTGTGCGGCTACGCCACCACACTGCCGCACCTGATGCTGGCCGACCGGTTCTGCGAGTTCGCGTCGCTGCAACCGGCCTATGCCCACGGCATGGCGGGTGGCGGCGCCACCGGCGGGCTGATGGCCATGCTCGCGCACGACCTCGTGCGCGCGGGCCGCTGCCGCAACGTACTGGTCGTAGCCGGCGAAAACCGGCTCAGCGGCCAGAGCCGCGACCAGTCGATGCAGACGCTGGCCCAGGTGGGCGAACCCGAGATCGAAGTGCCGAACGGTGCGTCGGTACCGGCCTACTATGCGCTGCTGGCGTCGCGCTACCTGCACGAAGTGGGCCTGGGCGCCGACGCATTGTCCGATTTCGCGGTGCTGATGCGACGGCACGCCGCCGGGCATCCCGACGCGCATCTGCGTGATCCGCTGACCGTGGATGCGGCACGCCAGGCACGCCCGATTGCATCGCCGCTGCGGCTTTCCGACTGCTGTCCCATTTCCGATGGCGCGGTGGCGGTCGTGGTGTCGGCGCAGCCCGGTAGCGGTATTCCGGTACGTATTGCCGGCGCGGGGCAAGCGCACCGTCACCAGCACATCGGCGCGCTCGACGACGTGATGCGGAGCGGTGCCGCCGATGCCGCCAGCCGCGCATTTGCCGAAGCGGGCTGCGCGCTGGCCGATGTCGACTACCTCGCCATCTACGACTCGTTCACGATCACGCTGATGATGCTGCTGGAGGAAATCGGCGTCGCGCCGCGTGGTCAGGCCGTGGCGCGATTGCTCGCCGGCGACTTCGAAACCGATGGCGCGCTACCGCTCAACACGCATGGCGGGCTGCTGGCGTTCGGCCATTCCGGTGTGGCGGGTGGGCTGATGCATCTTGCCGAAGCCGCGCGGCAACTCGCTGGCCGCGCGGGCGCCCGGCAGATTGCGCCGCGCCGGCGCGCCCTGTTTCATGCCGATGGCGGTGTGCTGTCGTCGCACGTGAGCCTGATTCTGGAGACCGCATGAGCGAATCGCCACACCCATCCGGCCAATCCCATCCGCCCTATACCAGCGGCCTCGCCGCAGGCGAGGTGCGCTACCAGGTCTGCGAATCCTGCGGCGCATGGCAGCCGCTACAACGCCACGCCTGCCGGGCCTGCGGCAGTCAGCAGCTAGCCTGGCGCGCGAGCAGCGGCCGCGCCACGGTGTACGCCGTGACCGAGGTATTCCGCGCGCCCACCGAAGCCTTTCAGGCGCTGGTGCCCTACACGCTGGTGCTCGCCACACTCGACGAAGGCCCGCGCGTGATGGGCCATGCCGAGCCAGGCGTCGGCATCGGTGATCGCGTGCGCGCCGAAGTGTTCCAGTTCGACGGTCAGCCGTTGCTGCGCTTTTCCCACGGCTCGCGCAACGCCAGCACCTGAGTCTCAATCTCCTCCCAGCCCCCAAAAACAATGTCCTCGACGCTCTCCGCCCTGCTCTCGCCACGTTCCGTTGCCATCGTCGGCGCATCCGACAACATCCACAAGATCGGTGGACGGCCCATCTACTACATGCAGAAGATGGGCTACGCCGGCACGATCTATCCCGTCAATCCGCAGCGCGAAACGCTGCAGGGCCTGCGTTCCTACCCATCGCTCGATGCGTTGCCGGAAACGCCCGAGCTGGCCGTGATCGTGGTGGGCGGCGACGCCGCCGTGCAGGCCGTGGCCGACTGCGCACGCCTGGGCGTGGGGGCCGCCATCGTGATTGCATCGGGCTTTGGTGAGGCGGGCGAAGCGGGCAAGCGCCAGCAGGACGAAATGGTGCGCATTGCGCGCGATGCCAACCTGCGCATTGTCGGCCCCAACAGCCAGGGGCTGGCCAACTTCGGCAATGGCGCGATCGCCAGCTTCTCGACGATGTTTATCGAGATCGAACCCCAGGACGGACCCGTGGCCGTGGTCAGCCAGAGCGGCGGCACGGCGGCACTGGTCTATGGGCTGTTGCGCCAACAGGGAATCGGCGTGCGGCACGTGCATGCCACGGGCAACCAGGCCGACGTCACGGTCAGCGAACTGGCGCTTGCCGTGGCGCAGGACCCCGACGTCCGCCTGTTGCTGCTCTATCTGGAGACGTTGTCGGACCCCGA
>DAIOET010000634.1:0-2565 GCA_036746135.1 Cupriavidus sp.
GCATGGGCGATGCCAAGCTGGTCGACACGATGATCGTCGACGGCCTGTGGGACGTTTATAACAAGTACCACATGGGTATCACGGCCGAGAACGTGGCCAAGGAATACGGCATCACGCGCGAAGCCCAGGACGAATTCGCCGTCGGCTCGCAGAACAAGGCCGAGGCCGCCCAGAAGGCCGGCAAGTTCGACGAGGAAATCGTCCCGGTACTGATTCCGCAGCGCAAGGGCGACCCGGTGGCTTTCAAGACCGACGAGTTCGTGCGCCAGGGCGCCACGCTGGAAAGCATGGCCGGCCTGAAGCCCGCTTTTGACAAGGCCGGCACGGTCACCGCCGCCAATGCGTCGGGCCTGAACGACGGCGCCGCCGCCGTGGTGGTGATGTCGGCCGCCAAGGCCAAGGAGCTGGGTTTGACCCCGCTGGCCACCATCAAGGCCTACGCCAACGCCGGCGTGGACCCGGCCGTGATGGGCATGGGCCCGGTGCCGGCCAGCAAGCGCTGCCTGTCGCGCGCGGGCTGGGAGGTCAAGGACCTGGACCTGATGGAAATCAACGAGGCTTTTGCCGCTCAGGCGCTGGCCGTCCATCAGCAAATGGGCTGGGATCAGTCGAAGATCAACGTGAACGGTGGCGCGATTGCCATCGGCCATCCGATCGGCGCATCGGGCTGCCGCATTCTGGTGACCCTGCTGCATGAAATGAAGCGTCGTGACGCGAAGAAGGGCCTGGCCTCGCTGTGTATCGGCGGCGGCATGGGCGTGGCGCTGGCAGTGGAGCGCTGAAAGGCAGTGCAATGAGGGGTGATCCGGCGGCCGCGTACCGAGGAAGGCCTGCCGCCGGTGTCGACAACAAGGACCAAGCTTCGATAACAACGATCGGGCGAGCCAACTAGGAGTAGATATGACTCAGCGCATTGCATACGTAACCGGCGGCATGGGTGGCATCGGAACCGCGATTTGCCAGCGCCTGGCCAAGGACGGATTCAAGGTGGTGGCGGGCTGCGGCCCGAATTCGCCGCGCCGCGAGAAATGGCTGGAACAGCAACGCGCACTCGGCTTCGAGTTCATCGCGTCCGAAGGCAACGTGGCCGATTGGGATTCGACCAAGACCGCCTTCGACAAGGTCAAGTCCGAGGTGGGCGAGGTTGACGTACTGGTCAACAACGCCGGTATCACCCGCGACGTGGTGTTCCGCAAGATGACGCGCGCCGACTGGGATGCCGTGATCGATACCAACCTGACGTCGCTGTTCAACGTCACCAAGCAGGTCATCGACGGCATGGCCGACCGCGGCTGGGGCCGGATCGTCAATATTTCGTCGGTAAACGGCCAGAAGGGCCAGTTTGGCCAGACCAATTATTCGACGGCCAAGGCCGGTCTGCATGGCTTCACGATGGCGCTGGCGCAGGAGATGGCCACCAAGGGCGTGACCGTGAACACCGTGTCGCCGGGCTATATCGCCACGGACATGGTCAAGTCGATCCGTCAGGATGTGCTCGACAAGATCGTTGGCACGATTCCGGTCAAGCGTCTGGGTGAACCGGCGGAAATTGCGTCGATTTGCGCCTGGCTGGCGTCCGAGGAATCGGGCTTTTCGACCGGTGCCGACTTCTCGCTGAACGGCGGCCTGCACATGGGCTGATGACTGCCGCGGGTGCGCCGCGCGTGCCGCGTTGATGCGGCGCATCCAGCGCGGTGCACAAGGCCGGCAATAGCGCCGGCAGCGTCAGGCAGGGAAGGGTCGCCCGCGCGTCCAATGGCGCGCGGGCGACCCTTTTTTTACGTGGTGACGGCAGATTGCTGCGGGTTTTCCTTAAACACTGCCGTCTTTCCATAGTGCTTTCTTGAGCATAGAATCAGGGGAATGGCGCAACCGGCACCAAAGTAGAGCGCTCCTCACGGGTCTGGGTCGGTTGTATCTTGCGCGCCTGTGACGTCGATCCCGCCGGGACGACACGTCCATTGCGCACTGCACCGCATGCGGTGCAGCAGCGTTGGCGAAGAGGCGCAGCAGCGGATGCCACCCGCCGGCATCAGCGACGACAAAAGGATAGAGCATCGATGGCCACGACCAAAAAAGGCGCAGAGCGACTGATCAAGAAGTATCCCAATCGCCGGCTCTACGATACGCAGACCAGCACCTACATCACGCTCGCGGACGTCAAGCAGCTGGTCATGGACACCGAGGACTTCAAGGTCGTCGACGCGAAGTCTGGAGAGGAACTCACGCGCAGCATCCTTCTGCAGATCATTCTGGAAGAAGAAACGGGTGGCGTGCCGATGTTCTCGAGCGCCATGCTGTCACAGATCATCCGCTTCTATGGCCATGCCATGCAGGGCATGATGGGCACGTACCTGGAAAAGAACATCCAGGCTTTCATCGACATCCAGAACAAGCTGGCCGAGAACTCGAAGGGCCTGTATTCGGGCGAGGCTTTCAGTCCGGACATGTGGTCGCAGTTCATGAACCTGCAGGGTCCGATGATGCAGGGCATGATGAGCAACTACATTGAGCAGAGCAAGAACCTGTTCGTGCAGATGCAGGAGCAGATGCAGAATCAGGCCA
>DAIOET010000635.1:0-2563 GCA_036746135.1 Cupriavidus sp.
ACCAGTTCAACGAAATTGCGCGGAGATTACCGTAGCTTAGAGGGATTTGTCTAGCACGCGATACAAGCCGGGATGTCGCTCGAAGGCCATTTTCCGGGCCGCGAGTGCATCATTTGTCACAAAATCGCCGTGGATGCGGGTTTGTCCGCGCGTTGGGCGTCACTTCGGGTGATTTTGACCGTAGATCGGCGTAGATCGAGGTAACTTGCAAGTCTGCGCCGTTTGTCCGACTCAGGCGCCGGGCAATTCCTTGCGCAGCTCGTCCGCATGGACGCGACCCATCTTGCGGTATTTCACGTTGCCGTCAGGGGTGATGACGACCGTGTAGGGCAGGCCGCCCTGAGCATTGCCAAAGCTCTTGGCCAGTTCGGTGCCCGTGAAGCCGGCCACGGCCAACGGGTACTTTACGGGGACTTTCTTGAGAAATTCCTGAATGTTCCCGGCGGAATCGATGCCGATGCCGATGAACTCCACGTTCTTCTGCGCGTACTCACCATGTAGGGCGGTCAGTTCGGGCATTTCTTCGACGCACGGGCCACACCAGGGCGCCCAGAAGTTCACGACCAGCGTCTTGCCGCGAAATTTCGAAAGATCCAGCTCGTTGCCGGTCGGATCAGGCATCTTGGCCTGGAACAGCGACTCGACCGCCTGGTCCGACGCCTGCTTGGGCGCCAGCGCGAAATTCGCCGCGACCGCACCGGCCACTGCGGCCAGGACGGCCACGATGATCCAGATGGTGAGGGAGGAGCGGCGGTTCGTCTTGGAGCCTGGTGTAGATGCAGTCATGTTTGGATGGCGATGATGACAGTTCTATATAGATAGCGATGCTGGGCGCAGCCCGGCGCTCAATTGCCCGTGCCGGCGGCTTCGATCAGGGCGCGCACGGCATTGACGTCGGCCCGGGCCACGCGGCCACTGGAATCGGCCCGTGCGGCGCCGCGTTCGTCGATCGCATCATACAGCGCGATGTGGATGCCCACCGGCGCGCCCAGCGTGGCGCGTACCTCGCCGGCCAGCTGTCGCGCCTCGCGCACGGCGGGCCACTGGCCGCGCCACAGGAAACTGAGCGTCTCCACGTCGCCGCGGCCGGCGAAGTGCCGGCTCTCGCTGGTGTCGAAGTCCACCCCGGCATTGAGCAGGTGCAGCGCCACGTCCTTGGGGCTGTCGCAGAAGCACTGGATATAGACGTCGGAGTGCTCGGTGGCGGTGCCGTTGAGCACGGCGCCGACCAGATAGGGGCGGAACGGGGTCAGGTCGTCCATCGCCAGCACGGCCAGCTGGCGCAGCAGTGCCAGGATGCGCGGCTGGTGCTCGCTATGGAACAGCGCCTGGTAGGCGCGCACTTCTTCCTCGATCTGCTCGTTATCGGGCAGCCATTCTCCGGCCACGCGCAAGTCACCCAGCAGCTGGCGGGCTGCCTTGCGCTTGGCGGTGGCGTAGTCGGCGCCATCTTCGGCGATCATGCGCGCTGCGGCCTGGGCGATTTCCTCGCGCAGGCGGGCGGGGTCTGAGGGCGTACGTCGAGACATGGTGACGATGATACCCGCATGGCCGCGCGGCGCGCCTGCGGCAAGGTCGCGCAGCCCAGGGGAACCCTGCGCATGCGGGTACAATCAGAGCCTTCTTTTCCTGTGCCGCGCGGCCCGGCCGCCGCGGTCCCACGCATTCCCGAAGCTCCCATGCATATTCACATCCTTGGCATCTGCGGTACGTTCATGGGCGGCCTTGCGGTCCTGGCGCGACAGGCGGGTCACCGCGTGACCGGTTGCGACGCCAATGTCTACCCGCCCATGAGCACCCAGCTCGAAGCCCAGGGCATCGACCTGATCGAAGGGTTCGATCCGGAGCAGCTCTCGCTCAATCCCGACCTGTACGTGATCGGCAACGTGGTGTCGCGCGGCAATCCGCTGATGGAAGCGATCCTGAACCGCAACCTGCCGTATATGTCGGGCCCGCAATGGCTGGGCGAACACGTGCTGAACGGCAAGTGGACGCTGGCCGTGGCCGGCACGCATGGCAAGACCACCACCACGTCGATGCTGGCGTGGCTGCTCGAGGATGCCGGTTACAACCCTGGATTCCTGGTTGGCGGCGTGCCGCAGAACTTCGGCATTTCGGCGCGGCTGACGGAATCGGACTTCTTTGTCATCGAAGCCGACGAGTACGACACCGCCTTCTTCGACAAGCGCAGCAAGTTCGTGCACTACCGCCCGCGCACGGCGATCCTGAACAACCTGGAATACGATCACGCCGACATCTTCCCCGATCTGGGCGCGATCGAGACCCAATTCCACCATCTGGTGCGGACGGTGCCGGGTCAGGGCCGCCTGATCGTGAACGGCAACGAGCCGGCGCTGGCCCGCGTGCTGGAGCGCGGCTGCTGGAGCGAGGTGGAGCAGTTCGGCATGGGCGACTGGCGCGAAGGCGATGCCCGCACGGCCGCGCCGGCCGGCAAGGACGCCTTCGACGTGTACTTCCGCGAGGAAGTCCAGGGCACCGTGGTCTGGGACCTGCAGGGCACGCACAACCGCATGAACGCGATTGCCGCGATTGCCGCCGCGCG
>DAIOET010000636.1:0-2561 GCA_036746135.1 Cupriavidus sp.
ACGTGCCGGGCAACAGCAGCTTCGATATCGAAGTGACCGAAACGCTGGACTACGTCTGCCACTTCGAATAATCCCGCAAGACCGGGGAAGTCAGAGAATCACCGGCTCCGGCTCGATCCGCACGCCAAATCGCGCCTGAACCGTATCGGCGATACGGTTCGCCAGTTTCAGCAGCGCGGCGCCGGTGCCGCCGCCGTGGTGCACCAGCACCAGCGCCTGCTTGCCATAGACGCCCACCGCGCCGTCATCGAGTCCCTTGAATCCGCATTGGTCGATCAGCCACCCCGCCGCGAGCTTGTAGCTGCCGTCGGGCTGCGGATAGCTGACCAGTGCCGGATGCTCGGCCAGCAGCGCATTGCGTTGCGCCGCTTCGACAACCGGATTCTTGAAGAACGATCCGGCGTTGCCGATCTTCGCCGGGTCGGGCAGCTTGCGCGAGCGGATGGCGATGATCGCCTCACGGATTTGCGTGGCTGCCGGGGACGCCACACCTTCCAGTTCACGGGCCAGCTCGCCGTAGTTCAGCACGGGCTGCCACGCCTTCGGCAGGCGCAGCGTCACGGCGGTGATGATGTAACGGTCGCGGCCTGCGTGCTTGAACAGGCTGTCGCGGTAGCCGAAGGCACAGGCATCCAGATCGAGCGTGACGAACGCGCCAGACTGACGGTCGTAGGCGCGCAGCCAGGCGAAGCGTTCGCGCAGTTCCACGCCGTAGGCACCAATGTTCTGGATCGGTGCCGCGCCGGCCGTGCCGGGGATCAGGGCCAGGTTTTCCAGGCCGGGCAGGCCGTCGGCGACGGTACGGCTCACCAGTCCGTGCCAATTTTCGCCAGCGCCGGCTGTCACCAGCCAACTGTCGTGGTCTTCCGTAATTTCGTAGCCGGGGATTTCCATCAGCAGTACGCAGGCGTCGAGATCACCCGTCAGCACCACATTGCTGCCACCCCCGAGTACCACGACGGGCAAACCGGCCGCGCGCGGATCGGACAGGGCCGATACCAGGTCCGTTTCGCTGCGAATATGGCTCGCCAGACGCGCTCGTGCGTCAAACCCGAATGTATTGTGGGTGCGCAGGGGATAGAATTCGTGAAAATCTGCCATGAAGGACGGGGAAAGCACCCCGGACCGGGGCAGGCCCAGATTATACGTAACCGTATGGACCGGCCGCCGTTGCAAGCGGCGCGCCGCGCAATGCCAGGAGAATCGAAATGCCGTCGTTTGATGTAGTTTGCGAAGCCAACATGGTTGAAGTGAAGAACGCCGTGGAGCAGGCCAACAAGGAAATTTCCACGCGCTTCGACTTCAAGGGGTCCGATGCCCGCATCGAGCAGAAGGAAGGCGAACTGACCGTGTTTGCCGATGACGACTTCAAGCTCGATCAGGTCAAGGACGTGATGATCAACAAGATGGCCAAGCGCAACGTGGACGTGCGCTTTCTTGACTACGGCAAGGTCGAAAAGGTCAGTGGCGACAAGGTCAAGCAGGTCATCACGATCAAGAAGGGCGTGACCGGCGACCTGGCCAAGAAGATCGTGCGCATGATCAAGGACAGCAAGATCAAGGTCCAGGCGAGCATCCAGGGCGATGCCGTGCGTGTGTCGGGCACCAAGCGCGACGACCTGCAATCGGTGATCGCGCTGCTGCGCAAGGACGTCAACGAGGCGCCGCTGGACTTCAACAACTTCCGCGACTAGTAGACGGCTTGGCGCCCGTGCAGGGCGCCCAATTGCTGGCAGGCAGCTCGCATGCAAGCTGAAACACCTGCTCCGTCCTGGCCAGAGGCGCTTCGCCTCGCTTTGATAGCGCCTCCTGGAAGGCGCTCACCCCGAGGGGGTTATTGGCCCTGCCGCGGCTGCGGCAGGCCGCCGATCTTCGCACCGGGCTTGAGGCCTTTCTGCGCGAACCATCCCTTGTTCATTTCCAGCGCGTAGCGCACGGCCGCACGCGGACAGTGGTTGTCCTCCGTCTGCGGCTTCATGTCCTCGATGTTCACGATGCTGCCGTCATCGGCCAGAAAGGCGATGGAGAGCGGCAGATCGGTGTTCCGCATCCAGAAGCAGTGCCCGGCCTTTTCCTCGAAGACGAACAGCATGCCGGCGTTGGCAGGCATCGACTTGCGGAACATCAGGCCGCGTTCACGGGCCTCGGGCGAAGCTGCCAATTCGGCCTGGATGGCGTACATGCCGGCCGTCAGCGGAATGACGGGCAGCGCGGATTGCGCCTGGGCCAGGCTCGTCAGCGCGAAGGCGCCCACGGCAATCAGGGTCTTGAACACGGGGTGCATGGCGGTTCTTGTCGTTGGGGGTCAACTGCAGGCGAGAGCATAGCGCAGCCATGCCGGGCGTGCCGGTGAGTCGGGCATGAAAAAAGGCAGGTCGCGTGAGCGCCTGCCTTTCTACAAATGCGCGGACACCGAGGCCCGCGCACGGACCACCTTACTGGGCGGCCGGTGCCGAAGCGTCCGCCTTCTTGGCGTGCTTCTTCGTCGAAGAATGCTTCTTGTGGCTGGACTTCGCGGGCTTCGCGGCTTCCTTGGCGGCCGGCGCTGCGTCAGCGGCGGG
>DAIOET010000637.1:0-2551 GCA_036746135.1 Cupriavidus sp.
AGTCGGTCAAGACCAAGATGCTCGACAACAACACCATCGGCTGGGTGCGCCTGACCAGCTTCCAGGAACGGACCGTGTCCGACCTTGGCCGCCGTCTCAAGGACATGGCGGACAAGAACCCGAACCTGAAGGGCATCATCCTGGACCTGCGCAACAACGGCGGCGGCGTGCTGCAGGGCGCGGTCGGCGTGGCAGCCGCGTTCCTGCCGGAAGATGCAACGGTCGTGTCGACCAACGGCCAGGTGCCCGATGCCAAGCGCGTCTACAAGTCGACGTTCAGCAACTACCGCCTGTCGTCGCTCGAGGACGATCCGCTCAAGGACCTGCCGGCCCAGTTCAAGAAGCTGCCGATGGTCGTGCTGACCAACGCCTACTCGGCTTCGGCCTCGGAGATCGTCGCTGGCGCACTGCAGGACCATAAGCGCGCGCTGATCATGGGTAAGACCACGTTCGGCAAGGGCTCGGTGCAGACGGTGCGGCCGCTGACCAACGACACCGGCATCAAGCTGACGATTGCCTACTACTACACGCCGTCGGGCAAGTCGATCCAGGCCAAGGGCATCCGCCCGGACATCCCGGTCGACCAGAACCCGGAAGGCGATCCGGACGACGCGCTGATCACCCGCGAGATCGACACCGAGCGCCACCTGCACAACAAGCAGGAATCGGAAGAGCCGGAAATGAACGAGCGCGAGCAGCGCCGTGTGGACGAACTGCGCCGCCTGGAAGAAGAAAACTCGAAGAAGTCGCCTGAAGAACGCGAGAAGGACCGCAAGAAGAAGCCGGTGGAATTTGGTTCGGCCGACGACTTCATGCTGCAGCAGGCGATCGCCCAGCTCGACGGCAAGCCGGTACAGCGCTCGAAGTCGCGCCTGGAAGCCACCGGCACCGCCGGCAAGCCCGACACGAAGGAAGACAAGTCGGGCAAGGCATCCACCAAGCCCGCCGCCAAGCCGGCTCCCGCCCCGGCCAAGCCCGCGCCGGCCAGCCAGCCGCCCGCGAGCGCACCGATCGGCCAGCCCCTGGGCACGCCGACCGGCCAGAAGTAACGGCGTCCGCGCCGGGCGCCTCCGGGTGCGCGGCGCGTTTCCGCCCAAATCCTGCGGCCCGCGGTATTGCACCGTCGGGCCGTTTTTGTTGGATGTCGAACCATGAACGACGATCAGCTGTTGCGCTATTCGCGCCATATCCTGCTGGATGAACTGGGAATCGAGGGCCAGGAGCGCCTGCTGGCAGGCCATGCGCTGGTGATTGGCGCCGGAGGCCTGGGGGCGGCCGCCCTGCCCTATCTCGCATCGGCCGGTGTGGGACGGATCACGATCGTCGACGACGACGACGTCGACCTGACCAACCTGCAGCGCCAGATCCTTCATACCACTGCCAATGTCGGCCGTCCCAAGGTGGAATCGGCGCGGGAGGGCCTGCTGCGCATCAATCCCGATATCGACGTGCGGCTGGTAGCGCAGCGCGTGGGCGATGCGGAACTCGACGCCCTCGTCGCCCAGGCAGGCGTGGTACTCGACTGCTGCGACAACTTTGCCACGCGCCAGGCGGTCAATCGCGCCTGCCTGAAGCATCGCAAGCCGCTGGTTTCCGGCGCGGCGCTACGCTTCGACGGCCAGGTTAGCGTCTATGACCTGCGCAACCCCGAAGCGCCCTGCTACGGATGCCTGTTCCCGCCATCCGAGCCGGCACCGGAAACCGCCTGCGCCACGATGGGCGTGTTCGCGCCCCTGGTCGGCATGGTCGGCACGGTGCAAGCCGCCGAGGCGCTCAAGCTGTTGACCGGCGTGGGCGAGACGCTGGCGGGCCGCCTGCTGATGGTCAATGCGATGACGATGGAATGGACCACGATGCGCCTGGCGCGCACGCCCGGCTGCGAGGTCTGCGGACAGGATCACTGAATCAGCGAAACGCCGGAAATCGATGGCGACCTTGCGGTGGAGCCCCCTCCCCGCATGGTCGCCATTTTCATTTCAGGCGCGATGTGACGACGTGACGATGTGACTGGATGGAGACAAGAATCCGAATGAGAAAGGTTATTGAACCGTTTCGCACCCGTGCGTGGCGCCATCCCGCGCCACCTGGCTGACCCGCCGCCCTGCCAGTGATCCGCGATCAGTGGTCAGGCTCGGCCGGGCCGCTATCCCGGTGCCTTATTGCTCGCCCGGTTCCAGCTGGGACTGCAGGTAGTTCTGCAGGCCAACCTTGTCGATCAGGTCAAGCTGCGTTTCCAGGTACTCGATGTGTTCCTCGGTATCGGTGAGGATATCGACCAGGAGTTCGCGGCTGACGTAGTCGCCCACGGATTCGCAGTACGCAATGCCTTCCTTGACCGTGGCGTGGGCAGTCTGCTCCAGCTTCAGGTCGCACTTGAGCATTTCGGGCGTATCTTCGCCGATCAGCAGCTTGTGCAGGTCCTGCAGGTTGGGCAGCCCATCGAGCATCAGGATGCGGTCGATCAGGCGATCGGCATGCTTCATTTCGCCGATCGATTCCTTGTACTCGACATCACCGAGCTTCTTCAGGCCCCAGTGGCGGTACATGCGTG
>DAIOET010000638.1:0-2545 GCA_036746135.1 Cupriavidus sp.
ACCAGCATCAGAATCTTCTTTGCCATAGCTGTCTCCTGTATGGTTACGGGTTGCGGACGCCCAACCAGCCCGGCCATTGTGCGGCGGCGGTGTAAGGCGTGGGTGGTAACCCGTTACCGCATGACTATTTTCCAGACAGATTCCCATGCCAGATTCCATCATCCAGTCTCCCGATCTCGGCGATGTCACCGGTTACCTGCGCGACCGCATCCGCACCGTGCCGGACTGGCCTCAGCCCGGCGTGCAGTTCCGTGACATCACCCCGCTGCTGCAGAACCCCAAGACACTGCGCGTGCTGATCGACGTGTTCGTGCATCGCTACATGGACCAGCAACTGGACCTCGTGGCCGGCATCGACGCGCGCGGCTTCATTCTTGGGTCCATCATCGCGTACGAGCTGAACCTGGGCTTCGTGCCGATCCGCAAGAAGGGCAAGCTGCCGTTCCAGACCGTGGCCGAGGAATACGAACTCGAATACGGCAGCGCCACCGTCGAGATCCATGCAGACGCCTGCAAGCCCGGTGACCGCGTGCTGCTGATCGACGATCTGATCGCCACGGGCGGCACCATGATGGCCGGCCGCAAGCTGCTGGAGCGTCTGGGCGCCACCGTGGTGGAAGGCGCGGCAATCGTCGACCTGCCCGAGCTGGGCGGCTCGAAGGTGCTGCACGCCAGCGGCCTGCCGCTGTTCACGGTCTGCAAGTTCGAAGGGCATTGACGCCAGCGCAACGCTTCACCGGACGTCGGACCGCGTCCAATTGCCGCGTGTGACAGGGGGGCGCATAATGCCCCTTTGATAACAACGCGATGACCGGGCGGCACGCCCTCCGCCTCGCCCGCCAGCACCGGTCACGAAGGGACGCACAATGGGCGTACTGCTACATCTTCTCTCTGGTGTGGCGCTCCTGATCTGGGGCACCAATATCGTCAAGGTCGGTATCCTGCGCGTGTACGGCGCCAACCTGCGCCACATACTGTCCGTCAGCGTATCGAACCGCTTCAAGGCGTTTGCGGCAGGGCTCGGTGTGACCGGGCTCGTGCAAAGCAGCAACGCCACTGCCGTCATCGTCAGTTCATTCGTGGGCCAGGGTTTGATTGCCGTGGCGCCCGCGCTTGCCATCATGCTGGGGGCCAACGTTGGCACGGCCGTGATGGTGCAGGTGTTTTCGCTCGACCTGTCGTGGCTGTCGCCGCTGCTGATCTTCGTCGGCGTGATCCTCCATCTGTCGTGGAAGGGCAGCAAGGCCGGGCACGTGGGCCGTGTTCTGATCGGGCTTGGCCTGATCACGCTGGCGCTGGAGCTGATCTCGATCGCCACCCGCCCCGTGGTGCAGGCCGCGGGCGTCAAGGTGCTGTTCAGCACGCTGACCGGCGACGCCGCGCTGGATATGCTGATCGGCGCCTTCCTGACCATCCTCTGCTATTCGAGCCTGGCGGTGGTGCTGTTCTGCGGCGCGCTGGCGTCGGCTGGTGTGGTGTCGATTCACGTGGCGCTGGCGCTGGTGCTGGGCGCCAACCTCGGTTCGGGCATTTCGGCGTTGCTGACGACGTCGGGTAACAACCAGCCCGGCAAGCGCGTGACGCTGGGCAACCTGCTGTCGCGGCTGCTGGGCTGCGTGATCGCGCTGCCGCTGCTGACCCAGGCCGAGGAATTGCTGGCCCTGGTCGATGCCGATCCGCAGCGGTTGATCGTCAATTTCCACCTGCTGTTCAACGTGGCGCTGGCCGTGCTGCTGCTCGGCGCCACCGCGCCGCTGGCGCGCGTGTGCGAAGCCATTCTGCCCGGCCGCAATACGGGCGACAGTCAGGTGACGCCGCGCCATCTGGATGCTGCCGCGCTGTCCACGCCCACGCTGGCGTTATCCAACGCCGCGCGTGAGGTGCTGCGCATTGGCGACCGCGTCGAGCAGATGCTGGACAACCTGCTTCGCGTGCTGCGGACCAACGACCTGAAGCTGGCCAATGCCACCTGCCGCATCGACAACGAGGTGGACGACCTCTATACCGCCATCAAGCTGTACCTGACCCAGCTCAGTACCGAAGCGCTCGACGAGCGCGATGGCCAGCGCTGGACCGAAATCATTTCCCTGACGATCAACCTGGAACATGCGGGTGATCTGATCGAGCGTGTCATCGTCGACGCCAAGGAAAAGAAGATCTCGCACAACTTGTCGTTTTCCGAGGCCGGCATGGAGGAGATCGCCGAAATGCATCGCCGCGTGGTCGGCAACCTGCGGCTGGGCTTGTCGGTGTTCCTGACCGGGGATATCCGTAGCGCGCAGCAGCTGATGGCGGAGAAGGCAAACTTCCGCGACCTGGAACGCAAGTACGCGCGGTCGCATCTGCAGCGCGTGGCGGTGCAGACCGTGGAGAGTATCGAGACGAGTTCGCTGCACCTGGACGTGATCAGCGAACTGAAGCGGCTCAATTCGCTGTTTTGCGCCACGGCCTATCCGGTGCTGGAGCAGGCTGGCCTGATGAACCGCAGCCGGATGAAGGACGAATCGCCGGAGAGTGTCGGCGACGTGGCGGAGGCGCGGTAGCT
>DAIOET010000639.1:0-2533 GCA_036746135.1 Cupriavidus sp.
GCATGCGTGGCCAGCGGGTGTTCGGCGGCCACGGCGCAGAACGTGACACCCATGATGGTGTCGGCGCGCGTGGTGAACACGAACAGCTTGCCGTCGCCCACGAGCTTGCCATCGGCGCCCTGGATCTCGTGCGGGAATGCAAAGCGCACGCCTTCGCTACGGCCGATCCAGTTCTGCTGCATGATCTTGACGCGCTCGGGCCAGCCCAGGCCGTCGAGGTCGCTCAGCAGTTCCTGCGCGTACTCGGTAATGCGCAGGTAGTACATCGGGATTTCGCGCTTTTCGACCACCGCGCCCGAGCGCCAGCCGCGGCCGTCGATCACCTGCTCGTTGGCCAGCACGGTCTGGTCCACGGGGTCCCAGTTCACGGTGCCGGTCTTGCGGTAGGCGATGCCCTTTTCCAGCATCTTCAGGAACAGCCACTGGTTCCAGCGGTAGTAGTCCGGGCTGCAGGTGGCAACCTCGCGCGACCAGTCGATCGCCAGGCCCATCGACTGCATCTGCTTCTTCATGTAAGCGATGTTGTCGTAGGTCCAGGCGGCCGGCGCCACCTTGTTGTTCAGCGCGGCGTTTTCAGCCGGCATGCCGAACGCATCCCAGCCCATCGGCATCAGCACGTTGCGGCCGTTCATGCGCAGGTAGCGCGCCATCACGTCATTGATGGTGTAGTTGCGCACGTGGCCCATGTGCAGCTTGCCCGACGGGTACGGCAGCATCGAGCAGGCGTAGAACTTCTGCTTTTCCTTGCCGTCTGGCCCGACCGCGTGCTCCGACACCTTGTAGGCATCGATGGCTTGCCAGTGCTGCTGGGCGGCTTGTTCAACGGCGGACGGAAGATATTTGTCTTGCATGGTCGGGACGACGGTCTGGGCAACGGTCACGCGCGGCGACTGGCGCGCCGGACGGCCGGGGGGATCGGAAAAGCGAAAGAAGCGATTATAACCGTGGCCGGCCGTGAATCCGGGCCGCCACGGGGCACGCAGGAGCGGAACCGGCCCGCCGTGGCGGGCCGCGATAGATCGGCTTACTTCAGGCCCAGCACGTCCTGCATGTCGAACATACCGGCAGGCTTGTTCGACAGGAAACGCGCGGCGCGGACGGCACCATCGGCGTAGGACTGGCGGCTGGAAGACTTATGGCTGATTTCGATGCGCTCGCCGATGCCGGCGAACATCACCGTATGGTCGCCGACGATGTCGCCGCCACGCACGGTTGCGAAGCCGATCGAGCTGGCGTCGCGCGGGCCAGTGTGGCCTTCGCGGGCGTACACGGCACAATCGTCGAGATTGCGCCCCAGGGCATTGGCGATCACCTCGCCCATCGTCAGCGCGGTGCCCGAGGGGGCATCGACCTTGTGGCGATGGTGCGCTTCGATGATTTCGATGTCATAGCCGGTCGAGAGCAGCTTGGCCGCCACCTCCAGCAGCTTGAACGTGGCATTGACGCCAACGCTGAAGTTCGACGCGAACACGACGCCGATCGACTTGGCGGCATCCGCCAGCGCCTGCTTGCCGGCCGCATCGAATCCCGTGGTACCGACCACGATCTTCTTGCCCAGGCGCCGCGCTGCTTCCAGGTGGACCAGCGTGCCCTCGGGGCGCGTGAAATCGATCAGACAGTCGGCGGCGCCCATCACCGCCTCGATATCGGACGTGATCTCGATGCCGGTGGCGCGGCCCAGAAACAAACCGGCGTCCTGCCCCAGCGCGGGCGATGACGAATGTTCCAGCGCCCCCGCGAGCGTGACGCCGTCAGTGTTCAGAACGGTTTCGATCAGCATGCGGCCCATACGGCCGGATGCCCCTGCGATGGCGATTTTCATGTTTGGTATCGGGAGACTGCTGCCCGGCATCGGCTGCCGGGCGCGGGGGTGCGAGGGGAAGCAGGATCGGCCTTCGCCGATTGCCTGAAGCGGATCAGCTGGCCGGTTTATCCTGGGCGGTGTTCGTGGCGGGCTGGGCCGCGGGCTCCGATGCGGCCGGCACGCTGACGGCACTATCGGTCGCCGGCGCGGCAGGAGCAGCCTGCGCTGCCGAGGCGCCCGTCGGCTCGGACGGCTTGGCGCTCGACGACACAACACCGATCTTCTGGTTTCTTTGTGCCGCCTTCATGCCGTCAATTTCAGCAATCAACTCGTATTCCGACGGCAATTCATCGCCCTGCCACTTCGTCAGCGTGTCGCCGTCAAAGAACACCGTGAACTTGCGCGACTGCACCACTGGCGTGCTGCCGCGGCGGAATGAGAAGTAATAGTCCCAGCGATTGGCGTGGAACACGTCCTGCAGCAGCGGCGTGCCCAGCAGGAAGCGCACCTGGTCGCGCGTCATGCCTTCGCGCAATTGCGAGGCCGCCTCGCGCGACACAAAGTTGCCTTGAACGATATTGATGCGATATGGCGTGATGGCCTCAGCCACCTTGCGCGACGTGCTGTCGTAGGCCGAGCAGGCGCCAGCCAGCAGCGCGGCAGCCAGCAGGGATGACACCAGCGCCGGGCGCATGGCGGACGAACGGAATGAACGCATGTATCTCGCTT
>DAIOET010000640.1:0-2512 GCA_036746135.1 Cupriavidus sp.
TCCACGAGGATGCGGCAGGTCTCCATCACATGCTTGGCCTTGGTCTTGTACAGGCCGATCGTCTTGATGTATTCGATCAACCCGGCTTCACCGAGATCCAGGATCTGCTGCGGGGTATGGGCCACGGGATACAGCTTGCGTGTGGCCTTGTTCACGCCCACGTC
The DNA here is from genome assembly GCA_036746135.1 of Cupriavidus sp. Lineage (GTDB taxonomy): Bacteria > Pseudomonadota > Gammaproteobacteria > Burkholderiales > Burkholderiaceae > Cupriavidus. The sequence goes on from DAIOET010000640.1 coordinate 165, forward strand.
CGTCGCCTGGGCGGAAAGCAGCACCGCAATCAGCAATTCGAATGGCGAGCTGTACTCCAGCTCAGTCTCCGGATTCGGATTGACCTCACGCAAGGTCTCGAAGATGGCAAGGCGCTTCGCAGGATTCATGACTGGGAATCGTCGTTGTCGCTGTTATCGTTCTGGTCCGGCTTGTCTGTGAGGCCGAGCTTTGCACGGCGCGCTTCGGCGGCATCGATCTGGGCCTGCACTGCCGGCGAAACGTCCTCGGTGTTGCGCGGCTGGACGGCGGCCGCCTTCTGGCGCGCGCGTTCGATGGCGGCCTGGATGATGGCTTTCTTGCGTGCCTGGGCAGCCTGTTCCGCTTCACTGGCGGCATTCTCCGCTTGCAACGCTTCGAGCTTGGCTGCGGCCTTGGCCGCCAGGCGCGCATCGTTTTCCTCGCGCTCGCGCACCAGGCGGGCCTTGTGCAACACGTAGCGATTGCGCGCGGCGTCGGCGTGTTCCTGGGACCATGCGGCCCAGCCGGTCTTTTCGCCGGTGACCGGGATCATGTCGATGCAGTCGACCGGGCAGGGGGCCACGCAAAGGTCGCAGCCGGTGCACCAGTCGGGCAGCACGGTGTGCATCTGCTTGGGCGCGCCGACGATGGCATCGACCGGGCAGGCCTGGATGCAGAGCGTGCAGCCGATGCACAGCGATTCGTCGATGCGGGCCACCGCGCGCGGTTGTTCCGTGCCGCGCTCGGGATCGAGCGGCTGCGGTGCGACGTTCAGCAAGGCGGACAGCCGGACAATGCCCTCGGCGCCGCCCGGCGGGCAGCGGTTGCTTGCCGCCTCGCCCGCAGCCAGGGCTTCGGCATACGGCCGGCAGCCGTCGAACCCGCATTTGGTGCACTGGGTTTGGGGCAGCAGGGCTTCAAGGCGGTCTGCCAGGCTGACGTCGCCGGCAGGGGATGAGAGGGAACTGGTCACGACTGCACAACTGCAAATGAGAAATCGGGGGACGACTGGCGTCTGGCACGCCTCTGTGGACGTGTGCGCGGCAAGGATTATCCCCGATTTCGCGGCGGTGCAGAAAAGGCGATCATGCCGCGTCACCCGTATGGGACGGGAGCCTGATTCCGGGTGACGGGCTGTGCCATAATCCGCGCAACTGACAGATCAGATATTCATGTCGAACGAGCCAAAAACCAAGCGGGATCCTGAAGGCACGCGCCGGCGCATCATGGCCGCCGCCACCGAGGAATTTGCCAAGGGCGGACTGGCCGGCGCACGCGTCGACCAGATCGCGCGACGCGCCGAGACCAACGAACGCATGCTGTATTACTACTACGGCAGCAAGGAGGGCCTGTTCCTGGCCGTGCTTGAAAAACAGTACGCCGAATTTCGCGCGGCCGAGGAGCAGCTGCATATCACCGACGAAGACCCAGTGGCAGGGGTTCGCACGCTGGCACGCTTTGTCTGGGACTGGTACTACGCGCACCCGGAGTTCATCCGGCTGGTGAACAGCGAGAACCTGCACGAGGCGCGCCATCTTAAGAAGTCGGCGCAATTGCATCAGCTGATCAATCCCGTGGTGGATGTGCTTGCGGAGATCATCCGGCGCGGGCAGAAGCAGGGCGTATTCCGCGACAATATCGACGTGCCGCAGTTTTACCTGACGATTTCGGCGCTGGGCTACTACGTGCTGTCCAACCGGTACACCATCAGCGCGGTTATTGGCCGCGACGTGGCCTCGGAAGAAGAGCACGCACGGTTTGCCGATCTGCATACCGATATGCTCCTGTCGTACCTGACAAATCGCTAAGTCCGCATCCCCAAGCCGCGCAGAAATGCAAAACGCCCGCGAGAATCGCGGGCGTTTCGTTTTTACGGTCTGGACGCGTGAGCGTCCGGTCCGGTGGATCAGGCTTTCTCGTGCTTGCGGATGAAGTCACGCAGCTCCGGATAGATATTGTCGCGCCAGCGGCGGCCCGAGAAGATCCCGTAGTGGCCGCATTTGGGAGCGGTCACGTGTTGCTTGCGCGCCTTCGGGATGCCTGCGCACAGATCGTGCGCGGCCGCGGTCTGGCCGGCCCCCGAGATATCGTCGAGTTCGCCTTCGATCGTCAGCAGCGCCGTGCTCTTGATGTCCTGCGGGCGGACCGGGTTCCCGTCGATTTCCCACGTGCCGTTGGCCAGGCGGAATTCCTGGAACACTTCGCGGATCGTGTCGAGGTAGTACTCGGCCGCCATGTCCAGCACGGCGTTGTACTCGTCGTAGAAGCGCACGTGCGCATCGGCGTCATCGGCATCGCCCTCGATCAGGTTCAGATAATAGTCATAGTGCGACGACAGATGGCGGTCCGGATTCATCGCCACGAAGCC
>DAIOET010000641.1:0-2504 GCA_036746135.1 Cupriavidus sp.
CCAGCGCCGCGCGCGAGGCCATGTTGACGATACGCCCAAAGCCGGCCGCGCGCATCGCGGGCAGGCAGGCCTGGGTGAGCAGCATCGTGGCCTGCAGCGTCAGGCCCACAACGTAATCGAGATCCGCGGCGGTGGCCGTGTCGGCCGTGCCCGGGCGCGTGGCGCCGGCGTTGTTGACGAGCCGCGTCACCGCGAACTGCGAGGTCACCTGCGCCGCCACCGCGCGCGTGGCGTCGGCATTGGTCAGGTCGGCCTGGAAGAAGGTCATGTTCGGATGCGACCACGTCGGCTCTGCATAGTCGACATTGATCACACGGGTCACGCCATCGGCGAGCAGCATTTCAGCAATCGCACGGCCGATACCGGAACTGGCGCCGGTGACAAGCGTGGCAACGGGAAGGGACATCTCAATACTCCGCACCGGCGTCTGATCAGCCGGGTCAGTCAAAAAAGATGCGGCAAGACCGGCGAGCCCGTCGGCCTGGCCGCAATGCTCTACCTCGTTGGGGAAGAGACACCACTGAAACTTCCCACCAGCATTAACGGCGGGAAACAAGGGAAATTAAGCGTTCGTTGAACTGGGTCTGCTGACCGCTGCCCGCGCCCTTCCCCCGCATGGCGGGAAAGTGGAGCGCATGGCAGCGGGTGCCGGTACCTCAAACGCGTTCGATCACCATCGCGATGCCCTGGCCAACGCCGATGCACATCGTGCACAGCGCAAAGCGGCCACCGGTGCGCTCCAGTTGGTACAGCGCGGTCGTCACCAGACGCGCGCCGCTCATGCCCAGCGGATGGCCCAGCGCGATCGCGCCGCCATTCGGGTTCACGCGCTTGTCATCGTCGGCAATACCGAGCTGGCGCAGCACGGCCAGGCCCTGCGCGGCAAACGCTTCGTTCAGTTCGATCACGTCGATCTGATCCAGCGACATGCCCAGCTGCTTCATCAGCTTCTGGGTGGCCGGTGCCGGGCCGATACCCATCACGCGCGGGGCCACGCCGGCCGTTGCCATGCCGACGATACGGGCGCGCGGCTTCAGGTTGTGCTGCTTCAGGCCCGCTTCGCTGGCCAGCAGAATCGCGCAGGCGCCATCGTTCACGCCCGATGCGTTACCGGCGGTCACGGTGCCATCCGGGCGGACCACGCCGCGCAGCTTGGCCAGCGCTTCCATGCTCGTGGCGCGCGGATGCTCGTCGCGGTCGACCACGATCGGGTCGCCCTTCTTCTGCGGAATCGTGACCGCGGTGATTTCCTGGGCCAGCGTGCCGTCGGCCTGTGCGCGCGATGCCTTTTCCTGGCTGCGCAGCGCCATCAGATCCTGGTCTTCGCGGCTGATCTTGTAGTCGGTGGCCACGTTCTCGGCGGTCTCGGGCATCGAGTCCACGCCGTAGGCGGCACGCATCGCCGGATTGATGAAGCGCCAGCCGATGGTCGTGTCGAAGATCTCTGCCTGGCGCGAGAACGCCGAGGTGGCCTTGCCCATCACGAACGGGGCGCGGCTCATGCTTTCCACGCCGCCCGAAATCATCAGGTTGGCTTCGCCCGACTTGATCGCGCGCGCGGCGGTGCCGGTAGCGTCCATGCCCGAACCGCACAGGCGGTTGATCGTGGAACCCGGCACCGATTCCGGCAGGCCGGCCAGCAGCGCCGACATGCGCGCCACGTTGCGGTTGTCTTCGCCCGCCTGGTTGGCATTGCCGTAGATCACGTCGTCGATGGCCGACCAGTCCAGGCCGGCGTTGCGTGCCATCAGGGCCTTCAGGGGTACCGCGCCCAGGTCGTCGGCGCGCACGCCCGACAGGCTGCCGCCGTAACGGCCGATGGGGGTACGGATGGCGTCAACGATAAATGCGTCGCTCATGTTCTGTCTCGCTCGTCTTGGTGGTGGATCAGGCGGCTACGGCCTGCTTCAGGGGCACGCCGGTCAGGCGTTGCAATTCGTCGAAAGACAGGCCTTCCACGAGATCGCGGGCGACCAGGCCGTCCGGCGTCACGTCGATGGTGGCCAGGTCCGTATAGATACGCGTCACGCAGCCGATGCCGGTCAGCGGATAGGTGCACTCGGCCACGACCTTGCTTTCGCCCTGCTTGGTCTGGTGCTCCATCATCACGAACACCTGCTTGGCGCCGATCGCCAGGTCCATCGCGCCGCCCACGGCGGGAATGGCGCCGGGTGCGCCGGTGTGCCAGTTGGCCAGGTCGCCCTTCTCCGATACCTGGAACGCGCCCAGCACGCAGAAGTCGAGGTGGCCGCCGCGCATCATCGCGAACGAATCGGCGTGGTGGAAATACGAGCCGCCGGCCTTGATCGTCACCGGCTGCTTGCCGGCGTTGATCAGGTCGCCGTCTTCTTCGCCGGGGGCGGGTGCGGAACCCATGCCGAGCAGGCCGTTTTCACTGTGCAGCAGGATTTCCTTGTCGGCTGGCAGGTGGTTGCCAACCAGGGTGGGAAGGCCGATGCCGAGGTTCACCACGGCACCGTCCGGAATGTCTTTGGCCACGCGGG
>DAIOET010000642.1:0-2492 GCA_036746135.1 Cupriavidus sp.
GCCGCGCAGCCATTGCCGCTGCCAATGCGCGAAGTCCGCGTACTGGATCGGCAGCGCGGGCAACGGCGAGGGCGCGCCCTGCAGGAAGGCGCGATACAGCGCCGCCACTTCGCGCACCACCACGCCCATCGACCAGCCATCGGACACGATGTGGTGCATGGTCAGCAGCAGGATGTGGTCCTGCGGCGCCAGGCGGATCAGGCTGAAGCGCACCAGCGGGCCGATGGCAAGGTCGAACGGCTGGTTTGCTTCCTCCTGCATGCGCAGGCGTGCGCGCACTTCACGCTCATCGCCAGGCAGTTCGCTGAGGTCGACGATCGCCATCGCTGACGATACATGCGGCGCAATCACCTGCACCGGCTCATCGCCATGCATGGCGAACGTGCTGCGCAAGGCTTCGTGCCTCCGCACGACTTCGTTCAATGCGCGCGACAGCGCATCGGCATCGAGATCGCCGGTGAGGCGGATGGCGGCGGGAATGTTGTAGATCGTGCGCTGCGCCTCAAACTGGTCGAGGAACCACAAGCGCTGCTGCGCGAACGATAGCGGCAACGGCTGGTCGCGTTCGACACGCTGGATCGGCGTGATGGCCGGCGCGCCGCCTTGACCGGCGCGCGCCGTCAGCTCGGCCAGCGTCGGCGCCTCGAAAATCGCGCGCAATGGCAGGTCGGTTTCGAATGCCGCGCAGATGCGCGACAGCAATAGCGTGGCCAGCAACGAATGGCCACCCAGGTCGAAGAAGTTGTCGTGCACGCCGACCTGCTCGCGTTTCAGCAGCTCCGTCCAGATGGCGACCATCTTCTGTTCGTCATCGTTGCGTGGCGCCACGTAGGCGGTATCGCTGCGCGTGGTATCGGGCGCCGGCAATGCCTTGCGGTCGATCTTGCCATTCGGCGTGAGCGGCATCGCATCGAGCGCGATGAAATGGGCAGGCAGCATGTAGTCGGGCAGTTCGCGGGCAAGCTGCGCACGCAGTTCCGGCGCCTCGGGCACGCAGTGCCCTTGGTGCGGCACCAGATAGGCGACGAGCTGTTTGTCGCCGGCATCGCCCTGCCGCACCTGCACGGTGGTTTCGCGGATCGCTGGCAGCGCCTGCAGCTTTGCTTCGATCTCGCCGAGCTCGATGCGGAAGCCGCGAATCTTCACCTGGAAATCGTTGCGCCCCAGGAACTCGATGGTGCCATCGGCCAGATAGCGCCCCAGGTCGCCGGTCTTGTAGAGGCGCGCGTGCGCATGGCCCGGCGGCGCGAACGGATCCGCGACAAAGCGCTCGCGCGTCAGCTCCGGCAGATTGAGGTAGCCGAGCGCGACGCCGGCGCCGCCGACGTAAAGCTCTCCCGCCACGCCGATCGGCACCGGCTGCAGGTGCCGGTCCAGCAGGTAGATGCAGGTTCGGCCGATGGGACGTCCAATCGGAATGCTGCGCCCCGGCAGCACCTGGGTGATCTCGTGGGTGGCGGCGAACGTCGTGGTTTCGGTCGGGCCATAACCGTTGATCAGCCGCTGCGGTGAATGGTTCTGCAGCACCTGGCCGATCAGCTGCGGATCGAGCACGTCGCCACCCACCAGCAGCGCACGCAACTGGCATAGCGCGTCGCCCAGCGTTTGCGCGTACTGGTTGAACAGGCCCACCGTCATCCACATGCAGGTGATGCCTTGCGCGCGGATCAAGGCGGCCAGCCTGGCCGGCTGCATCAGCTCGTCCTGCCCGACGATCACGATGGCGGCGCCGTTCTGCAATGGCGCCCAGATTTCCAGCGTGCTGGCGTCGAACGCCGGGTTGGCGGCGCAGGCGAAGCGGTCGTCGGCCTGCAGGCTGAGATAACCGTTGTCGATGGCCAGACGCTCGATCGCGCGATGCGGAACCTGCACGCCCTTGGCGCGGCCGGTCGAACCGGAGGTATACATGATGTATGCGCACGCCTCGCCATCGATGGCGGCGGCAAGGTCGTGCGTGGGCTGCTGCGCGAGTGCCGCGTGCGTGTCGGGACGATCGAGCGCCACGCTGTCGTAGCCATCCGGCAAGGCGATGCTGCTGCGTGTGACGATGCAACGCGCGCCGCAATCTTCCAGCATGTGCAATTGCCGCTCGATGGGCAGCACCGCATCGAGCGGCACATAGGCGGCGCCAGCCTTGACGATCGCCAGTTCCGCCACGACCAGGTCAAGGCTGCGCGGCAAGGCCACTGCGACAGTGTCGCCTTCCCGCACGCCGCGGCTGCGCAGCAGATGCGCCAGCTGGTTGGCGCTGCGGTTGAGCTGTTCGTAGCTGCAGGTGCGCTCGCCCTCCAGCACCGCCAGCGCTTGCGGCGTTTGCACGGCCCATTGCTCGAAGCGGCGATGAATGCACGTCGCCGCCAGTGGTTGGGCGGGATATACGGACGCGGCGTCGTTGAATGCGTAAAGCAGCTGGTAACGCTCCGCATCGCCCAGCATGTCCAGCTCGCCGACGGCGCGGTGCGGCTGCGCCACGATCGCCTGCAGCAGGCGCG
>DAIOET010000643.1:0-2464 GCA_036746135.1 Cupriavidus sp.
CGGGCTTCAACGTGTATCCGAACGAGGTGGAAGGCGTGGTCGCCGAATGCCCGGGTGTGCTCGAAGTCGCGGCCGTCGGCGTGCCCGACCAGCACTCGGGCGAAGTGGTCAAGCTGTTCGTGGTCAAGAAGGACCCGGCGCTGTCCGAGGCCGATGTGATCGCGTTCTGCAAGGACCGACTGACCGGCTACAAGCGTCCCAAGTACGTCGAGTTCCGTACCGAACTGCCGAAGACCAACGTCGGCAAGATCCTGCGGCGGGAGCTGCGGGATAGCCGCAAGGCGGCGTAAGTCAGCCGATTCGGCCAGTCTTGCTCCGCTCTCCCGCACGCGGGAAAGCGGAGTCACTCAGCATTCGTTCGACGGCGCCATCTGCGGCTGGGTCGATCCATCCGGATAGATCAGCCGCACGCATGTGCCTGGCTCCAGCCCTGGGGCTGCCGGGCCGTTGACCTGGGCCACCATGCCATCGGTGGTCCTGACCTTGTACTGGTACACGTCCACCTGTGCCGGCGGTGGCGGCGGATTGAGCAGCCGCGTCAGGTCCACCGAGAATCCCACGCCCACACCTCCTCCGCCGCCTCCACCAGCGGCCACGCCGCCGACTCCCATGCCATATCCGCCATAGCTGCCGCCTTGCGGCACCTCGATGCGGGACAGGAACGTCTTCTCGGTCACGCGCCCGAGCTTGATCGTGGCGTTGACCGGCGTGATCTGCGGACCCGCCGGGGTGCTACTGCAAGCGCAGGCCAGCGCGGTGGCGCACAGCGCGGGAATCCATCGGTAAGCGATACGGGTCATGGTGTGATCAGGCTGGACTTGAGGCGGCCCAGTAGTCGGAAAAGGGCGCGCCGATCGGTTTCGGCAAGTCCCGAGAACATTTGTTCCACCCAGGTTTCATGGGCGCTCGCCATGCGCGAGAAAGCCTCGCGGCCCGCCGGTGTCAGACGGATCAGATAGGCGCGGCGGTCAGTGGGCAAGGCTTCGCGCGTGACCAGGCCCTCTTGCTGGAGCTGGTCCGTGATGCCGGTCACATTGCCGCCGGTCACCATCATGCGGCGTGACAGTTCTCCCATCTTGAGGCCTTCGGGGTGCCGGTCGAGCTGCGACATCAGGTCGAAGCGGGGCAGCGTCACGGCAAAGTCCTGGCGCAGGCGCGAGCGGATATCGCCTTCGATCAGCGTGGTGCAGGTGAGCAGGCGCAGCCAGAGCCGCAGCGCCTCATGTTCCGAGTCGCCGGCACTGGTCTCCAGATCGACCTGCGTGTCATCGGCGGCGCTGCTGGCGGCGGAAGGATTGGGCATCGTGATTCGGGCAGCTCGAACATTTGATGCCTCAAGTATATGCGCTGCCCGGTCTTCTCCCTATCGGATCGATCAAGTCCGGACGTTCAGTCGACCTTGGCGCCCGAATCCTTGACGACCTTGGCCCACTTGACGGTTTCCGACCGGATCAGCGCCGCGAACTGCTCGGGCGTGTTGCCTACCGGATCGGCGCCTTGCGCCATCAGCCGTTCGCGCACGGCGGGCGTGTTGAGGCTCTTGGCCACTTCCTGCTGGATGCGGTGGATGATGTCGGGCGGCGTGCCGGCCGGCGCCAGCAGCCCGAACCACGAGCTGGCCTCGAAGTTAGGCAGATTGGCGGCCTGTGCCACCGTGGGAATGCCGGGCAGGGCCGGCGACGGCTTGGCGCTGGTCACGGCCAGTGCCTTGAGCTTGCCGGACTTGATCAGCTGCATCGACGACGGCAGATTGTCGAACATGAGCTGCATCGTGCCGCCGCTCAAATCGGTCAGTGCCGGGCCGCTGCCGCGATACGGGAAATGGACCATGAAGGTCTTGGTCTGCGTCTTGAACAGCTCGCCGGCCAGATGGATGGACGTCCCGTTGCCGCTCGATGCCATGTTCAGCTTGCCGGGGTTGGCGCGTGCATAGGCGATCAGATCGTTGACCGAGTTGATCTTGTTCTGCTGGGCAAACGCGGGGTTGACCACCAGCACGTTCGGCACCGCGGCCACCAGGGTGATCGGCGCGAAATCCTTGATCGGATCGAACGGCAGCTTGCCATACAGGGACTGGTTGATGCCGTGCGTGCCCACGGTGCCCATCAGCAGCGTGTAGCCATCGGGCGCCGACTTGGCCACGATATCGGAGCCGATGTTGCCGCCCGCGCCGGGTTTGTTGTCGACCACCACGTTCCAGCCGGGCAGCTTGGACAATTCCGCCGACACCGCGCGCGCCATGATGTCGGTCGTACCACCAGCCGGGAACGGCACGACCAGCCGGATCGGCTTGGACGGATAGGCATCGCTGGCATGGACGGACGCCACGGCCAGCGGCCCGAAGGCGATCGACAGAAGCAGCGCGAGGGTGCGCCGGCGAGGTTGGTACATGGCAATGTCTCCAGGTAAGGCGGCCGGGTGTTCCGGTCTGCAGGCCATTCTAGTCGGGCGCGCGCCACTTCGC
>DAIOET010000644.1:0-2455 GCA_036746135.1 Cupriavidus sp.
GGGCGCACCGTCTTGAACAGATTCATGGCTCCCTCGTTGGTGCCGTCGTCAGCCCACGTGACCATGACTGGCGCACAAGCGGGCGGAAGTCGGTGCGTCAGATCCTGGCGCGGCATCATCAGCACGTTGTCATATAGGTTCTGGGCCTGCAGGTGAGCCCTTTGCCAGCCATCTCCGGCGCCGCGCTCCTCGCGGGCGGCAAGGGCGTCGCCCAATCCGAAAATGTCAGTCATCATTTGGTTATCCGTTTGAAACTGTTGTAGTGGTCTTCCGTGTAGTAGCAGTCGTTGGCGGCGCGTTGATCACCACCGCAAACTATCCGCTTGGCTCCCCGATTCCGGCTTTTGCTGTTCTTGACGGTGTATTCGCGGTAATACCCGCGAGGCTGCTGCGGCAGGATGCGTTCGTAGTTGCCGAACCGCGAACCATCCTTCTCATACGGGAACGGCCCGCCAGCCTGTATCAGGTCCAGCGTTTGCCGCGCCTCGTTGGGCAACTGCGGTGCCGTGATGGTTCCCACCGCCCCGGCCATTTCGGGCTGCTGCCTTGCCATCGCGCCTTGCGGCGACAGGGCGAGCGCCATCGAGAGCGCCGCGCCGGCCAACACGTGGCCCAGGCTTCGCGCCAGGCTCAGGGACTGCCAATGTGACTGCCGCTGCGACTGGCTTTGAAAATTCCGGGAACCCACGATAGTGAATAAATCGTTGGCGAAAGTTGATGGGGGTCATTCCGGCCGCCCCTCGGGTTCCATTACGGGTCCCCAGCGGCTACCGGCACGCCCAGGCGAGCGTCCGCATTCAAAGGCGTAAGGTTACGCGCAAGTCCATCATTAATCAATCCCTGCGCCAGGGCGCGCAGAATTTCTTCAATTGTTTCAATATGTTATTGATATGTGTGCGCATACTAACCGTGCGAGCGGCCATTTGACACGGACATGAAAAAGCCGGGCGAACCCGGCTCTTGCACCACTTGGCTCCGGCGGCCCGAAACAGCCGCCGGTGAAACCCGCCGATCAGGCCTTGGCCGCGGCGTCCACCACCACCAGTGCGGTCATGTTGACGATGCGGCGCACCGTGGCCGACGGCGTCAGGATGTGCACCGGCGCCTTCACGCCCAGCAGGATCGGGCCGATGGCCACGTTGTTGCCGGCCGCAACCTTGAGCAGGTTGTACGAAATGTTGGCCGCGTCGATGTTCGGGCAGACCAGCAGATTGGCTTCACCCTTCAGCGAGCCGTCCGGCACCAGCGAATCGCGCAGCTTTTCGTCCAGCGCGCTGTCGCCGTGCATTTCGCCATCCACTTCCAGTTCCGGCGCGCGCTCGCGCAGGATCTGCAGCGTATCGCGCATCTTGCGGGCCGACGGTGCTTCCGACGTGCCGAAGTTCGAATGCGACAGCAGGCCGATCTTCGGCTCGATACCAAAGCGCTTCAGTTCCTCGGCGGCCATGATCGTGATCTCGGCCAGCTCCTCGGCGGTCGGGTCCACGTTGACGTGGGTGTCCACCAGGAAGATCTGGCGGCCCGGCAGGACCAGGCCGTTCATGGCGGCGTACACGGTGTTCGTGCCACCCAGCACCTGGTCGATGTAGCGCAGGTGCGCGGCCGTGGTGCTGACCGTGCCGCAAATCATGCCGTCGGCTTCGCCCTTCTTGACCAGCATCGCGCCGATCAGCGTGGTACGGCGGCGCATTTCCAGCTTGGCGTACTGCTGCGTCACGCCTTCGCGGGCCATCATGCGGTAGTACGCGTCCGAGTAGTCGCGGAAGCGCTCGTCGTGCTCGGGGTTCACCACGGTGAAATCCACGCCCATGCGCAGGCGCAGGCCGAAGCGTTCGATGCGGTGCGACAGCACTGCCGGGCGACCGATCAGGATCGGGTTGGCCAGCTTCTCGTCGACGATCACCTGCACGGCACGCAGCACGCGCTCTTCTTCACCTTCGGCAAAGACGATGCGCTTCTTTTCCATGTCCACCTTGCGCGCAGCCGCATAGATCGGCTTCATCAGCGTGCCCGAGTGGTAGACAAACTGTTGCAGCTGCAAGCGGTACGCGTCCATGTCCTCGATCGGACGCGCTGCCACACCCGCCTTGGCGGCGGCTTCCGCCACGGCCGGCGCAATCTTGACGATCAGGCGCGGGTCGAACGGTTTCGGAATCAGGTATTCGGGGCCAAACGACAGGTCCTGGATGCCGTAGGCCGACGCCACGATATCGCTTTGTTCCTGACGCGCCAGGTCCGCCACGGCGTTGGCGGCGGCGATTTCCATTTCACGCGTGATCGTGGTGGCGCCGCAATCCAGCGCGCCACGGAAGATGAACGGGAAGCAGAGAACGTTGTTGACCTGGTTCGGATAGTCGGTACGGCCCGTGGCGATCACGGCGTCCGGACGCACTTCCTTGGCCAGTTCCGGCATGATTTCCGGATTCGGGTTGGCCAGCGCCAGCACCAGCGGCTT
>DAIOET010000645.1:0-2452 GCA_036746135.1 Cupriavidus sp.
CGGCGTCGTTCAAGTTCAACCGGCCGAACCCCAATGGTTCATGGCCATCTCGCCCCAAGCGGCAGGAAAACAGCCATGAGTCGTCAAGAAACTTCAACCTCCCGCGACAACCGTCAACGCTCGCGGGGCAGCAAGGGCAAAGCCAGTCCGATCCGCAAGTCGCAAGCCGGGCAAGCGAACCACGCACCGCGTACACCGGGCAGCCTGCAGGCATTCCATCTGCAGCATATCGACCGCCTGCTCGGCAAGGTGCTGCTGTTCGCGCGACCTTCCGATGCGGTGGTGAGCCACTACTTCCGTGAAAATAGCAAACTTGGTCATCGTGACCGCGGAATCATTGCTGAAGCAGTTTTCGCAGTGTTGCGCCGGCGCGTCGAATTTGGTCAATTTGCCGAGAGCGGCACCGGTTCCGCCACGCGCCGCCTGGGTTTGCTGGGCCTGGCAGCGACGCTGGGCCGCGACACGCTGACGCCGTTCCTCTATCCCGACGAAGCAGAGTGGCTGGACCGCCTGACGACGATCGAGCGCTCGAGCCTGGCCCCGCGCGTACGTGCCAATTTGCCCGAGTGGCTTTATGACGAGCTCGTCGCCCATCATGGCGATGCCTTCACGGCGGCGATGGGCGATGCGTGGCTGCGCCCCGCGCCGTTGGACCTGCGCGTCAATACCGCAAAGCTGTCGCGCGAAGAGGCCCTGGCCGAACTGCAGACCGCCGGGATCACGGCTGAGGCGGCACCGATGGCGCCCGCGGGCATTCGCCTGAAGGGCAAGCCGGCGCTGAACCAGTTGCCGCTGTTCATCAACGGTGGCGTGGAAGTGCAGGACGAAGGCAGCCAGTTGCTGTGCCACTTGCTGGCGCCGCGCCGTGGCGAGATGGTGGTGGATTTCTGCGCCGGCGCGGGCGGCAAGACGCTGGCGTTGGGTGTGGCCATGCGATCCACCGGCCGCCTCTATGCGTTCGATGTATCGGAAAAACGCCTGGCTAACCTGAAGCCGCGCCTGGCGCGCAGTGGGTTGTCCAACGTCCATCCGGTGCTGATCGACTCGGAGCGCGATGCCAAGGTCAAGCGCCTGGCAGGCAAGATCGATCGAGTGCTGGTCGATGCGCCTTGCAGCGGACTGGGCACGCTGCGTCGTAACCCTGATCTGAAGTGGCGTCAGACGCCGGAGTCGGTGCTCGAGCTGACCGCCAAGCAGGGGGCAATCCTTGAGGCGGCGGCAAAGCTGGTCAAGGGTGGTGGTCGTGTCGTGTACGCCACTTGCAGCGTGCTGGAGGCCGAAAACGAAGCGATCGTCCGCGATTTCCTCGCCAAGAACGATAACTTCCGCCTCGTGCCTGTAGCCGAAGTGCTGGCCGAGCAGAAGATCGAGGTGCCTGATTTGCCGGCGGAAGGCGGCATGTTGGCGCTATATCCGCACGTCCATCAGACCGACGGGTTCTTCGCAGCCGTGCTGGAACGTACGCGTTAAATGCCAGATATGCGCGCATATCCGCAGAAGGCGGTGCGATGAACCCCGATACCCTCGTTGCTCTCACCCGGTCACATTCCGTGATGGGCAAGATGCTCGAAGACCTGATTCACGATGCTGGCGGGCAGGGGTTCTTCTGGCAGATCGGCATTCTGGCCGGCTGCCTGCTGGTGGCCTGGCCACTGGCGCGCCTAGTGGTCAAGCGGTTGGAAGCGCGGCATGAGACGTCGAGTTTCGCGCTGCGCCTGGCCGCGGTCAGCCTGGAGCGGGCGATGTTCCCGCTGTTTGCCTGGCTGCTGGTGCTGGTGGCGCGCTTCGCGCTCGCGCCGTTTGCGTCGATCAGCGTGCTGCGGCTTGCATTGGTGCCGCTATTCGGCATTACGTCGCTTTACATCGCGTTTTATGTCCTGCGCCGCGTGATGTCCGCCAGCGGACAACTGCACGGCATGCTGGTGCTGGTCGAGAAGGTGTTGACCACGCTGGTATGGGTCGGCATGGCGTTGTACGTGGTCGGCCTGCTGCCCGACGTCATTCACTGGATGGAGTCGGTGCGGTTTCCGGTGGGCGGCAAGCATCCGATCAGCATCGCCGATGCGCTGATGGGCGTGGTGTGGATTCTGCTGACGGTGCTGGTGGCCATGTGGTTTGGGTCCTGGCTCGAAGAGCGCCTGATGCGGGCGCAGACGCTGGATGCCAACCTCAAGGTGGTGCTGACGCGCATTGCCAAGGCACTACTGCTGCTGGTGTCGTTGTTGTTGAGCCTGTCGCTGGTCGGCATCGACCTGACGGTGCTGTCCGTGTTTGGCGGCGCGCTCGGCGTGGGTCTCGGCCTTGGTCTGCAGAAGATTGCGAGCAACTACATCTCTGGCTTCATCATCCTGCTGGACCGCTCCGTCAAGCTGGGAGACCAGATCACGGTGGACAAGTACACCGGCATCGTGTCGCAGATCCGCACCCGTTACACGGTGGTGCGCAACGGCGA
>DAIOET010000646.1:0-2451 GCA_036746135.1 Cupriavidus sp.
GGCAGGTTCAGCCAGAGCTGGAAGCCTTCCATGCGGCCGTCTTCCTGCTCGGGCAATTCCGAGTGCACCACGCCCGAGCCGGCCACCATCCACTGGGCGCCGCCGTTTTCCAGCAGCCCTTCATGGCCAGCGCTGTCACGGTGCCGCATGCGGCCGGCCAGCATGTAGGTAATGGTTTCAAAGCCACGGTGCGGATGATCAGGAAAGCCGCCGATGTAGTCGTCCTTGTTGTCGGTGCCAAAGGCGTCGAGCATCAGGAACGGGTCCAGGCGACGTTGCAGGTTCTGGGTCAGCACGCGGGTCAGCTTCACGCCGGCGCCGTCGGACGTGGCGATGCCACGTACCACGCGGTCCACGGCGCGCGAGCGCTGCACGGTCTCCGTGGCGGTTGCCGGAACGGTTGGAGTACGGGTGGTCATGGGGAAATCTCCTGTTGGGACGGCGGGAGCGATGTGGTCCGCGCCGTCGTGTCTACCCTGCCAATTTAAGGGTTTGGCCAGAAAGCGGTAGATGGCGGGTGGGCAACAGATTGTTTTATCGATGGAACGATCCGTCGAGTATCTGATCTTCCCGTGCAACGATCGGGAACTCGGAAATGCCTGACCAAGCCTCGTTATTTCGCATACGGAAACGATGAAGATGACGGAATCGCAGAAGTTGTGTAGAATAGCGGTCTCTTTGTCATCCGTTGCCAATAATTGCGGTGGCTCGGTCTGTATCCCGAACCCCCGCGATCCGTTGTCTGGCAACGGCCGATTGACCGGCGGCGCCATACCGAAAGCGCGTTTTGACACGACATCAGTCGCCGCCACTGGCCAACCCGTTTGGGTTGCGCCGCTCCCGCGGGTTTGGGCCTGAAGCCTGAACCCCATCAATCGGGTGTTTCGTCGGCCTCCAGGCCGGTGCCACACCCACAAGTCCGTCCGCCGGCAATCGTGCCGGTCATGGCGGCAAGGCAATCTGAACCAGGGTCCCGGCGGGCACCCCCATCAACATTCCGCCGGCCCTTTTGTTTTCCACATCCGGGATGTGGCGATTCGTGCATTTCGCGTGAATCTCGACAGGCCGGGGTTGGAGAGGGGAAATATGTCAAAGCGAACCATCCAGGCCGTGGCCTGGGGTGGTGTCATTGCCATTGCGCTGGCCGGACTGGTCACGTGGATCGGCGTTGATGTCATCCGTCAGTATCAGGACCGCCTGTTCTACGACGTGGCCGACCATCTGCGCCTGGTGGCGATCTCGATGGCCCTGGCCCTGCTGACCGGCGTGCCGGCCGGCATCGCGCTGAGCCGCCCATGCATGCGCCGATGGGCTGACAAGCTCATGCAGGTCTTCAACATCGGCAATACCGTGCCTTCGCTGGCGGTGCTGGCCCTGGCGCTGGCCGTGCTCGGCATCGGCGAGCGTCCGGCGATCCTGGCGCTGTGGCTGGCGTCGCTGCTGCCCATCGTGCGCAATACGTACGAAGGGCTGCGCACCGTGTCGCCCGCGCTCAAGGAAGCCGCGCGCGGCATCGGCATGACACCGTGCCAGCGCCTGGTTCGCGTGGAACTGCCGAACGCGCTGCCCGTGATTCTGGCCGGCGTGCGCATCAGCCTGGTGATCAATGTGGGCACCGTGCCGCTGTCGTTCCTGATCGGTGCGAACAGCCTGGGCGAACTGATTTTTCCGGGCATCTACCTGAACAACCAGCCGTTGCTGCTGCTGGGCGCCGCCGCTACCGCGCTGCTGGCCCTGACGCTCGATGCGCTGTTCGCCACCGCCGGCCATGTCTATCTGCGCCGTCGCGGGTTGGCGCAATGAGGGGTCATATGAAAACGAAATCCGCAAATCGTCTGGCGGAAGGCCGCACGTTCTGGCTCTGCGCCGTCATCGGCGCGGCGCTGGCCGCGCTGCTGTTGTCGACGGCACCAGCGCGTGCACAGGAAGGTGCCGGCCAGGTGCGCGTGGGCGGCAAGAACTTCACCGAGCAGTTGATTCTGTCGTCGATGACGACGCAGTACCTGAAGGCAAAAGGTATCGACGCGACGCTGACGTCGGGCCTGGGCAGCACGCTGATGCGCCAGGCGATGGAATCCGGCCAGCTCGATGTGGTGTGGGACTACACCGGCACGGCGCTGATCGTGTTCAACAAGGTCGAGGAAAAGCTCGACGGCCCCGAGAGCTACAAGCGGGTGAAGGAACTCGACGCGGCCAAGGGGCTGGTCTGGCTGGACGCATCGCGGGTCAATAACACCTACGCATTCGCCATGCCGAAGGAACGGGCGGGAGATATCCGCACGCTGTCGGCCTACGCCGAGAAAATGCGCGCCGACGGCGAAGACAAGAAGCACCCGCTGGCCGTGGACATGGAATTCGCCGCGCGTCCCGACGGCCTGGAGCCGCTGAAGGGCGCGTACAAGCTGCCGTTCACGCGCAAGGACGTGATCCAGCTCGATCCGGGCCTGGTCT
>DAIOET010000647.1:0-2444 GCA_036746135.1 Cupriavidus sp.
ATGAAGCTGCCGACGCTGCGCATCAAGCGCAAGCCCGACAGCATCTTCGACTATCAGTACGACGATTTTGAACTGGTGGGCTACGAGTCGCACCCGGCCATCAAGGCACCGGTGGCCGTATGACGTTGTTGACCCTGATCGTCGCGCGCGCGCGCAATGGCGTGATCGGCCGCGACAACACGCTGCCGTGGCGCCTGCCCGAAGACCTGCAGCATTTCAAGCGCACCACGCTGGGCGCACCGATCATCATGGGCCGCAAGACCTGGGATTCGATCGGCCGTCCGCTGCCGGGCCGCCGCAATATCGTGGTGAGCCGCAACCACGCACTGGAACTCGCAGGCGCCGAGGTGGTGGGATCGCTCGAAGACGCGCAGCGGCTTTGCGCTGGTGTGGAGCAAGTGTTCCTGATTGGCGGCGCGCTACTCTATGCGGAAGCGCTGCCCAGCGCGGATCGACTGATCGTCACCGAGATCGATGCCGATGTGCCGGGCGATGCGTTCTTCCCGGCGGTCGATCGCTCGATCTGGATCGAGACTTCACGCGATAAACACCATTCGGAGGCGAATGGTTTTGACTATGCGTTCGTGACTTACGAACGTCCGCCGTCGGGCGAAGAATAGTCAGTAGTCGCTTCTCAGCTCCCCTCTCCCGCACCGCGGGAGAGGGGTTGGGGGTGAGGGCCTGGAGGTTCTGCTTGCCGACTCTCGCAATTTGAACCGCTGGCCCTCTCCCTGCCTTAATTCCCTGCGATCGTCATCTGTTCGATCAGGATCGAGCCGGTTTCCTTGGTGCCGCGCACCAGCGCGTCGGCGCCGATACCAACGATCTGCTTGAACATCTCGACCATGTTTCCGGCAATCGTGATTTCCTCCACCGGGTACTGGATCACCCCGTTCTCGACCCAGTAGCCCGACGCGCCGCGCGAATAGTCGCCCGTCACGTAGTTCACGCCCTGCCCCATCAGCTCGGTCACCAGCAGGCCCGTGCCCAGCTTCTTCAGCATGCCGGCGAAGTCGTCGCCCGGCTGCGTCAGCGAGCTGGTCAGCGTCAGGTTGTGCGAGCCACCCGCGTTGCCGGTGGTCTGCATGCCGAGCTTGCGCGCCGAATAGGTCGACAGGAAATAGCCTTCCACCACGCCATCGCGCACCACGTCGCGGGCGTGCGTGCGCACGCCTTCCTCGTCGAACGGTGCACTGCCCATCGCACCGGGTACGTGCGGCTGCTCATGGATCTGGATATGCGGTCCAAACACGGCCTTGCCCAGCGTGTCGTACAGGAAGGTCGACTTGCGATACAGCGCCCCGCCCGACACCGCCTGCACGAACGCCCCCAGCAGCCCGGCGGCCAGCGGCGCCTCGAACAGCACCGGGCACTTGCGCGTGGACAGCTTGCGCGCGTTCAGGCGGGCCAGCGCGCGTTCCGCCGCGTAGCGGCCGATCGCCTCCGGCTCGGCCAGCGCCAGCGGCGAGCGCTTCGACGAATACCAGTCATCGCGCTGCATGCCGCCGCCAGAGCCGGCAATCGGCGCGGCGGAAATAAAGTGGCGCGAGTACGGGTAGCCGCCCACGAAGCCGCGCGAGGTGGCCAGCACGAATTGCGAATGCTGGGCCGACACGCTGGCACCATCGCTATTCTTGATCTTCGGCGACACGGCGAACGACGCCGCTTCGGCCCGGCGCGCGATATCGATGGCGCCTTCGGTATCGATGGTCCACGGGTGGAACAGGTCCAGATCGCGGGGATTACGTTCGAGCAGGTCTTCCTCGGCCAGGCCGGCGCAGTCATCCTCCGCCGTGAAGCGGGCGATGTTGTAGGCGGCCTCGGCGGTGGCACGCAGCGCGGCCGGCGAGAAATCGGACGTGCTGGCGTTGCCGCGACGCTGACCGATCATGACCGTCACGCCCACTACCTTGTCGCGGTTCTGCTCGATCGTTTCGACCTGCCCCTTGCGCACCGTCACCGACAGGCCACTGCCCTCGGAGATCTCGGTGGCGGCATCCGTCGCGCCAAGTTCGCGTGCCACGCGCAGCACATCGGCCGCCATAGCCTTGAGCTGATCCTGGGTGTAGGTGAAATGCGCGGTCTTTTCGGCGGTCTGGCTCATATGGGCGGGCGTGATCAAAAGTCCAAACGGGAATCATAGCAAGATAAAATGCCGCCCATGACGCGAAATACCCGTAACACCTCCAACGGCCGTTTCCCGGGCGCCTTTGCCCCGGAAGACGACGACGACCTGCCCAAGAGCAAGTCCCAGCGCAAGCGCGACATGACCGCGCTGCAGGATCTGGGCGTAGAACTCGAGGCACTGGCCAAGGACCGCCTGGCCCGTGTACCGATGCCCGAATCGCTATCCGATGCGATCCTGGCCGCCCGCAAGATCACCAACCATGAAGGCAAACGCCGCCAGATGCAGTTTGTCGGCAAGGTCATGCGTAGCCTGGACG
>DAIOET010000648.1:0-2433 GCA_036746135.1 Cupriavidus sp.
TCGCTGTCCGATCCGCAGCACCTGGAGAACGTCTACCAGGAGCACCTGGAGATCGTCGACGCCCTGGAGCGGCGCGACGTACCGGCCGTGCGCGAGGCCATCCGCGAACACATCGACGAATTCCGGAAGAACATCATCCGGACACTCTGACCCGAACTTTTCCCTCGTAACAAAGGTAGTACGCAATGCCGACACTGCATCTCAAGGTAGCCGGCGGGGGCGCGCTCGCCCTCGACATCGAACGACTGATCATCGCCGGCTGGACCGGCCGCGACATGGAAGCCGTCCAGCACCATATCGACGAACTGAAGGCCATTGGCGTGAAGCCGCCCGCCAGCGTGCCGACGTTCTATCCGCTGGCCGCCCAGCTGCTCACCACCGACGACGTGCTCGAAGTACCGCGCGACGATTCATCGGGCGAGACCGAATTTGTGCTGCTGCAGGACGCCGATGCGCTGTACGTGGGCATCGGCTCGGACCACACCGACCGCAAGGTCGAAGCGTATGACGTGACCGTATCGAAGCAGATGTGCGCCAAGCCGATGGGCCGTGACGTATGGCGCTTCGACGAGGTGGCCGATCACTGGGACGTTCTGGAAATGCGCTGCTGGCGCGTCCGCGACGGCCAGCGCGCGCTGTACCAGGAAGGCAAGGTCACGCGACTGCTGGACCCGCGCGACCTGATCGAACGCCTGACCGGCGAATCGCAACTGCCGCCGGGCACCGCGATGTTCTGCGGCACGCAGGCCGTGATAGGCGAGATGGGTCACGGTGAGTCGTTCGAGGTGGAACTGCACGATCCCGTGTTGAATCGCAGCCTGCGCCACGCTTATCGCGTGGAAACGCTGGCCGTTGCCGAATGAGTGCGGTCATGACAGCCCCGACCATTGCCGAACTGGCTGCCGCGCTGGCAGCGGGACGCACCACCAGTGTCGCGCTGACGGAAGACGCGCTGGCCAATATCGATCGCCATATCAAGGCGGGCGGCACCGCGTTCATGAGCGTCGACGCCAAGGGTGCACTTGCACAGGCCCATGCCGCCGACCAGGCGCGTGCGGCTGGCTATGTGGCGTCGCCGCTGGCCGGCTTGCCGGTATCGATCAAGGATCTGTTCGATGTGCGAGGTCAGGTGACGCGCGCCGGCTCCAAGGCGCTGGACGGTAGCGCTCCGGCGCAGGCCGACGCACCAGCCGTGGCGCGACTGCGCGCAGCGGGTGCCGTGCTGATTGGCCGCACCAATATGAGCGAGTTCGCGTTTTCCGGCTTGGGGCTGAATCCCCATTACGGCACGCCGCGCACTCCGTTCGACCCGGACCGCATCAGCGGCGGATCGACATCGGGCGGCGCCGTGAGCGTGGCGGAGCAGATGGCCGTGGCCGCGCTGGGCACCGACACGGGTGGCTCGATCCGCATTCCGTCCGCGTTCTGCGGATTGACCGGCTTCAAGCCGACGGCGCGCCGCGTGCCGCTGGACGGCGCCGTGCCGCTGTCGACATCGCTCGACTCGGCCGGCCCGCTGGCGCGCTCGGTGGCTTGCTGCGCGGCCGTGGACGCCGTGCTGAGCGGCGAGACGCTCGACACTCGCGCTGCCGACCTGCGCGGCCTGCGCTTCTACGTGACGCGAGACTTCGTATTCGACGGCGTGGAAGCCGAAGTGGCGCAGGCGTTTGAAGCCACGCTGGCGAAGCTGTCGGCACGGGGCGCGCAGATCGTCGAGTTCGCATTTCCCGAGTTGCGCCGATTGCCGGAGATCAACGCCGCTGGCGGCCTGACGGCTGCCGAGGCATGGACCTGGCATCGCGCGTTGCTGCAAGGGAAGGGCGACCAGTACGACCAGCGCGTGGCGCAACGCATCCGCCGTGGCGAGAAGCTGAGCGCCACCGATTACATCGTATTGCTCGGCGAGCGCCGCGCGATGCAGCAACGTGCCGCCAACCTGCTGCGTGACGCCGATGCGTGGCTGATGCCGAGCGTGGCGATACGTCCGCCGCGTCTGGACGCCCTCGAACGCGATGAAGACTTCTTCGCGATCAACGGCCTGGTCCTGCGCAATCCGAGCGTCATCAATTTCCTCGACGGCTGTGCGGCGTCGTTGCCGATGGGCGAGGGCATGGGCCTGGGTGTCTGCGGCTTGCATGGCGCCGACGCACGGGTGCTGCAAGTGTCCGCGGCCATCGAGCAGGCCCTGCAGTAGCCACGTAATACCGGCCGGATTTCCACGGCCACCGCATGCGCCAGCACAGCGCCCAGCGAGAGGGCTTCGCCAACGTAGCGAAGCCCCGCCAACCACACCCAAGGAGTAGTCACCGATGTCTTCCGTGATGACCGGCGCCCCGAGCGCCCTGGAGAACCTGCCGCCCGCGGAACTGGCGCAGCAGCGCAACGAGGCGTACCGCA
Organism: Cupriavidus sp.; assembly: GCA_036746135.1. Classification (GTDB taxonomy): domain Bacteria; phylum Pseudomonadota; class Gammaproteobacteria; order Burkholderiales; family Burkholderiaceae; genus Cupriavidus. The sequence continues at coordinate 2,398 of DAIOET010000648.1, forward strand.
AGATCACCGTGCGCCTGATTCCGTTCCTCGTATTCC
>DAIOET010000649.1:0-2430 GCA_036746135.1 Cupriavidus sp.
GCCCCACGCCCTGGATCTTCTTTTCCTGGGTGTAGTGCATGATCGCCTTGCGCGCGGCGAAGATGCCCTTGGAGTCTGAGTAGCCCGCCGAATTCGGCAGGTTGCGCATCATGTCCTGCTGGATTTCCTCCGGCGCATCGAAACCGAACACGGCCAGGTTGCCGATGTTCAGCTTGATGATCTTGTGCCCTTCCTCCTCCATCTGCCTGGCCTTTTCCAGCACCGGGCCGCGGATGTCATAGCAAACGTTCTGGAGCTTGTTCGATTTCTGGATGGGTTTCACGGCGGTTTCGGCGATGTCAGGGCAAGCTGCCCGTCTCGGCGGCAGCGGTCTTGGGAATCTTCTGGATTGTCCTGGACGTCTGGCGGCGCGCGTCGCTGGGCAGCAGTCGAGCGTGGCAGACCGGGAGGCAAAAGCTATAAGATATCGGATTATGACAGACTTCGGCATGGATTCTTGCATTGCAGCGAGCCTTTTGGGCCTCTGCGCGCACGATCCTGCCACCAACCCGCCGCCCGCCCCTACCGTCGACCATCCGGCCGCGCACAACGCCGCCGGGAACGGCCACGGACAGCCCCTGGGCGGCATGAGGCACCCGTCTTGAAACTCCACGCCGACAAACCCCAGAACCTCAACACCGTGACCGGCTATGGCCCCGGCTACGTCGAAATCAACGCGGTACGCCACGAGCGGCCCATCCTCGTCATGCCGGAGGGCGACATCGTCCCCTGGCCCGTCAGCCGTTTCGAAGATCTCGAACCTGCGCACTTCGAGGCACTGCTCGAAAGGAAGCCGGAAGTCGTGCTGCTCGGCACGGGCGACCGGCTGCGCTTTCCGCACCCCCGGCTGACCACGGCCCTGGCGCGCCAGCATATCGGCGTCGACGCGATGGACTTGCAGGCCGCATGCCGCACCTACAATATCCTCATGGCCGAAGGCCGCAAGGTGGCGGCGGTGCTGCTGGTGGAAGCCGCCGCCCAAAGCTGAGCCCTGCCCGTGCCGGTCCGCATGGCCGGCAATTTTTTGCCGGGTTGAGCCGACGCCACGCTTGAAGTCCGGCCGACTGCCCCAATCTGCACCCGCCATGAGGCAGGTCCACGCTGCACATATCAATAACGGGCCGCCGCCATCACCGATGATGCATCGCCATCCAGGAGAGCCACCAGCATGACCGTCAGTCTCAACAAGGCCGTTCCCGACTTCCAGGCCCCCGCTACCGGCGCGGACTTCCGCCTCGCCGACCTGCGCGGCAAGAACCTGGTGCTGTACTTCTACCCGAAGGACAACACGCCGGGTTGCACCACCGAGGCCATGAACTTCCGCGACCAGCACGAGGCCTTCGAGAAAGCCGGTGCCACGGTGTTCGGTATTTCGCGCGACAGCCTGAAGTCCCATGAGAACTTCAAGGCCAAGCTGGAGTTGCCGTTCGAGCTGATCTCCGACGCGGACGAAGCCATCTGCAATATCTTCGATGTCATCAAGATGAAAAAGATGTATGGCAAGGAGGTGCGCGGCATCGAGCGCAGTACTTTCATCCTGGATGCCAAGGGCGTACTGCGTCACGAAATGCGCGGCATCAAGGTGCCGAACCACGTGGACGAGGTGCTGGCGATCGTCAAGGGGATGTGAACCCGAGCATCCTCGATGCCGCCGACAGTTGCGCAACCGCGACGAGAATTTGACCGATTGCAAAAGCCAAAACCTTCGGGTAGATTGGCCCTCAATGCGTTCAGATCCCAGTTGCCACGCTGCAGTAACGTCCCGGCCCGACAGGCACAGTCCCAGGGCTGGTAGCGGACCTGCCGTGTCGCGGGACCGCAAGACAAGCCGCCACACCTGCACCCCAGGCCTGGCGGCTTTTTTGTTTCTTCACCTCTCACCCTTCGGTTTTCCCGGTTTCTGCCGTTCCCTGGTTGTACGCCAGCTTTTTCGCCCCCTTTAGTCCCTGAAAGGAAAGCCAAGCATGCCGCTGCCTACCATGCCCGCCAAGCCTGCCCAACTGCTGGACCCGAGCGAATTCGCGCCGGTCGCAAGCTCCAAGGCCAAAGCTGCGCAGGGTAAGAAACCTGTGCCGGTCCTCGAGCGTGTGGCACTGCTCGAGACCGGCGACACCAAGGCGCCCGCCACCCGCGCACGCGCCGGCAGCACGACCCGAGCCAAGACCGCCGATGCCCCGGCACCGACCACCGCTACGCCCGCGTCGCCGGCCGTCAGCCTGGTCAAACCGGCCACCGGCCCTACGCGACGCACGCGCAAGACGGCTGGCCCGAGCAAGTTGTTCGTGCTCGATACCAACGTGCTGATGCACGACCCAAGCTCGCTGTTCCGCTTCGAAGAGCACGACATCTATCTGCCGATGATGACGCTCGAAGAGCTGGACAACCACAAGAAGGGCATGAGCGAAGTCGCGCGCAACGCGCGCACGGTCA
>DAIOET010000650.1:0-2420 GCA_036746135.1 Cupriavidus sp.
TTTCCACGTCGTCGAAGCTGGCCATGATGACCTGCGCCAGCTGCGGCTTGGGTATGAGCCGGACCGTGACTTCGGTGACCACGGCGAGCATGCCCTCGGACCCGATGATCGTTGCCAGCAGGTCCAGGCCCGGCGAATCGGGGGCGTCGGAGCCAAAGACCACGACGTCGCCTTCCATCGTCACGGCGCGCACGCGCAGCACGTTGTGCACGGTCAGGCCGTATTTCAGGCAATGCACGCCGCCGGAGTTTTCGGCCACGTTGCCGCCGATCGAGCAGGCGATCTGTGACGAGGGGTCGGGTGCGTAGTAGAGGTTGTGCGGCGCGGCGGCCTCGGAAATGGCCAGATTGCGCACGCCGGGCTGCACGACGGCCGTGCGGGAATAGGGATCGACCGATACGATGCGCTTGAACTTGGCCAACGACAGCACCAGTCCACCGGCAATCGGCATGGCGCCGCCCGAGAGGCTGGTGCCGGAACCGCGCGGCACCACGGGCACGCCGAGTTCATGACACAGGCGCAGCACGGTGCAAACCTGTTCCTCGGTGTCGGGCAGCACCACCGCGTCGGGTACCTGGCGATACGCGGCCAGCCCGTCGCACTCATAGGGGATGGTGTCTTCGGCCTTCCACAGCACGGCGGACTCGGGCAGGATGGCCGCGAGCCGGGCCAGCAGCGTGGCGCGGCGCGACTCGGCGGATACATCCGCGGCAGTGTGGGCGTCTTGCGGGGCGTTCATGGCAGCAACTCCTGTGACGAACCGGGCGCCGCACGCCGGATCAACACGGGATCACAAGCGCACGGCCGGGACGGCAGACTATAGCGCAGGCACCTCGCCAGGCGGGCTCCGGCGCACGTGAATTCGGCATGCCGACCCGATCAAAATGGTTCATGCCGGGCCGAACCAGCCCGGCAGGACGCTTTCAGCGTAGTGGCTCCGGCGCTACCAGTCCAGCCCGAGCAGCCAGTCGATGAAGTAGCGCGCCTCGGGCATCAGCGGCGCCTGTTCGCGCTCGACGATGTAGTAGCCGTGCGGCGAGATCGATTCGATATCCAGCAGCTTCACCATCTGCCCGGCGGCCAGCCATTGCCGCGCCATGCGTTGGCGCACCAGGCCCACGCCCTGGTTGGAGACGATGGCTTCGAGCATCAGGCCGATATCGTTGAATTGCGCGCCGGTCTGCGGCTCGGGCCAGTCCAGCCCGGCGGTTTCGAACCACGGGCGCCACGGCTCCAGCGGGCTGCGCAGCAGTGTCAGATTGTGCAGATCCTCGGGCTTGGTCACCGCGAACCCGTTTACGCGCTCGTAGTATTCGCGCCCGCACGCCGGAAACACCGGTTCCACCAGCAGCCGCGTGGTCTTCAGGTCCGGATAGCGGCCCGTGCCATAGCGAATCTCGATGTCGGTGTCCTCGGCCTTCACATCGAGGAACGGCACGGCGAGGTGCAGCTCCAGGTCGATATGCGGATACAGCGCGCTGAACTCGGGCAGGCGCGGCACCAGATGCTGGCGGCCGAAGGTGGGCGGAATGGCCACGCGCAGCCGGGTGCGCAGCTTGTTGTACTCGGGGCGCGCAAGCTCGTTGAGCGACTTCAGCGCGTCCTGCACATTGCGCTGGTAGCGCGTGCCGGCGGCCGTAAGCCGTAGCGCCGCGTTCGAGCGCACGAACAGGTCTTCGCCCCAGAGTTCCTCAAGGTTCTTGATCCGGTGCGAGACGGCGCTCGGCGTGACCGACAGTTCTTCGGCGGCTCGCGCAAAGCTGCCCAGCCGCGCGGCCGATTCGAACGCAATCAGCAGGTGTAGCGGAGGAACGCGTTGAAAGACCGATGCCATAGCCGCGGCTTCAACGCGTAGCGTTGAAGATCTTGCCCGGGTTCAGGATGTGGTTCGGATCGAGCGCGTCCTTGATGGCGCGCATCAGGTCCAGCGCGTCCTCGCCGTGTTCCTGCACGAGGAAGCCCATCTTGTGCAGGCCCACCCCATGCTCGCCGGTGCAGGTGCCGCCCATCGCCAGCGCACGTTGCACGATCCGGCGGTTGATTTCCTCGGCCTCGGCCATTTCTTCGGGTTTGCCGGTATCCACCAGGATGGCCACGTGGAAGTTGCCGTCGCCGACGTGGCCGACGATCGGGCAGGGCAGCGACGACGCGTTCAGGTCCTTTTCGGTCTCGGTCACGCAATCCGCCAGGCGCGAGATCGGCACGCAGACGTCGGTGGTCACCGCGCGGCAGCCCGGCTTCAACTGCAGCATGGCAAAGTAGGCCGTATGGCGCGCGTTCCAGAGCCGCGAGCGGTCTTCGGGGCGCGTGGCCCATTCGAAGCCCTGGCCGCCATGATCGGCGACGATTTCCTGCACGGTTTCGGCCTGCTCGCGCACGCCGGCCTCGGTGCCGTGGAATTCGAAGAACAGGTGCGGGGT
>DAIOET010000651.1:0-2419 GCA_036746135.1 Cupriavidus sp.
CGGTGCTCATGGCGCCAACGGCGTGGACGGTGTCGCGGCATTGCCGTCGGCCGCTTCGCGCGGCGAGCGGCGCGACGCCTGATCCAGGCAACTCCGGCCGGGCTGGTCCGTGCCGGCCGGAAACGCGACTTCCACGGTCAGGCCACCGCCGCGGGTCTCGTTGAGAGCGACGGTGGCGCCATGAATCCGCGCAATTTCGCGGACGATGGACAGGCCCAGTCCGCTGCCGTCGCGGCTGGTGCTGGCCGCGCCGCGATAGAAGCGCTTGAACACCGATTCGCGCTCGAACGGCGCCACGCCGGGGCCGTTGTCTTCGACGAGCAGGCGATGCCCGTCCACACGCACCGTTACCATGCTGCCGGCGCCCGCGTAGCGAATGGCATTGTCGATCAGGTTGCCCAGCAGTTCCTGCAACAGTTCGGGCTGCCCGTCGATTTCGTGCGCATCGTCGCCTTCGTCACCTTCGTAGCCGAGGTCGACGTCGTGCTGCCGCGCCAGCGGTGCCCAGTCGAGCGCCACCTGCTGCGCAAGCTGACCCAGGCACATTGGCTTGAGCGTGGGCGCGTAGCCGCTATCAGGCTCCAGCCGCGACAGTGACAGCAGCTGCGCCACTTCCTTTGCCGCCTGCCTGACCGAGCCATTCAGGCGCTCGACGTGCACGCGCACGCTGGCCAGATCCGTTTCACGCAGCGCCAGTTCCGATTCCGCCTGGATGATGGCGAGCGGTGTCTTCAACTGATGCGCGGCATCGGCAAAGAAGCGCTTGCGACCCTGCACCATGCGATGCAGGCGTGCCACGTACTGGTTAACCGCGGATACCAGCGGCCGTGTTTCCAGGGGCAGCGAGGTATCGCCGATCGGATCGAGATCGTCGGGGCCGCGCGTTGCCACGGCATCCGATAGCCGATGCAGGGGCTGCAAGCCACGGCGCACACCAAACCATACGATCACCAGTGCCAGGCTGACCAGCATCAGTTCCTGCAGCAGCGAGCCGATGAGGATCTCGTTGGCCAGATGCTCGCGGGGTTCGGTGGACTCGGCCACCAGCACCCACACCAGTTGCGTGCGCGCGGATCGTACATCGTGCAAGGGCAGCGCCATTGCGGCCATCCGCACCGGCGTGCCGCGAAAGTCCGCATCGTAGAACTGGGTGCGATAGAGCGAGCGCACCGGGCCGGGCGGCATCGGCAGGTCGTCGTAGCCCGTGATGGTGGCGCCGTGATCGTCACGAATCCGGTAATAGACGCGCGAGCCGGCTTCCGCGTCGAAAACTTCCAGGGCCAGGTAGGGGACTTCCACTTCCACGCGGCCATCGCGCAGCTTGATGCCCTCGCGCATGGCTTTCAGCGAGGCGGCCAGCGTGCGGTCGAACGCCTGATGGGCGGCAGACATGGCGCGGCGGTCGGTCAGCCACATGTCCAGCGCCAGCAGCACCACCAGTGGCAACAGCAGCCAGAGCGTCAGTTGCAGCCGTAGGCTGCCTGCCTTCATGACCCCGTGCCCGCTTCGGCGGTGCCGCGCGCCTCCAGCAGGTAGCCCAGGCCGCGCAGTGTGACGATGCTGACGCCGGTGCCTTCCAGCTTCTTGCGCAACCGGTAGACGTATATCTCGATGGCGTCGGCGTTGACCGACTCGTCGATGCCGAAAATCTTCTCGGACAAGGCGGACTTGTTCACCGCCCGGCCATCGCGCAGCAGCAGGATCTCCAGCACGGCCCGCTCGCGTCCGGTGAGCTGCAGCAGCTCACCGTTCAGCGTAAAGGCCCGGCTCACACTGTCGTAGTGCAACGGGCCGCAGGCCAGCCCGGTGCGGTCGTGGCCATGACTGCGCCGTATCAGTGCCCGGGCGCGTGCTTCCAGCTCGGTCAGCGCAAACGGTTTGGCCAGGTAGTCGTCGGCGCCCAGGTCCAGCCCGCGCACGCGGTCTTCCACCGAGCCGTGGGCGGTCAGGATGAGCACCGGCAGGGGATTGCGACGCGCGCGCAGGCGGCGCAGCACTTCCAGGCCGTCAAGGCGCGGCATGCCAATGTCGAGGATGGCCAGTGCGTAATCTTGCGTCGTCAACAAGTGGTCCGCGCTGGCCCCGTCATGCATGCAGTCGACTGTGAAGCCGCTCTGGCTCAGCGATTCCACGAGGGAGTTGGCCAGTTTCAGGTTGTCTTCGGCAAGCAGGATACGCATGGGGATACAGCGGGCAGGGGTCTACAAGAGTCGCGCTGGAGTGATACCTGTAACCGTCCCGCATGCCTAGATGGGGAAACTCCCAATCGTGGTGCATTTTCCACGGCCAAAATCGCAAGGTCTTCGAAAGCGAACTGAAAGTGAGCCCCCCATACCATCCGCTCCATTCACGAAGTACTAGAAAAAAGGAGACTGAGGATGAAACGGAAGGCAGTGGCCCTGGCCGCGTTGGGTTGCGT
>DAIOET010000652.1:0-2417 GCA_036746135.1 Cupriavidus sp.
TGGCCCAGTGGCTGCAAAACGATTACAGCTTCCTGCGGGTCGTCAACTACCTGACCTTCCGCGCGGTGATGGCCAACCTCACCGCGCTGGTGATCGGCCTCGGTTTCGGGCCGTGGGTCATCCGTCGCCTGACCGAGCTGAAGATCGGCCAGGCTGTGCGCACTATTGGTCCGCAGACGCACCTCGTGAAGTCGGGCACGCCGACGATGGGCGGCGTGCTGGTGCTGATCTCGATCTGCGTCTCGACGCTGCTCTGGTGCGACTGGGGCAACCGCTTTATCTGGGTAGTGCTGCTGGTGACGCTTGGCTACGGCGCGGTGGGCTGGGTCGATGATTACCGCAAGGTGGTGTACCGGGACCCGCGCGGCATGTCGAGCCGCGAGAAGTTCTTCTGGCAGACGTTGATCGGGATGGTGGCGGCCGTGTATCTGGCGTTCTCGGTGTCCGAGGCCAGCAACGTGCGCGTGTGGAGCCTGTTCCTGAGCTGGATCGAAGGCGGCATGTTCGCCGACGTGCCGTACAAGATGAACCTGATCGTCCCGTTCTTCAAGGAGATCAGTTACCCGCTGGGCGTGACCGGTTTCATCGTGCTGACCTACCTGGTGATCGTTGGCTCCAGCAACGCGGTGAACCTGACCGACGGCCTGGACGGCCTGGTGATCATGCCGGTGGTGCTGGTTGGCGGCGGCCTGGGCGTGTTCGCGTACGTGATGGGTAACGCGGTCTACAGCAAGTACCTGCTGTTCCCGCATATCCCCGGCGCCGGCGAGCTGCTGATCTTCTGCTCGGCGATGGCCGGTGCGGGCCTGGCCTTCCTCTGGTTCAACGCGCATCCGGCGCGGGTGTTCATGGGTGACGTCGGCGCGCTGGCGCTGGGCGGCGCGCTCGGGACCATCGCCGTGATCGTGCGCCAGGAAATCGTGCTGTTCGTGATGGGCGGCATCTTCGTGGTGGAAACGCTGTCGGTGATGCTGCAGGTCACGTGGTTCAAGTTCACGAAGAAGCGCTATGGCGAAGGCCGGCGCCTGTTCCGCATGGCGCCGCTGCATCACCACTTTGAACTGAGCGGCTGGAAGGAAACGCAGGTGACCGTGCGTTTCTGGATCATCACGATGCTGCTGGTGCTGATCGGGTTGTCGTCGCTCAAGCTGCGCTAAGCGGCTGGATTTTTTTACTTACGGACTGAAAAGGCAGGAAATCGAAGTGTTTGGCGCGTTGCAAAAACCTCATGTGCTGGTACTTGGCCTCGGTGAATCGGGGCTGGCCATGTCACGCTGGTGCGGCCTGAACGGCTGCCGCGTGCGCGTGGCCGACACACGCGAGGCACCCGCCAACCTTGCCTTTCTGCAGGCGGAGCTGACCACTGCGCAGTTCGTCGGCGGCCCGTTCGCCGAAAGCCTGCTCGACGATATCGGCCTGGTGGCGATCAGCCCGGGCCTGTCGCCGCTGGACCCCGGCACGAAGGCGCTGCTCGATGCGGCGCAGGCGCGCGGCATCCCGGTCTGGGGCGAGATCGAACTGTTCGCGCAGGCGCTCGGCTATCTCGAGGCCACGGCCGGTTATGCGCCGAGCGTGCTGGCGATTACCGGTACCAATGGCAAGACCACGACGACGGCGCTCACCGGCCGCCTGATCGAGCGCGCGGGCAAGACCGTAGGCGTGGCTGGCAACATCAGCCCGTCGGCGCTGGACAAGCTGTCGGCCTGCATCGCCAGCGCCACGCTGCCAGACGTCTGGGTGCTGGAGCTGTCGAGCTTCCAGCTCGAATACACGTTCTCGCTGGCGCCGCATGCGGCCACGGTGCTCAACGTCACGCAGGACCATCTGGACTGGCACGGCAGCATGGAAGCCTATGCCGCCGCCAAGGCGCGCATTTTCGGCCCGGCCGGCAAGGGTTGCTTGCAGGTGCTGAACCGCCAGGACCGCCTCACGCTGGACATGGCCCGCAAGGGCGCGACGCAGGTGACGTTCGGCACGGACCTGCCGGAGACGGTCGGCAGCTATGGCGTGCTGCGCGACGGTGGCATGCCGTGGCTGATCGTTGCCGAGCCCGATCACGAAGCCGAGTCGGAACAGAAGCCGCGCCGCCGCAAGAAAGACGAAGTCGTCGAAGAAGCCGTGCCGGTACGGCACAAGCGCCTGATGCCTGCCGACGCCCTGCACATCCGTGGCATGCACAACGCGACCAATGCGATGGCCGCACTGGCGCTGTGCCGCGCGATCGATCTGCCGCTGAACGCGCTGCTGCATGGCCTGCGCGAATATCGCGGCGAGCCGCACCGCGTGGAGTGGGTGGCGACGATCGATGAAGTCGAGTACTTCGACGACAGCAAGGGCACCAATGTGGGCGCCACCGTGGCCGCGCTGAACGGGCTGGACAAGCGCGTGGTGCTGATCGCCGGTGGCGAAGGCAAGGG
>DAIOET010000653.1:0-2410 GCA_036746135.1 Cupriavidus sp.
CCCTGGTCGGCCGAAGTGTTCAACTGCGCCGCGCCGGACACCGGCAACATGGAAACGCTGGAGCGCTACGCCTCGGAAGAACTGAAGGACCAATGGCTGGAACCGCTGCTGCGCGGCGAGATCCGCTCCGCCTTCCTGATGACCGAGCCGGCCGTGGCATCGTCGGACGCCACCAACATCGAATGCCGCATCGAGCGTGACGGTGACCACTACGTGATCAACGGCACCAAGTGGTGGTCGTCGGGCGCTGGCGACCCGCGCTGCAAGGTCTACATCGTGATGGGCAAGACCGACCCGGAAGCGGGCCGCCATGAACAGCAGTCGATGGTCGTGGTGCCGGCCGACACGCCGGGCATCACCATCAAGCGCTTCCTGCCCGTGTTCGGCTACGACGACGCGCCGCACGGCCACATGGAAATCGAACTGAAGAACGTGCGCGTGCCGGCCAGCAACATTCTGCTGGGCGAAGGCCGCGGCTTCGAGATCGCCCAAGGCCGCCTCGGGCCGGGCCGCATTCACCACTGCATGCGCAGCATCGGCGTGGCGGAGCGCGCGCTGGAACTGATGTGCAAGCGCAGCCTGGAGCGCGTGGCATTCGGCAAGCAGATCGCCCGTCACGGCGTGACGCAGGAGCGCATCGCCGAAGCCCGCTGCGATATCGAGATGGCGCGCCTGCTGACGCTGAAGGCCGCCTACATGATGGACACCGTGGGCAACAAGGTGGCCAAGGCCGAGATCGCCATGATCAAGGTTGTGGCACCGAACGTGGCGCTGCGCGTGATCGACTGGGCCATCCAGGTGCACGGCGCCGCCGGCGTTTCGAGCGACTTCCCGCTGGCCAACTGGTGGGCCCACCAGCGCACGCTGCGCCTGGCCGACGGTCCGGACGAGGTGCACCGCAACGCCATCGCCAAGCTGGAGCTGGCCAAGCACATGAACGTGAATGCGGACAGCATCCAGATGCCCGTGACGCGCGGGTCCTGACAGTCATCGTCGCCCGTCATGAGAAGCCCGGCCCCGTGCCGGGCTTTTTCATGCACGCGCAGCAGGGTTATTCACTCTGTGCTCTAATGCCCCGGCCATTCTTTCATGGAGAGCGTTGCACATGATCGACGTCTACACGTGGGCCACCCCGAACGGCCATAAGGTCCACATCATGCTTGAGGAATGCGGCCTTGAGTACAAGGTGCATCCGATCAATATCGGCGCCGGCGACCAGTTCGGCGAAGCGTTCCTAAAGATCAGTCCCAACAACAAGATCCCGGCAATCGTCGACAGCGACGGCCCCGACGGCGAGCCGATCTCGCTGTTCGAATCGGGCGCCATCCTGCTGTACCTGGCCAGCAAAACGGGCAAGTTCCTGCCCGACGATGTGCGCGGCAAGTACGATGCGCTGCAGTGGCTGATGTTCCAGATGGGCGGTGTTGGCCCGATGCTGGGCCAGGCACACCACTTCCGCATCTATGCGCCGGAAAAGATCGAGTACGCGGTCAACCGCTATACCAACGAGGCAAAGCGCCTGTACGGCGTGATCGACAAGCAGTTGTCGAAGCATGCCTGGCTGGCCGGCGACAGCTATTCGATCGCGGATATCGCAACGTTCCCGTGGCTGCGCAGCTGGCAGAACCAGGGCGTGGAACTGGACGACTACCCTCACCTGAAACGCTGGTTCAACGAGATTGCCGAGCGTCCGGCCGTGAAACGCGGTGTCGAGGTCCTGGCCAAGGAACGCAAGCCGCTGCAATCGGACAAGGAACGCGAGATCCTGTTCGGGGCCACGCAGTATCAGCGCCGCTAGGCAGCAGAGCAGGCCCGCGCCGGCACCATCGCGTCAATGCAGTGGTCGTCGCCAATGGCCGGCGCAGGCAGCCATACCCGCCCGGCCGTCAATCCGAGCCCGGCCGTTGCCGGAATGACACATAAATGAGAATCGAATCCACTCTCAGCATGGGTCGTTAGGGGTGGGATGGCGATGCCCGAGGGCGTATCGAAGGCGGTGAATATCCGCATGCCGTTCCATCGAAACGGAGCCTGGGACGTGAGTGGTCCCGGATTCCGCAATGGTCGGCGTGGTGCGGTTTTCCGCCCGACGCACCTTGCGTGAAAGCCACGTTTCGGCACCGCCTGTGATCGCTGTCCAGTCAGCCATCTGTGCCTCATTCTTGACGGATGCATCCCTTAAGATGCGATCTGGCACCGATAGAACGACGAACTATAAGTTGTCGTTCCGTATAGGTCGAACCCTTAGGCTCGTCCGACTTAGCGACTTAATATCCACACAGCAGCATATGACAGCAGACCCACTCAAGCTGTTCGGGCGACACTTGACCTGGTTGCGCAAGCAGCGCGGCTGGTCTCAGGAGGCGCTGTCGCTGGAAAGCGGCCTGGCCCGATCGTACCTCAGCGGCAT
>DAIOET010000654.1:0-2406 GCA_036746135.1 Cupriavidus sp.
TGACGCAGGGTGCGCGCAACGGCGTGCGCGGCATCACGATGATGCAGAACTCGGGGCTGGGCAACGCGGTAAGCCCGCTGACGTCGCTGACCTGGACCTTCCGGCTGCCGCAGTTGCTGATCGTCACATGGCGCGGCCAGCCTGGCGGCGCCTCCGACGAGCCGCAGCACGCACTGATGGGTCCGGTCACGCCGCAGATGCTGGACACGATGGAAATCCCCTGGGAGTTGTTCCCGACCGAGCCCGAGGCCGTGGGCCCGGCGCTCGATCGTGCCATCGCCCATATGGACGCCACGGGCCGCCCGTACGCGCTGATCATGCAGAAAGGCAGCGTGGCGCCCTACCCGCTGAAGTCGCAGACGCCACCGGTGGCGCGCGCCAAGGCAGTGCCGCGCGTGGTGGATACCGGTGCCGCGACCCTCGCCAGCCGGCAGGAAGCGCTGCAACGGGTGATCGCGCACACGCCGGTCGATTCGACCGTGGTGTTGGCATCGACCGGTTTCTGCGGCCGCGAGCTGTATGCGCTCGACGACCGCGCGAACCAGCTTTACATGGTCGGCTCGATGGGCTGCCTGACCCCGTTCGCGCTGGGCCTGGCGCTGGCGCGCCCGGACCTGAAGGTGGTGGCGGTGGACGGCGACGGTGCCGCGCTGATGCGCATGGGCGTGTTCGCCACGCTGGGGGCCTATGGCCCGGCCAACCTGACGCATGTGCTGCTGGACAACAACGCGCACGATTCCACCGGCGGCCAGGCGACGGTGTCGCATAACGTCTCGTTTGCTGGCGTGGCCGCGGCTTGCGGCTATGCGTCGGCCATCGAGGGCGATAGCCTTGCCATGCTCGACGAGGTGCTGGCCAACGCGGCAACGGCCACGACAGGCCCGAATTTCGTGTGCCTGCGTACGCGCCCCGGTTCGCCGGACAACCTGCCGCGCCCGTCCGTGACGCCGGTGCAGGTCAAGACGCGCCTGGGCCGCCAGATCGGCGCCGACCAGGGCAATGCCAATCACGCCTGATCCAACACGCCTGAGAAGAAAAGCATGCTGCTTCTGAATCCCGGCCCGGTGACGCTGTCCGAGCGCGTCCGCCAGAGCCTGCTGCAAACCGACCTGTGCCACCGCGAAAGCGAGTTCTTCGACCTGCAGGACGAAGCGCGCGCCCGGTTGATCGACATCTACGGGCTTGACCCGGCGGTGTGGACGGCGGTGCTGATGACCGGCTCCGGCACGGCCGCGCTGGAAAGCATGATCGCCGGCCTGGTGCCGGCACAAGGCAAGCTGCTGATCGTGCAGAACGGCGTCTATGGCGAGCGCGTCGCGCAGATCGCCACGCAATACCAGATTCCGCACACGGTGGTGAAGCACGAGTGGATGGAAGCCCCGGACCTGGCCCGCATCGACGCGGCGCTGGCGGCCGACAAGGCCATCACCCACCTGGCCGTGATCCATCACGAAACCACCACGGGCCGCCTGAACGACCTGCCCGCCATCGACGCGCTGTGCCAGGCGCGCGGTGTGCGCCTGCTGGCCGATACGGTGAGCAGCTTCGGCGCCGAGGCGATCGACTTCGGCGGCAACATCGACGCCGTGGCGGCCACGGCCAACAAGTGCCTGCACGGCGTGCCCGGCGCGGCCTTCGTGATCGTGCGCCGCGCGGCGCTGGCCAACGCGGTCAGCCGCACCTACTACCTCGACATCGCCCGGTACGCAAAGCAGCAGGACCAGCGCAACACGCCGTTCACGCCGTCCGTCCACGCGTTCTATGCGCTCGTGGAAGCGCTGCGCGAACACGCCGATGAAGGCGGCTGGCAGGCACGGCATCAGCGCTACGCCGCGCTGGCCGAGGAAGTGCGCAGCGGCCTGGCGGCCCTGGGCATCGACGCGCTGTGGCCGGCGACCCAGTCGTCCGTGGTGCTGCGCGCGTACAAGCTGCCGCAGGGCATCACGTACGAGCAGCTGCACGACGGACTCAAGGCGCGTGGCTTCGTGATCTATGCCGGCCAGGGCGGCCTGTCGTCGCAGTTGTTCCGCATTTCGACGATGGGTGCGCTGACGGCGGCCGACATGCATCGGCTGATCGCGGGCTTCCGCGAACTGCTGCACCGTTGATCGGCGACTACTGATCGGCGACTACGGTTGAACGCCTCTCTCCCGCACTCCGGGAGAGAGGAAATACCTCCGGAGAGATCAGCGCTTCAAAGCTGCTCCTCCACCGGCAGTATCCGCAGCACCCCCTGCTTGAACTTGTCCCACGCATTCATATCGGGCTCGCTGGTGTAAGTCCGCAGCACCCCGTCTTCGCGCGTCACCCATTGCAGCGATTCGCCGTCGTCGGCCAGCACCACCTGGTAGGCCGCGTCCAGCAGTGCATCGTCCACGCCCTGCGCGAGCATGTCGCACAGTTCCT
>DAIOET010000655.1:0-2388 GCA_036746135.1 Cupriavidus sp.
TCTTGCGCAGATAGTCGGCGATCACGCGATCCTGCGGCGCGAGGCCCAGACGGCCATCCACCAGGAAGATCACGACGTCCGCTTCCACCACGGCCTGGCGCGTCTGTTTAGCCATCTCGGCGACGATGCCATCCTTGGCCACGGGTTCGAAGCCACCCGTGTCGATCACGATGAACGGACGGTCGCCGATGCGGCCCTCACCATAGTGACGGTCGCGCGTCAGACCCGGCAAATCGGCGACAAGCGCGTCGCGCGAGCGGGTCATGCGATTGAATAGCGTCGACTTGCCCACATTGGGACGGCCGACGAGTGCGATAACTGGTTTCATGCAATAAATGGAAACAGGGGGCGGCTTGCGCCGTCCCCCAGCATTTCCGGAGTCATGTTGATCCGACAACCACCGTGTTCGTCACGGTCGGCCACTTTTCCTGTCGGAGGGAAACGGAACACTTGTTCCATCCCGTAATTCCTGGCACGACCAGGGATCATGCTACCGGATTGGCACCGCCCATGCGACAGGGGCACGGGCGGGCTTGCGTGCGATGGCACGCTGAAAGCTGGCAGCGCTTGCGCGCCGCCCCTTGCGATCAGTTCGGCACGAAGCCGTACACGTCGCCATCGCGGGTCTGGACGACCAGCGTCTGCCCGGCAATGACCGGCGCAGCGCTGATCGCGCTGCCGTCGGTTTTCATACGCGCGACGACCGTGCCATCTTCCCGCGACAGGAAGTGCACAAAGCCTTCGAAATCACCCACCACCACCGAGCGGCCAATCGTCGCCGGCGCGCCCAGGCTGCGGTAGCGCAAGTCCGTATTCTTCCAGCGCTCGTTGCCATTCTGACGATCGAACGCGAACACCGCCGACGTTTCGTCGCTGGAGAACAGCGAGCTGTCATCCTGCGTCAGGCCCATCGGCGACGAAAAATCCTTGCCCCACTGCGGCTGGCCGTTCGCCAGCTCGAGGCAGGCAATACGGCCCTGGAACGTGGTGGCACAGACCTGACGACCCATGACGGCCGGCATGCCCGTGACATCGTTCAGGCGTTCGATTTCGGACACACCCTTCGGGTACGACACAGTGCTTTCCCAGCGCAGCACACCATTGCCAGGAGCCAGCACGCCCAGCTTGCCGCCCGGGAAGCCGGTGACGATGCCGTCGCCGGCATACACCATGCCCATCGCGGCACGCAGGTTCAGCGCTGCCTGCGAGCGCTGGTAGATCCAGCGGCGATCGCCAGTGCTGGCGTCCAGGCCGATGATACGGGTATCGGTGGTACGCACCACGACCAGGCCATTGCCGACCAGCGGCGCCGAAAGAACCTCGCCGTTGACCTGCTTCTTCCAGATCTGCTTGCCGCTCTTGTCGAACGCGTAGATCGCGCCCTTCTCGCCGGCCACCGCGGTCGTCTCTCCGTCCGAACCAGGGCCAGAGGTCAGGTCGAGATCAGTCTTCGCCTTCCACAGCGTCTGGCCATTGGCGGCGTTGATAGCCATCAATGCACCACTCTTGCCCGACACGAAAACCGCATCGCCAGCCGCAACCGGCGCCATCACGTACGGGCCGCTCTTGCCGACGTCGGCCTTCCAGGCCTGCTTTACCGACAGCGTGGCCGAAACCGGCTTCAGTTCGGTGGGCGGGTGCTTGTTTTCCTTGCTGAACAGCGAACAGCCCGCCAGCAGGCCAAGGCAGGTGCCGGCCACGAGCGTACGGGTTGCGGCTGTGCGAAGCAATGACGTCATAGGATGCGATCCTGTATTTTTTAAAAGGGTCCGCGGTCCGCTCAGGCGGTGCCCAGCGCGTCGAGCTTGAACTGGATGATCTGGCGCATGCCGGCCTCTCCCGCGCCGAGCTTTTCCAGCGCGCGGCGGTAGGCGGTACGTGCTTCGTCGCGTTTGTCCTGCGCAGCCAGCAGGTCGCCACGGCGATCGGCAAACAGCGCTTCGTACTGCGCCGGTGCGTCCTTCAGCAATGCCAGGCCCTGATCGTAGGCCTTCTCGTCCAGCAGAACACCGGCCAGGCGAACGCGCGCCAGCGGTGCGTAGTCGTTGCCGCCGTGATCGATGGCCCACTGCAGCTGCGTCTTGGCGCCAGCCAGGTCGCCTGCGTCGTACAGCACCTTGGCGGCGGTCAGTGCGCTCATCGGGCCATAGGCGGTACGGCCGAATTTGTCTTCCAGGTCGGTGGCCGCGCGCTTGACGCGATCCACATCGCGCGCTTCGGCGGCCTTGGTCACCTGCTCGTAAAGCTGCGCGGCTTCGCCGGCCTGGCTCCGTTGCCAGTAATTCCAGCCGGACCAGCCCGCGAATGCCAGCAAGACGACAATCAGTGCCCACGTGACGGCATTGCCGTACTGTTTCCACCAGGCCTTGAGGCTCTCAAGCTGTTCCT
>DAIOET010000656.1:0-2387 GCA_036746135.1 Cupriavidus sp.
ACAAGGTGAAGTGGGACGACAACGGCCTGGTGCCGGTGATCGTCCAGGAGACGGGTTCCAATGATGTGCTGATGTTCGCGTTCATGAACCGCGAAGCGCTGCAGCGCACCGTGGAGTTGGGCGAGGCCGTGTTCTGGTCGCGCTCGCGCAAGCGTCTATGGCACAAGGGTGAGGAATCCGGCCATGTGCAGAAGGTGCACGAGATTCGCCTGGATTGCGACGAGGACGTGGTACTGCTGAAGGTTACGCAGATCGATAGCATCGCCTGCCATACGGGCCGTCACTCCTGTTTCTTCCAGAAGTTCGAGGGCGACGTCGAATCGGGCGACTGGCAGACCGTCGAGCCCGTGCTCAAGGACCCGTCGACGATCTACGCCGCAAAATCATGAGCCAGGACATCAACACCGCCGACATCCTGGCGCGCGTGGCCGCCACGCTCGAGTCGCGCAAGCCGGAAAACGGCGGCGATCCGGACAAGTCGTACGTGGCCCGTCTGTACAAGAAGGGCGACGACGCCATTCTGAAGAAGATCGGCGAGGAAGCCACCGAGACAGTGATGGCCGCCAAGGACGCGCGTGCCGCGGGTCTGGGCGACGAGGCCGTCGGCAAGGTGGTCTACGAGGTGGCCGACCTGTGGTTCCACACGATGGTACTGCTGTCGCACATCGGCGCCACGCCGGCGGACGTGGTCAACGAGCTGGCACGACGCGAAGGATTGTCCGGACTGGTCGAGAAAGCCAGCCGCAAGGAGTAGCATTGAGCCTATGGCCGCCCGGAACCATTCCGGAATCGGCACAAAGCGGCACAATCGGTACAACGCGGCATAACGCTGGAGGGCACGATGGCGACGGACTACACCACGCAGGTCACGACTACGGCGGACGCGGACAAGCTCGACGGGCTGCGCAAACTCACGCACATCCTGTATGCGCTGTATGCGATCCACTGGTTCACCGGCGGTATCACGGCGCTGATCGCCATCATCGTCAACTATGTAAAACGCGACGATACTCGAGGTACCGTCTATGCCTCGCACTTCGCCTGGCAGATCCGCACGTTCTGGTGGTCGATCGTCTGGTACGTGGTGGGGGGCTTCATGTTTGTGACGGTGTTGCTATTTCCGGTGGCAATCGCCGTATTCTGCGTGTTGTCACTGTGGATACTGTATCGTATCGTCAAAGGTTGGCTGTACCTGAACGACCGCAAGCCGATGTATCCGGACGAGGCGTTCTGAAGCAGGGCGGAGAGGATTTGGCACGATTCCTCGGAATGTGCCGACAAGCTGCAATAAGAACTTCATGAAATCCCAGGACAATTGCATTTTCTGCAAGATCGTGGCCGGCCAGATTCCGTCCAACAAGGTGTATGAGGACGACGACCTGCTGGCGTTTCACGATATCCATCCCAAAGCGCCGGTACACTTTCTGGTTATTCCGAAATCGCACGTCGATTCGCTGGCCGAATGCGGACCCGGCGATGCGGGTGTGCTTGCTAGAATGATGCTGAAGGTGCCTGAACTGGCGCGCCTTGCGGGCTGCAGCAACGGGTTCCGGACGGTGATCAACACCGGCACGGATGGCGGACAGGAGGTTTTCCACCTTCACCTGCACGTACTCGGTGGCCCGCGCAACCAGTGGAAGTCACCGGCGTTCTGAGTGGGAATCTCAGGACAGCCTGAGGCATGAGAGAGGCTGGGGCAGCGATGTCCCGGCCAAATGCTGTGTCGGCCACCGTCGCCCGGCGCAGCCTTTGAGGGACGGAACTACGGGGCCGGGCGATCATATTCCGACGCCCGCGGCTTTATCAGGAGCAAGAAATGGGTTCGTTTAGCATTTGGCACTGGCTGATCGTGCTGGTGATCGTCATGCTCGTCTTCGGTACCAAGAAGCTGCGCAACATCGGCCAGGATCTGGGCGGTGCGGTGAAGGGCTTCAAGGATGGCATGAAGGATGGCAACGCCGAGGAACCCGGCGCCAAGTCGGCTCCGGCCAAGGAGCTGCGCGATTCGACCACCATCGACGTGGAAGCCAAGGAAAAGCAGCGCCAGGAATAATCCTTCGCTGGATCATTCCTTGTCTGTCACCTACCCGGCGGCCGCGCGCGACGCGGCCTGCCTGTCCCGTGTCACTGTCCCGATGTCCGCATGATTGATCTCGGCATTTCCAAGCTGGCACTGATTGGCGCAGTGGCGCTGATCGTGATTGGCCCCGAGCGTTTGCCGAAGGTGGCGCGCACGGTCGGCGCACTCGTCGGCCGCGCGCAGCGCTATATCAATGAAGTAAAGGCTGAGGTCAGCCGCGAGGTGGAGCTCGAGGAGCTGCGCAAGATGCGCACGGAATTCGAGAACGCCGCGCGCGACGTCGAGCAGACCATCCACAAGGAAGTCA
>DAIOET010000657.1:0-2384 GCA_036746135.1 Cupriavidus sp.
AATCAGCTTGCCCGCGCCCACCATCTGCGCCACCAGGTACATGATGGAAACGGTTAGCGTACCAAATGCCGCCGTAATGCGCACGGGGCGCTGCGAGAGGCGATAGGCCACGACGTCGGCGAACGTGTAGCGGCCGAGATTGCGCAGCCGTTCCGCCACGATGAACAGGATGATCGGCCAGCCCGCCACCACGCCCAGCGCGTAGATCAGCCCGTCGAAGCCCTTGTCGAACATCATGGCCGAGATGCCCAGGAAGGATGCCGCGGACACCATGTCGCCGGCGATGGCCAGGCCATTCTGAAAACCGGTCAGGCCGCCACCCGCCGCATAGAAATCCGACGCGGTGCGAGTGCGGCGGGCGGCCCAGCGCGTAATGCCGAGCGTGAACAGGACAAACAGCACGAACATCCCGATGGCATGCCAGTTCAGCGGCTGGGCGGCAACGTTGCCGTCCACGGCCGGGCCGGCATAAGCGTTTGCCGCCAGCAGGGCGGCGATCGGCAGGGCAAGGCGTTTCATGCTGCGCACTCCTGCAGGATGCGGGCGGTCAGGCCGTCGAACTCGCGATTGGCCTTGCTCACGTAGATAGCCGTCAGCGTAAAGGCCACGACGATGACGCCGGCACCGGCGACGATGCCCGTGGTCAGCGTACCGCCGCTGATCGGCGCCACCAGCAGCGCCGGGAAGAACGCCAACAGGACGATGAATCCGAAATAGACGGCCAGCATCACGGCTGTCAGCGTCCAGCCCAGGCGCGCACGGCGCCGGGTCAGCGAATGGAAGTCCGGATGTCGGGTGATAGAGGCGAATTGCCGTTCGGTCATGATGTCTCCATTGGCGCGGCCTGGCCTGGCAAAGCCGCGCCGGTAGGGCCTTCTTGTCGAGGCGTAGGGACTGCCGCCCGCGCAGGCGCGGGCGGGAACTGCGAGGAGCGTTGCGAGGGTCAGGCGGCAGCCCGCACCGGTTCGGCCGTGGCGGCGGCGCGCAGGTCCAGCACGCGCTTGGCCTTGCCGGTGGATGTCCGTTCCAGCCGGTCGGCAGGCACGGCGTCCACGCGCGTGGTGATACCGACATTGGTCTTGATGGCTTCACGCAGCTTCGCACCCAGTGCTTCGCGCTCGGCGTCGGACAGCCGGTGCGAGACCTCGGGGCGCACTTCGACCGCGACGGCGAGCTTGTCGAGGTGGCCATCGCGGGTCACCGTGAGCTGGTAGTGCGGTGCCAGTTCGGGCTGGCGCAGGATCAGTTCCTCGATCTGCGAGGGGAAGACATTGACGCCCCGGATGATCAGCATGTCGTCCGAGCGTCCGGTGATCTTGCCGATCCGGCGCATCGAGCGGGACGTCGGCGCCAGCAGGCGCGTAAGGTCGCGCGTGCGATAGCGAATGACGGGCAGCGCTTCCTTGGTCAGCGACGTGAACACCAGTTCGCCTTCGGAGCCGTCGGGCAGCACCTCACCGGTGACAGGATCGATGATCTCGGCATAGAAGTGGTCTTCCCAGATCACCGGGCCATCCTTGCTTTCGATGCACTCGCACGCCACGCCCGGCCCCATCACTTCGGAGAGGCCGTAGATATCCACGGCGTCGATGCCGGCGCGCGTCTCGATTTCCGAGCGCATGGCATCGGTCCACGGCTCGGCGCCGAAAATGCCGATCTCCAGCGACGTATCGGCAGGCGTCATGCCCTGGCGCGCCATCTCGTCGATCACGTTCAGCATGTAGGACGGCGTGACCATGATGATGCGTGGCTTGAAGTCACGAATCAATTGCACCTGCTTTTCGGTCTGGCCGCCCGACATCGGGATCACGGTGCAACCGAGTTTTTCGGCGCCATAGTGCGCGCCCAGGCCGCCCGTAAACAATCCGTACCCATAGCAGACCTGCACCAGATCACCACGCCGGCCGCCGGCAGCGCGGATCGAGCGGGCCACCAGATTGGCCCAGGTCTCGATGTCGTTGGCGGTGTATCCGACCACCGTGGGCTGACCGGTGGTGCCGCTGGAGGCGTGGACACGTACCACTTCCTCGCGCGGCACCGCGAACATGCCGAACGGATAGTTGTCGCGGAGTTCCTTCTTGGTCGTGAACGGAAATTTCGACAGGTCGGATAGCTGGCGCAGATCGTCAGGATGCACGCCCGCGGCGTCGAATGCCTGGCGGTAATGCGGCACGTTGTCGTAGGCGTGTCGCAGTGTCCATTTCAGGCGCTGCAGTTGCAGGGCCTGCAATTCGTCTCGGCTGGCACGCTCGATGGGATCGAGCAGGTCGGCTTGGGGGGCGCGCTGGACCATGATGTCTCCTTGAAGGCAGGTCTGGCTGTAGGTATGGGTTGCCCGTCCCGGTACGTCTGGGCGTACGTGCGGGCCGGGCGGCAGGGCAGGC
>DAIOET010000658.1:0-2378 GCA_036746135.1 Cupriavidus sp.
GACTGGCTGGAAGCCGTGCGCATCGACGGCAAGCCGTGGCCGAAGACCGCGCCGGCGCCGAAGCTGCCGGAAGACGTGGTGCTGAAGACCGCTGACAAGTACAAGGAAGCGCTGACCCGCCTGACCGGCGAGCAGCTGCTGTAAGGCGCAAGGAAAGAACAGACATGAGCAACGCAGCAAAGCCGGTGGTGGGCGTGGTGATGGGCAGCAGTTCCGACTGGGACGTGATGCAACACGCCGTGGCCATGCTCAAGGATTTCAACGTGGCGTTCGAAGCGCAGGTGGTCTCGGCGCACCGCATGGCCGACGATATGTTCCGCTATGCGGAGTCGGCACGCAGCCGTGGCATCCGCGCGATCATCGCCGGTGCCGGCGGTGCCGCGCACCTGCCGGGCATGATCGCCGCCAAGACGATCGTGCCGGTGTTTGGCGTGCCCGTGCCGTCGAAGTACCTGCGCGGCGAGGATTCGCTGCTGTCGATCGTGCAGATGCCCAAGGGCGTGCCCGTGGCCACGTTTGCGATCGGCGAAGCTGGCGCCGCCAACGCCGCGCTGCACGCGATTGCCACGCTGGCCACGACCGACGACGCGCTGGCCAGCGCACTGGAAGCGTTCCGCGCGAAGCAGACCGAAGCCGCGCGCGCGATGACCCTGCCCGTTTAAGAAGACCCAAGCCTGAGCCATGCCGACCGATATCCATCCCTACCTGTCCGAAGCCCATACGCCGGAGTCGCGTGTCGAATTTGGCGTGGACGCTCCCGGCGCCCCGATCCTGCCCGGCGCCTGGCTTGGCATGCTCGGCGGCGGCCAGCTCGGCCGCATGTTCACGCATGCGGCGCAGTCGATGGGCTATCGCGTCTGCGTGCTCGACCCGGACCAGGACAGCCCGGCCGGCAACGTGGCCGATCGTCATATCTGTGCCAGCTTTACCGATGAGGCCGCGCTGGCCGAAGTGGCAAAGCTGTGCCAGGCGGTGAGCACCGAGTTCGAGAACGTGCCGTCGATTTCGCTGGACCGGCTCGAACAGGCAGGCGTGTTCGTGGCGCCGCGTGGCTACTGCGTGTCGATCGCGCAGAACCGCATCGGCGAGAAGAAATTCTTTGCCGCGTGCGCCGAGCGTACTGGCGTACCGCCGGCCCCGCATTGGGTGATCCAGCACGATGCCGACGTGGACAACGTGCCCGACAACGTGCTGCCCGGCATCCTCAAGACCGCGCGCATGGGCTACGACGGCAAGGGCCAGGCGCGCGTGAAGACACGCGAGGATGTGCGTGCCGCGTGGAAGGCGATGCAGCACGTGCCGTGCGTGCTGGAGCAAATGCTGCCGCTGGCGTACGAGGTTTCGGTGCTGGCCGCGCGTGCCGCGGATGGCAGCACGGCCACGTGGCCGCTGGCGGAGAACGTGCACCGCGACGGCATCCTGTTTTCGACCACGATGCCGTCGGCGAGCGTGTCCGACGATATCGCCACGCGCGCTCGTGCCGCGGCGGCCACGATCACGTCGGAAATGGGCTATGTGGGCGTGCTGTGCATCGAGTTCTTCGTGCTGACCGACGGCACGCTGGTGGCCAACGAGATGGCTCCGCGCCCGCACAATTCGGGCCACATCACGATGGATGCCTGCGAGACCAGCCAGTTCGAGCAGCAGGTCCGTGCGATGGCGCGACTGCCGCTGGGCAGCACGCGCCAGCATTCGGCCGGCAAGATGCTGAACCTGCTGGGCGACTGCTGGTTCGAGTTCGGCCTGGAGCGCACGCCGGCATGGGATGAAGTGATGGCCCTGGCCGGCACCAAGCTGCATCTGTATGGCAAGAACGATGCGCGTCCGTCGCGCAAGATGGGCCATGTGAACTGCGTGGGCGAGCATGCCGAAGGCGCGGCCACCGCGTTCGATGCCGCAGCGACGGCGCTGCACATCCCGCTCTGATATTCGATGTCCTCACGCATGCCCACGGCCGCCGAGCTTGACGAGGCGGTCCGACTTCTGGAAGCGGGCCAGCTCGTGGCCTTTCCGACCGAAACCGTCTACGGTCTTGGCGCCGATGCCGAGAACCCCGAGGCCGTGGCGCGCATCTTCGCCGCCAAGGGCCGTCCGTCCAATCACCCCGTGATCGTGCACGTGGTGGACGGGGCCGATGTCAGCTACTGGACCGACGACGTACCGGAAGCGGCACAGAAGCTGATCGACGCATTCTGGCCGGGTCCGCTGACGATCATCCTGAAGCGCGCCGCGCATATTCCGGCGGCGGTGGCCGGCGGGCAGGACAGCATTGGCCTGCGCTGCCCGTCGCATCCGGTGGCGCAGTTGCTGCTGTCGCGGTTCAAGCGCGGCCGGGGCGGCATTGCGGCGCCGTCGGCCAACAAGTTCGGCCAGGTCAG
>DAIOET010000659.1:0-2376 GCA_036746135.1 Cupriavidus sp.
GCCGTGCTGGTGCCGCTGTTCCTGGTGATGACGTTCCTCTTTTTCCACGTATGACTGCCATGAAGCCCCCCATTCTTGTCACGCGAGCCATCTTTCCCGATGTAATCGAGCGCCTTGCGCAGTATTTTGAAGTCGACGCCAATCAGGAGGATCTGGTGCTCGACGCGGCGGCGCTGCGTGCGCGCCTGACGGGCAAGGCGGGAGTGCTTGCGAATGCGGCCGACAGGATCGATGGCGACCTGGTTGCCGCGTTGCCGCAACTGCGGGCGGTCTGCAACATGGCCGTTGGCTACAACAACCTCGACGTGCCCGCGCTGACCGCGGCCGGCGTTGTTGCGACAAATACGCCCGACGTGCTAACCGAGACCACGGCCGATTTCGGCTGGGCGCTCCTGATGGCCACCGCGCGGCGCGTGACCGAGTCAGAGCACTACCTGCGCGCGGGCAAGTGGGAGCGCTGGAGCTATGACATGCTCGTTGGCATGGACGTCTATGGCAGCACGCTGGGCATCCTTGGTATGGGGCGGATCGGGCAGGGCCTGGCGCGCCGTGCGGCGGGGTTCGGCATGCAGGTGCTCTATCACAATCGCAGCCAGCTGTCGGCCGATGCCGAGCAGTCGCTGAATGCGCGCTACGTCAGCAAGGCCGAGCTGCTGCAGCAATCTGACCACCTGATCCTGGTGCTGCCCTACAGCGCGGAAAGCCATCATGCGATTGGTGCGGCGGAACTGGCACTGATGAAGCCAACGGCCACACTGATCAATCTCGCGCGTGGCGGTATTGTCGACGACGGCGCGCTGGCTGCGGCGCTGCGCGATCGCAAGATCTTCGCGGCGGGCCTCGACGTCTTCGAAGGCGAGCCGAGCGTGCATCCAGACCTGCTGACCGTGCCGAACGTAGTATTGACCCCGCATATCGCCAGCGCCTCGGAGAAGACGCGCCGGGCGATGGCCAATCTGGCTGCGGACAATCTGATTGCCGCGCTCGACGTCGGGCCGCAGGCCGGCCATCCGCCGACCGTGATCAATCCCGAGGTCATGTCCAGTCGCCGTTGATGGGTTTGAATCGCCAGTTTTCATGACGCTTATTCCTTTGTTGACCCTCGCGGCCGCAGTGACGGCCGTGATTCTCCTGGTCGTGCTGCTGGTGCGCCAGTCGCGCGGTGCATCCGCGGACCTGCTGCCGATTCTCGGCGATCTGCGAGACGACGTGCGCGAGGACACTGCGCGTGGCCTGGAGCGGCTTGAGCGCGAACTGCGCGCCGAGCTGGCCGAAACGGCACGCGGCAATCGCAGCGAATCGGGGCAGCAGATGCTCCGTTTTCAACAGCAGCTATCGACGCAGCTGACGAGCATCGCCACGGTGCAGCAGCAACAGCTGGCACAGATGTCGGAGGCGAACGAGCGGCGCCTGGCGGATGTGCGGACGACTCTCGAGCAAAAGCTGCGCGATATCGAAGCCAACAACGCGGCCAAGCTCGAAGAAATGCGCCGTACGGTGGACGAGAAGCTGCACGCGACGCTGGAGCAGCGCCTTGGCGAATCGTTCAAGCTGGTGTCTGACCGGTTGGAGCAGGTGCATCGCGGGCTTGGCGAAATGCAGATGCTGGCGCAGGGCGTGGGCGATCTCAAACGGGTGCTGACCAATGTCAAAACGCGCGGCACCTGGGGTGAGGTGCAACTGGCCATGTTGCTCGAGCAGATCCTGACTCCGGAGCAATACGGCAAGAACGTCGAGACCGTGCGCAATTCAGGGGCACGGGTGGAGTTCGCCATTCGTTTGCCAGGCCGGGAGGTTGGTGGCAGCCCGGTCTGGCTGCCCATCGACGCAAAATTCCCGAAGGAGCAGTACGAAAGGCTGGCGGATGCACAGGAGCGCGGTGATGCCGACGGCGTGAATGCGGCCAGCCGCGAACTGGAAGTAGCTGTACGCCGCGAGGCGCAGACGATTGCCGAGAAATACCTGGCGCCGCCGGCCACCACGGATTTCGCCATCCTGTTTCTGCCGACCGAAGGCCTCTATGCCGAGGTCTTGCGCCGGCCGGGTCTGACGGACATGCTGCAACGCGATTTCAGGGTTACCGTGGCTGGCCCGACGACGCTGACGGCGCTGCTTAACAGCCTGCAGATGGGCTTTCGAACGCTGGCGTTGGAGAAACGGTCCAGTGAGGTCTGGGAGGTGCTGGGTGCCGTCAAGACCGAGTTTGGCAAGTTTGGCGAGGTCTTGGCCAAGACGCGCGATACGCTGGTACGCGCGGCGCGCAATATCGAGCAGGCAGAAGTGCGGACGCGGCAGATGGAGCGCAAGTTGCGCACCGTGGAGGCATTGCCGGGAGAGATGGCTGAGCAGTTGCTCGGAACGTCAGGTGCGCTCGGT
>DAIOET010000660.1:0-2373 GCA_036746135.1 Cupriavidus sp.
ACGTCGGTGACGACCGTCGATGGCCGCTTCACCGCGCTGATGCCGCACCCGGAGCGCGTTTTCCGTGCCGCCACGATGAGCTGGGCGCCGGACGCCTGGAAGGCCGTCGCGGACGGAGGCAGCCCGTGGATGCGCATGTTCCGCAACGCACGCAAGTGGGTCGGTTGATCGGACTCGCTGCTTCGAACGAACGCCCGCATTTGCGGGCGTTTTTTTATGGCACGCGAGGTCTGCGCTGGCATCAGTCCCGTGTGAGCCGCAGCCATTCGCAGAACAGGATACTGAGTGTGGTGTAAATGATGATGCCCCACCCGAAACGCCGGCCCCACTTGCGCTGGAACGCTTCATCCTCCAAGTAACGGGTCAGAAATTTCTCCATGTGTGACTCCTCGTGGACGTTGATAGGTGGCAGCCGGTAGTTCAACTGCCGTTGACTGGCAGCGCCGCGTGGGCGTAGGCATAAGCAGCGGCGCTGGCGCAACTCAAAATGACGGAGAGATAGAGAGTCATCCCCGCCTTTGCATGTTTGCGGCGGCTTCTTGGATGGGCGTCCAACGTACCCAGCAACACGAGCACTGAGCCGGCGACGATCAGCAGGACGTGCATGCATAGCAGGACCCAGGCATCCACTCTGGAGTGATCGGCCTGGTCGATCCACACGGCGAGCGCGTAGCAGGCGCTCGCGCTAATCGGAATCGCCGCCCATAGCATTTGCCCATCCTGGATCGCCCGACGCACGATGCCGCGGCTCCGGGACCGCGTGAACTCCGGTACCTTGGCGAACGGCAACAGCGCGAACGGCGCCAATAGCGGAATCACCGCGTTGAAAACAATCCAGCCGATTAGTACTGATGCGTCTGCCATGCTGCTCCCCAAAGGCCCATTGGAAATGACCGCGTGTGACGGGCACTGCGCGCTTTCATGCACGCACCGCAGGGATCCTAGGCTTTGGGGTATGGCGCGCCAAGAGGGGTTTTGTGAACTTGTGTGTCCGAAAACCAGGCGCTTGCGTCAGGTCATGAGAAAAATCTCAGACTGCAACGGGAGCGGAAATATCGGAGGGACTTTCGTCAGGCTGCAGTGCCGGAGCTTGCTGCGTGCGGAGTCGATCGCTCCACGGCAGGTAGCGCGAATAGAGCAGGCGCATGCGATCGGCGCCGGGCGGCACGGGGATTTCTCCGCGCACTTCCATGAACGCGATGGTGGCCTGCAACAGCTTCGACTGCGCGTAGCGGTCGCGCACGGGAAGGTGGGGGTGCAGTTCGCGCCAGCGGCCGCCCGTGCATTCGATGTTGGGCATTCCCAGCGCGCAGTAGACCATGCCGCTGGAATAGAGGTGCCACATGTACCAGTAGCCGCTCGTCACGCCCATATGCCTTCGATCTCCGTGCTCGATGCCGCGCCTGGACGGGTGTCCTGGTCGCTCCGAACTTTCAGATATTACTGAGGGCGGTGGGTCGATGGAACCCGCAAACTGAACCAGAATGTTACCGAGCGCGCCAAACCGCACGCAAAAACAAAAACCGGCGCCTAAGCGCCGGTTTCGTTGCAGCAAGACTCAGACTTACTGGATCTTTGCCTTGTCCTTGAGCGACTTCATCATCGCCTGGAACTGCTCACGCTGCCAGGCCTGGTCGCCCATCAGCATTTGCTGGAGCTGAGGCTTCACTTCCTCGAACGACGGGATCTTGGCATCGCGCACATCCACGAGTTCGATGATGTGCCAGCCGAATTGCGTCTTGACCGGCGTATCGGTCATCTGGCCCTTTTTCAGCCCGGTCATCGCGGCCGAGAACTCAGGCACGTAGCTGCCGTTGTTGGCCCAGTCCAGATCGCCACCGTTGGCTGCCGAACCCGTGTCCTTCGACGAAGCCTTGGCCACGTCCTCGAACTTGGCGCCGCCCTTGATCTTGGCGATCAGTGCCTTGGCATCGGCTTCCTTTTCAACCAGGATGTGGCGGGCATGGTATTCCTTGCCGTTGCCGAACTGACCCTTGATCTTGTCGTATTGCTTGCGCAGTTCGTCGTCGCTGGCGCCATGCGTGCGGACGTAGTCTTCGAACACGGCACCGGCCAGCACGTTCAGACGAGCCTGTTCCAGTTGATCCTGAATGTCGTCGCGCTGCAGGATGCCGCGCTTGGACGCTTCCTGCACCAGCAGTTCCCGGTCGATCAGCATGGTGCGGGCACGGTCGCGCAGTTCGGGCGAGGCGGGCTGGCCGGTGCCGGCAATCAGCTTGTCCACCTTGGCCGACGGGATGGGCTTGCCATTCACAACGGCGGCGTTCTGGGCGAACACGGGCAGGCTGCCAGCAGCGAGCACAGCCGCCAGGCTGAACGAGAGGACGGTGGTCTTCATGGAGTCAGGTCTGA
>DAIOET010000661.1:0-2349 GCA_036746135.1 Cupriavidus sp.
GGGCTGACGACGGCACCAACGAGGGAGCCATGAATCTGTTCAAGACGGTGCGCCCCAACATCGTCCAGTCGATCCGCGCGTTCCGCGTGCCCGAACTGGCCCAGGCAGCCACCGCGCTGAACCAGCATTTCCTGTATGCCAACTGCGCCGACTGCGCGAGCAAGGCGGAGATTCTGGAACGCATCGCCACCGAATTCACGTTCCCGAAGCATTTCGGCAAGAATTTCGATGCCTTGTCCGATTGCCTGACCGACATGATTTACAAGGCCGGTCCGCAGCCGGGCTTTGTGATTGTGCTGGAAGGCCTGCCGATCGCGCAGAAGTTCGACAAGGAGGCGCGCGAGGTGCTGCTGGACGTGTTCCGCGACGCCGCCGAATTCTGGGGCGAGCGCAAGGTGCAGTTCCGGGTGTTCTACTCGTTCGCCTGACCGCGTCGCCCGATCCGGTTTCGCGCCCATGAAAAAGCCCGCTGATGTCAGCGGGCTTTTTGTTTATCCAAGGGAAGGCGCGGACGAGGCCGATCGCTCAGGCCGTGGGTGGAACCTGCCCATTCGGCGTCAGTCGGTCGATCAGTTCCGGCAGGCCTTCGCTGAGGCTGGCCGCAATATCGTCGGACGACATACCCGTGGTCTCCGCCAGCGATTGCAGCGCACCGGTGCCGCCGAGTGCCGTCGACAGGTCCGTGGGACTGACCGCCTGATTGGCGCCGGTGCCGATCCACGAGTCGACCTGCTGCCCAAGTCCCGCCTGGCCCAGGATATCGCGCAACGCTCCGATGCCGCCGGCCGCGGCACCCATTGCCTGCGCCGATCCGCCCGCTTCCCCTTGGCCGCCGAGCAACCCGCCCAGCAAGGAACCAAGATCGAGGCCACCCGGTGCCGCGGCGCTGCCGCCGCCGAGCATGCCTCCGAGCATCCCACCCAATCCGCCAAGTCCGCCGAGGCCTCCGAGCGGATTGTCGCCGGCATCGGATGCTGCCACGCTGCCATCCGCACCCTGACTCTTGTTGCGCATGGCCAGCATCGCCAGCAGCCCCAGCGCCATCATCAGTTTCGGGTTCATTCCACCGGACTGGCCCTGCTGCTGGCCGCCCATCTGGCCCAGCACGCCGCCGAGTACGCTATCGAGTAGTCCCATCTCAGACTCCTTTCTCAAAATCCGCCAAGAATGGCGTTAAGCGTTGCCAGGCATGCCAGCCCGGCAGTTTCTGTACGAAGGATGCGCGGTCCCAGTGACACGCCGATAAAACCGGCGCGCCGCGCGGCGTCTTCTTCCTCAGGAGACAGCCCGCCTTCTGGACCGACCAGCAGCGTTATGCCATCGGCACGCCAGGTATCGCAATGCGTTTGGGCAAGCTCCGGTAAAGAACCCGTGGCACGCGGCGACAGCAGCAGCCGGGCGCCCGTGGCCGGGGCGGCCGCCAGCCACGCTTCAAAAGTAGCGACCGGCGCCACTGCCGGCAAGCGATTCCGGCCACATTGCTCGCTTGCGGCCTCCACCAGCGCCTGCCAGTGCGCCTGGCGCTTGGCTGCCCGGTCGCCGGACAGGCGCACGACCGAGCGGTTGGCCTGCAATGGCTGGATCGCGGTCACACCCAGTTCGACGGCTTTTTCGATCAGCCAGTCCATTTTGTCGCCGCCGGCCAGGCCTTGTGCCAGCGTCACGGAATACGGCGTTTCGGCCTCGGCCGGGTCGAATGCGCCGATCCGCGCCGTGGCATGGCGCTTGCCGATGTCGGTCAGCGTGGCGGAATAGCTGCCGCCTTGGCCATTGAACAGCGTAATGGCGTCGCCGACGGAGAGGCGCAGCACCTGGACGTGGCGGACGACGGACTCGGGCAAATCCAGTACAGCATCGGCGGCCAGCGCCGCATCGACAAAGAATCTTGATGGCATCAGGGGTTGGGTGTGGCGTCCGGAGCCTTGGCCAGTGGCGTGGCAAAGCCCCATCGGTATCCATCGGGATCTTCGACCATGCAGTATCTGTCGCCCCAGAACTGGTCGGCGGGCGGCGTCACGCTCGTCGCGCCGGCACCCGTGGCACGCGCATAGAGCGCGTCGACATCCTCGCAATAGAGGTAAAAGGTCTGCGGCGCCTCTACACCCATCGAGCGCGGTGTGCGGGCTGTGCTGCCCCATGCGCCCTCGGGCGCGAACATGATGACGAGCTGGCCCTGATAGTGCATCTCGGCATGGGTGGGCACGCCGTTTTCATCGACGACATGCCCGGCTTCGAAGCCGAAAGCCTTTTGATAAAAATCAATGGCGGCGCGTCCGCTGGCGACCGTGAGATAGGGCGTCAGCCAGGGCGTGTTGGGCGGTCTGGACATGAGGGTCTCCCGGATGGCAC
>DAIOET010000662.1:0-2336 GCA_036746135.1 Cupriavidus sp.
CTACGAGATCGGGCGCCACTGGGGTGGCGGCGGAGGTTTTGGCGGTGGCGGCGGCGGGGGCGGCGGCGGAGGTTTCGGCGGCGGTGGCGGGGGCGGCTTCGACGGTGGCGGCGCGTCCGGGAACTGGTGAAGGAGACATCGATGCCCAAATCGAAGGCCTCGATCGCACGCGCGCTGCGCCATCTGGGCACTGGCCCCGGTGCGGCGCGCAAGGCATTTCCCGAGGAAGCGCGACGGCAGATCCAGGTAGCCGTGCACAAGGGCGAGCAGCATCACCGCGGCGAAGTGCGCGTGGTCATCGAGGCGAGTCTTCCGCTATCGCTGGCGTGGCGCGGCACATCGGCACGCGAGCGCGCCCGTGCGCTGTTTGGCGCGCTGGAGGTCTGGAACACCGAGGACCATTCGGGCGTGCTGCTCTACATCAACCTGGCCGACCATGCCGTGGAATTGCTTGCCGATCGCGGCATCGACGCCTGCGTTGATCCAAAGGCCTGGCAAGGTATCTGCGCACAGTTGACGCAAGGCCTGGCGCGAGATCTGTCGGTCAAGCCGGTGCTCGATGCCATCGTCCAGATCCACGCACTCCTGACCGACCATTTCCCGGCCAGCGTCGGGCGCAATCCCAACGAACTCGACGATCGGCCCATCATCCTCTGACCGTCCGCGTCGGCGGCGCTGGCGCGTTGGATATGGGCAGCAGTGTTACGGCTGCTTCTCCATCAGGTACCAGATCGCTGCCAGGACCTGAACCAGCACCAGCCCGGCCCAGACCCACAGGTGCGCCGACACCGGGTAGTGGCCATTCGCCACCGGAAAGAAGTCGAGCACGAAACCGATTCCAACCTGGAACACGAACGTCGCCAGGAACACCGTCAGCGTCATGGCAGTGGTGGCGCGGCCGATCAGCGCATCGGGAAAGCGCCGCGCCAGCAGGGCGTAGGTCAGGATGCCGCTGGAGCCGAACACGCCGTAGGCGCCCCATAGCAGGCCAAGCGGCAGAAATGGCAGTCGCGCCATCAGCAGAATCTGAATGACGATGAACGCCATCATGCCGAAGCCGGCAAACGCATAGAGGCTGATACCACGACGCTCCAGGTGGCGTGCGGCCCAGCCGGCGCCGACGCAGCCCGCCATCATCGCCAAGCCGATCACCGACACCAGCCGCGCCCCTTCGTGGGCAGACAGGCCCTGCACATCGCGCATGAAGGCGCTGACCCACAGCGTCTGCACGGCCAGGAAAATTCCCTGGTTCAGCAACGTCAGCGGCACCACGCGCCAGAAACGCTCGCTACTCAAAATCAGCCGTGTACCGCGCAGTTGCTCGGCAAAGCTCTCCTTGCCGACCCGCTTCACATCGGGCACACCAAACCACAGCAGCACGGCCATGCCAAAGGAGATGGCCGCCAGGCCCGCGCTGAGCGTGCGCCAGTCCGTCCATGACAGCAGCCACGATAGCGGCGCACCCACCACCACGGCGCCCAGTCCGCCGATGGCCATGACCAGGCCGTTCAGCAAGGGCATGCGCGACAACGGAAACCACATCGACAGTGCCTGGATCGCCGCACCGAGACAAACCGAAACACCCACGCCGATCATCGCACGCCCGACAGCCAGGCCAGCCATGCCCGGCGCCCAGGCGAACACGAGGGAGCCGGCCACGGCCAGCATCAGCAGCGCAGCTTCCGTGCGGCGGGGTCCGAAACGGTCCAGCAGGATGCCCGCCGGCAATTGCGCGCAGGCAAAGCCGAGAAAGTAGAAGCTGGTAAGCAGGCCCAGGTCGCCGGCGGTCAGGCCCAGTTCGCGCGTCAGGTAAGGCGCGAAGCCAAGGTTCACGCCTCGGAAGATGTATGACACCAGAAAGCCGAGCGAGAAGAACGCCAGCACACGCCAACGGGCCGGCGACGCATGGTTCGGCTGCGGCAAGGCGGCGGACGGATGCGTGGGATGAGCGGTGGAAGTGTTCATGCCCTGCATTGTGATCACCAGTGTGGTGCAAGACCAGCGAAAGATACCTGCGACAATTGTGAGTAGAATTTGACGACACTCAAATCCGACATGGTCACCAAGCGCCCCCCTCACCTGCCCCCGCTCCAGGCACTGCGCGCCCTCGAAGCCGCCGCGCGGCACCGCAGTTTCTCGCGCGCAGCCGAAGAGCTGGCACTCACCCACAGTGCCATCAGCCATCACATCCGCGCGCTCGAAGACAACCTTGGCACCAAGCTCTTCCAGCGTACCGGGCTGACCATGACCCCGACCAGCGCCGGTGCCCGGCTGGCCGAGCAGGTGCGCGGCGCCCTGGACCAGCTCGAAGTAGCCTTGCGGGAGGCAAGCGACGT
>DAIOET010000663.1:0-2321 GCA_036746135.1 Cupriavidus sp.
GAAGCCGAAGTGGGCAAGATCTACGCCGGTACCGTGCTGAAGCTGCTGGACTTCGGCGCCATCGTGAACATCCTGCCGGGCAAGGACGGTCTGCTGCATATCTCGGAGATCGTCAACGAGCGCGTGAAGGACATCAAGGACTGGCTGAAGGAAGGCCAGCAGGTTCGCGTGAAGCTGATCCAGGCTGACGAGAAGGGTCGTCTGCGTCTGTCGCTGAAGGCTGCGCTGGCGGAAGAGGGCGGCAGCATCAGCCCGATCGTCCAGCAAGGCGACGCAGCGGCACCGGCCTCGCCGGAGCAGCAGCAATAAGCTGAAGCCCTACAGGCAGTACCGATAAAAGCGGCTGGCGATGTCCAGCCGCTTTTTTGTTTACACTGCCGGTCAGTCTTCAATCCGCCATTCGCGCGACGTGTATGCGCGTCGCGCGACGCGTCCCCGACATTAATGAGGAGTCATCATGAAAGCCATCGAGATCCGTGAATACGGCGGCCCTGAAGTCCTGCAGGAAACGCAGCGTCCCGATCCGGAGCCGAAGGCCGGTGAAATCCTGATTCGCGTGGCCGCCGCGGGTATCAATCGTCCCGATGTGTTCCAGCGTACCGGCAACTATCCCGTGCCGCCGGGCGCGTCGGATCTGCCTGGCCTTGAAGTGGCCGGTGTGGTGGTCGGTGGCGACCTGTCGAACTCTGCCAACCGTTTTGGCCTCAAGGTGGGCGACCGTGTCTGCGCGCTGGTGCAGGGTGGTGGCTACGCGGAGCTGTGCACCGCGCCGATCGAGCAATGCCTGCCGGTGCCCGAAGGACTGAGCGATATCGAGGCCGCGGCGTTGCCGGAAACGTTCTTCACGGTGTGGAGCAACGTCTTCGATCGCGGCCAGTTGGGCAAGGGTCCGCGCGGTGCCGCGGAAACGCTGCTGATTCAGGGCGGGTCGAGCGGCATCGGCACCACGGCCATCCAGATTGCCAAGGCGATGGGTTTCAAGGTGTTTGTCACCGCGGGCAGCGATGACAAGTGCAAGGCCTGCGAAGATCTTGGCGCCGATCGCGCGATCAACTATAAGACGCAGGATTTTGCGGCCGAAGTGAAGGCGCTGACGGAAGGCAAGGGCGTCGATGTGATTCTCGACATGGTGGCCGGCTCGTACCTGGCGCGCGAACTGTCGTGCATCGCCGATGATGGCCGTATCGTCATCATTGCGCTGCTGGGTGGCGGCAAGGCCGAGATTCCGCTCGGCGATATCCTGCGCAGGCGTATCACGGTCACGGGTTCGACGCTGCGTCCGCGTCCGGCATCGTTCAAGGGCGCGATTGCGCAAGCGCTGCACCAGAACGTCTGGCCGCTGCTGGCCGCGGGCAAGATCAAGCCCGTCATCTACAAGGTGTTCCCGGCGGCGCAGGCCGCGGATGCTCACCGTCTGATGGAATCGAGCGAGCACACCGGCAAGATCGTGTTGACCTGGTAAGGCTGCTCATGGCCTGCACAATCGCATCGCAGTGGGTGCGATTGTGGGCCGACGGCCACTGGCCGTCCGCAAATGTCCGCCGTGCGCTGGCGGCACCCCCTTGACCACGCTACAATAGCCGGTTTGATTCAAGAGGGGACCCTTGTGAGACAAAAGCTGGTCATCGGCAATTGGAAGATGCATGGCAGCCTGGCGGCCAACGCTGCGCTGCTGGAAGCCATCAAGGCAGCGCCGGCCAAGGCGAAACTGGCTGTTTGCGCACCGTTTCCCTACCTTGCCCAGTGCCAGTCGCAGCTCACCGGATCCCAAGTGTCCTGGGGTGCCCAGGATACTTCCGCCGAGACGCGTGGCGCGTTCACTGGTGAAGTCGCCGCACCGATGCTGGCTGAATTCGGCTGCGCATATGTTCTGGTGGGTCACTCCGAGCGTCGCACCTATCATGGCGAAACCGATGCAATCGTAGCCGCCAAGGCACTGCGAGCGCTGGAGTCGGGTATCGTCCCCGTGGTCTGCGTTGGCGAAACGCTGGCGGAGCGCGAGGCTGGTCAGACCGAAGCCGTGGTGGGGCGTCAGCTGC
This sequence comes from Cupriavidus sp., assembly GCA_036746135.1. Classification (GTDB taxonomy): domain Bacteria; phylum Pseudomonadota; class Gammaproteobacteria; order Burkholderiales; family Burkholderiaceae; genus Cupriavidus. Next base: position 2,040 of record DAIOET010000663.1, read on the forward strand.
AGGCGGTGCTCGATGCGCTGTCTATCGAACAGCTTGGTCAAATTGTTCTGGCCTATGAGCCCGTCTGGGCCATTGGTACTGGTAAGACGGCGACCAGCGAGCAGGCTCAGGCCGTGCACGCGGCGTTGCGCGCGCAGGTGGTTCGCAAGGATGCGGCGGTAGCCCAGCGCATGGCCATTCTGTACGGCGGCAGTGTCAAGCCGGACAATGCGGCCGAACTGTTTTCAATGTCCGATATCGACGGGGGGCTGATTGGCGGCGCCTCGCTGAAGGCGGATGATT
>DAIOET010000664.1:0-2319 GCA_036746135.1 Cupriavidus sp.
CGTCGATGTCGGAAGTCATGCGCGAAGCCGCGCTGGCCGTCGACAAGCGTCAGCTGAACATGTAATAGCCGTTCACCTCCTGGTGAGCACCGGCGCGCCGCGAATTCTGCGGCGCGCCGTTTTCGCTTGAAGCACCCCGGTATTTCCAGGCTTCCGACATGAACGTCACCGAGTTTTACGAACACGAACTCAAGCAGCGCGGCTACCAGTCCGACGAGGCGCAATTGCGCGCCGTGGCGCGGCTTCAGCAATGCTATGACGAGTGGGTGGCGTACAAGAGCCGCCGCAACAACGCGCTGAAGAAGCTGCTGGTGCACCCCGACGTGCCCAAGGGCGTCTATCTATGGGGCGGGGTAGGGCGCGGCAAGTCGTTCCTGATGGACAGCTTCTATTCCTGCGTGCCCGTGGTGCGCAAGACGCGGCTTCACTTCCACGAATTCATGCGCGAGGTGCATCGCGAGCTCGAAGAGCTGCGCGGCCGCCCTGATCCGCTCGACGAGCTGGCCAAACGCATCGCGCGCCGCTTTCGCCTGATCTGCTTCGACGAGTTCCACGTCAGCGATGTGGCCGATGCCATGATCCTGCACCGCCTGCTGCAGCAATTGTTCGACAACGGCGTGCAGTTCGTGATGACGTCGAACTATCGCCCGGACCTGCTGTATCCGGATGGCCTGCATCGGGACCGCGTGCTGCCGGCTATCAACCTCCTGCAGACCAAGCTCGACGTACTGAATGTCGACGCCGGTATCGACTACCGCAAGCGTGCGCTGGAACAGGTGCAGGCTTACCACACGCCGCTGGACCACGAGGCCAGTGCGGCGCTGCGCGATGCCTTCACTTCGATCGCCGGCACGGCCGACGAATCGCCCGTCCTGCATATCGAACACCGCGAGATCAAGGCGCTGCGCAAGGCCAATGGTGTGGTCTGGTTCGATTTCGCCACGCTTTGCGGCGGTCCGCGCTCGCAGAACGACTATCTCGAGATCGCGTCGCAATTCCACACCGTGATTCTTTCCGATGTGCCCAAGATGACGCCGCGCATGTCGTCGGAGGCGCGCCGCTTCACGTGGCTGATCGACGTGTTCTACGATCACAAGGTGAAGTTGCTGATGTCGGCCGAGGTGCCCGCCGACGAGCTCTATACGGAAGGCCAGATGGCCAACGAATTCCACCGTACCGTGTCGCGGATCATCGAGATGCAGTCGCGCGAATACCTGGAGTCGGAACGCCGCGTCATGGACACATCGCTGACCTGACGACCGCGTTTGTCACGGATCCCGGCACAATCTGTTGTTTGCCGGGTATCTGCAGGGGACGATTCTGACATCGTTTCCACAAGTTTGATTTGTATCAAGGCGGCTGGCGCATGAGGTACCTAGTATCCACTGGGTAATTAAAGCGCGTCATGCCGTCTCTAACTACTGCCCCCCTCGCGCCAAACCTGGCTTCTGCCGTTCCCTCCACAGCCCCCTCGTCTGGGCTGGCTTTGTCGTTCCCATCAGATTCCTCGTGTGATTGCTTTCATTGCGGCCAGCCGCTGAAGGGCGCCGCACCGTTCGTCGCGCAAATTGACGGCCATCCGCGCACATTTTGTTGCGGGGGCTGCCAGACGCTTGCGCAGACGCTGCACGCCGCCGGTTTTGGTCACCTGTATGGCGATGTCACGCGCTTTGCGCGTCCGATCGATGCCGATGCGCGGCGTGAGGCGGAACCGGTGTGGGCGGCCTACGACACGCCGGAATTGCGTCGCCAGTTCGTGCGTGAACTGGCCGATGGCCGCGCCGAGGTGACGCTGGCCCCCGAGAACATCCGCTGTGCCGCCTGTGCCTGGCTGATCGAGCAGCACCTGGGGCAGCTTGATGGCGTGGAATCGGTCGTCGCCAATGTGGCGACCCGCCGCGTCGTCGTGCGCTGGCGCGATGCCACGCAAGGCGTGGCGAATTTGCTATCGAGCCTGGCTGATATCGGCTATGAAGCCTGGCCGTTCGAGGTGTCTCGCACGGACCAGCAGGACCGCCGCGAACGTCGCAGCCTGTTGATGCGCATGGCCGTAGCCATGCTCGGCATGATGCAGGTGATGATGTACGCGTGGCCGCTATATACCCACGAAGCCACGATCGATCCTGGTCAGCTGCAGTTGATGCGCTGGGCCAGCTTCGCACTGACCGTCCCCGTCGTCCTCTATTCCGCCTGGCCCATCTTTGCTGGCGCGTGGCGGTCCTTGCGCCAGCGCCATATGGGCATGGACGTGCCGGTGGCCATCGGCGTGGCGGCCGGGTTTCTGGCGAGCGCGATTGCCACGGCGCGTGGCGTTGGCGA
>DAIOET010000665.1:0-2315 GCA_036746135.1 Cupriavidus sp.
ATCGAACGATCCGAGACACTACCACCGGGAGTCTGGCCATGTCGAGTGCCGAGGCGTTTTATGCATCGATCCGTGCGGAGCTTGATGCCATCCGCGAAGCGGGGCTGTACAAGCGCGAGCGCATTATCGCCACGCCGCAGGGGGCTACCATCCGCACCGCGGACGGGCGCGAAGTCATCAACCTGTGCGCCAACAACTATCTTGGCCTGTCGTCGCACCCCAAGGTAATGGAAGCCGCGCACGAGGCGCTGCGTACGCATGGCTACGGCATGTCGTCGGTGCGTTTCATCTGCGGCACGCAGGACCTGCACAAGGAGCTGGAAGGACGGCTGGCCAGCTTCCTCGGCACCGAGGACACCATCCTCTACGGTTCGGCATTCGATGCCAACGGCGGACTGTTCGAGACGCTGCTGGGTCCGGAAGACGCAGTGATCAGCGATGAGCTGAACCATGCGTCGATCATCGACGGCATCCGCTTGTGCAAGGCACGCCGCTATCGGTACAAGCACAACGACCTGGACGATCTGCGCGCGCAGTTGAAGCAGGCCGACGCCGAGGGCGCACGCTTCAAGCTGGTATTCACCGATGGCGTGTTCTCGATGGACGGCACCGTGGCGCGCCTGGACGAGATGCGCAAGATCTGCGACGAGTACGGCGCGCTGCTGGGCATCGACGAGTGTCATGCCTCGGGCTTCATGGGGCCGCGTGGCCGTGGCACGCACGAAGCGCGCGGGCTGTTCGGCAAAATCGACATCATCACCGGCACGCTGGGCAAAGCGCTTGGCGGCGCGTCGGGTGGCTTCACCACGGGGCGCAAGGAAGTGATCGAACTGCTGCGTCAGCGCTCCAGGCCATACCTGTTCTCGAATACCGTTGCGCCGGCCATCGTGGGCGCCAGCATCGCGGTGCTCGACCTCCTTGAGGCCAGTACCGAATTGCGCGACAAGCTCGAACGCAACACCCGGTTCTTCCGCGAGGGGATTGTGAAACTCGGCTTCGACATCAAGCCGGGCGACCATCCTATCGTGCCGATCATGGTCTACGACGCCGAAAAGGCGCAGAAGCTGGCCGACCGCCTGCTGGAGCTGGGCGTCTATGTGGTGGGCTTCTTTTATCCCGTGGTGCCGAAGGGGCAGGCGCGCATCCGTGTGCAGATGAGCGCGATCCATGACGAAAGCACGCTGCAACAGGCGCTGGACGCCTTTGCGAAGGCCGGCCGCGAGTTGGGGTTGATTCAATGAACGCAGCAGTCAACAGCACCGTGCCGAAGATTCTGATCATCGGCGCCAACGGCCAGCTCGGCTCCGAACTGGCACTGGCGCTGGCGGAGCGTTACGGCCGCGAACAGGTGGTGACGTCCGATGTGGTGCCCACCAGCCGCCATGTGCATATCGCCCATGAAATGCTGAATGTCACCGATCGAGGCGAACTGACCACCGTCATCGAGCGGCATGGCATCAACCAGATCTACCTGCTTGCCGCCGCGCTGTCCGCCACGGGCGAAAAGGCGCCGCAGTGGGCGTGGAACCTGAACATGACGGGCCTGCTGAACGTGCTGGAAGCGGCGCGGCATCACGGCATCGAACGAGTGTTCTGGCCCAGCTCGATCGCCGCCTTCGGCCCGACCACGCCGCGCGTGGACACGCCGCAGAAGACCGTCATGGAGCCGACCACGGTGTACGGCATTTCGAAGCAGGCCGGGGAGGGCTGGTGCCGCTGGTACTTCGAGAATCACGGCGTCGATGTGCGCAGCGTGCGCTATCCGGGCCTGATCTCGCACAAGACGCCACCCGGCGGCGGTACCACGGACTACGCGGTCGATATCTTCCATTACGCCGTGCGCGGCGAGGCCTATACGTGTTTCCTGAAGGAAGACGAACGGCTGCCGATGATGTACATGCCCGATGCCATCCGCGCCACGCTGGAGTTGATGGAGGCGCCGCGCGAATCCGTGCGCGAGCGTGGCAGCTACAACCTGGCCGGTATGAGCTTTACCCCGGCGGAGATTGCCGAGGCGATTCGCAAGCGCGATCCGGGTTTCACGATTCGTTATGAACCCGACTACCGGCAGGCCATCGCCCAGGGCTGGCCCGATTCGATCGATGACCGCGCGGCACGCCAGGATTGGGGCTGGAAGCCGCAGTTCGGCCTGCAGGAAATGGTCGATGACATGCTGGAGAACCTCCGCGCAGCGTCGCCAGCCACGGTGGGGTGACATAAAGCCTGGGGCCATGTGGCGAAAACCAGGCGTGAACTAGTTCGCAAAGAAATCATTTGCATCCTAATTAATTCACGTCTATCATTCGGCCCATGCC
>DAIOET010000666.1:0-2315 GCA_036746135.1 Cupriavidus sp.
GCGACCTGAACCGCGATATCGAGATCTGGCTGAAGTCGGTGATGACGCCGCTGGAGGCGCAGGTGCGCGAGCACCAGAAGCAGCTGCGCCGCCGCGTGGATTCGATCGAGCGCATTCACGAAGCCACCGACACGCTGGAAAGCCGTATCGCCGAGCTGGAGGAAGTGCTGAACGGCCTGGACGAGCGCAGCACAAAGATCGAGTCGTTCACGCGCAAGCTGGTGGAGCTGCCGGTGGAGTCGTCAGCGCGCGCTGCGTAGTCTTCCAACGATCATTGGTATCATGTGGCGCCGCCTTCAGAGCGGCGCTTTTTCTTTCCAAGATCCCGCAATGCCCCGCAAGCCTGCCGCAGCTCCCACGCCCACAGATAACATCGCCGTGCCGTCCGATTTCGGCATGCGCGTGGTGACGTGGCAGCGCCGGCATGGCCGGCATGACCTGCCGTGGCAGAACACGCGCGACCCGTACCGCATCTGGCTGTCCGAGATCATGCTGCAGCAGACGCAGGTGGCGGCCGTGATCGAGTACTTCCAGCGCTTTGTGACCGCGCTGCCTACCGTGGCGGCGCTGGCCGCCGCGCCGGCCGACGAGGTCATGGCGTTGTGGGCGGGGCTAGGCTACTACTCGCGGGCGCGAAATCTGCATCGCTGTGCGAAGGCGGTCATCGAAGAGCACGACGGCGTTTTCCCGACCGATCCGGCGGTACTCGTCACGTTGCCCGGTATCGGACGCTCGACCGCGGCGGCCATTGCGGCATTCAGCGCCGGCGTGCGCTCACCGATTCTCGATGGCAACGTCAAGCGCGTATTCGCGCGCGTGTTTGGCATCCACGGCTATCCCGGCGAACGCGCCATCGAGACCCGCATGTGGGGGCTGGCCGAACAGGCACTCCCCCCCGCTGGGCCGACGCAGGCCGACGATATGGTGGCCTACACGCAGGGACTGATGGACCTGGGCGCTACGATCTGCTCGCGCGGCAAGCCGGCCTGTCTGCGTGATGCCGATGCGTGTCCGCTGGCGGCGGACTGCGTGGCGCGCAGGGACAACCTCACGGCGTTACTGCCCACACCAAAACCTCGCGCCGCGATTCCGGAGCGAAGCACGGTCATGCTGATCGTCCGTCACGGGCGCGACGTTCTGGTCAATCTGCGGCCTGGCAGCGGCATTTGGGGAGGGCTGTGGAGCCTGCCCGAAATCGCGGTGGACACTGTGCCGTTCGATGCCGAGGCCGCGGAAGATGCGGCGCTGGAGCTGGCCAGGCAATTCGGCCAGCCAACGCGCGCGCATCTGGCCGGGGAGTTGACCCATGTGTTCACGCACTTCCGTCTGTTGATCCGCGCCGTGCGTGTCGATCTGGATGAGGCGGCGTCGCGCGCCAATGGCGAAACGCGATGGTTGTCGCTGGACGACCTCGATGCCCTGGGAACGCCCGCGCCGGTGCGGCGCCTGCTGGAAGACCAGGCGCGCATGGGACTCTTCTGAAGTCGTTTCCCGGTTTGCCGTAGGGCCGGCGATCAGACGATGTGGTGCTGGCGCATGTAGCGGTGCACGATCTCGATGCGCATGCCGGCGTCGGGCAAGGCCATCAGCATCTGCTTGGCCTTGAGCGGCACGGGCAGTAGCTCGCACAGGCGGTTGGCCACCCAGCTCGGGTCGTCCCAAAGGTAGGGTTCCGCGAAGGGCAGCTTCGACTTGTCGGGCTGTTCGCTGTGGACGGACGCGACGATCCGGCGCAGCGCCTCCAGGCATTCGCTCAAGAGTTCCAACTTGCAGTCGATGATGTCGGCCGGCAGCACCTCGGCCTGGGCCACCATCAGGCCGTCGTCACGTGTCGCGTGCGACAGCGCGCGAAAGCGTTGCCGCCCGCGTGTCTCGATCAGCAGCACGCCCAGCTGCTCCATATTGCAGTCGACGATCTGCGCCAGGCAGCCGATCTCCTCGGGCACGGTTTCCTGGCCGGGGCGGGCGACCTCTTCACCGCTGGCGATCAGGCAGACCCCGAACGGCGCGCCATCGCGCATGCAGTTGCGCACCATGTCGACATAGCGTTTTTCGAACACACGCAGCGGCAGGCGCCCGTCTGGAAAGAGGACCGTATTGAGGGGAAACAGCGGTAGCGCATCCAGGATGGTGCCGATGGGTGCGGTGTCGGTGGGAGGTGTCGACATGCGATTGGCCGCTCCAGTGACAGGGAGGGCCACCGGGGCCGCCCCTTTCAAGCCCGCGTGTCAGCCGGCTGGGCCCATTTCGCGGTGTCTGACCAGCACATTACCATGCGCCCGGAAATAGTTGGCGAGTCGTTCGGCGATGAACAC
>DAIOET010000667.1:0-2312 GCA_036746135.1 Cupriavidus sp.
TCGGCGCCGCGCGCCATGCTTTCCATGCGCACGACTTCGACGCGCTTGAGACCGATCGTGTCCAGCACGTAGGTCAGATACGGCGTGAAGAAGTCGCGCTGACTCGCGGCATCGTCCGAGAACCGCCCGCCGCAGGACACCACGGCCAGCACCGGACGGTCGCGCAGCAGCCCTTGCTTGCCTTGCGGCGTACCGGCGAACGTGCGCTCCGGCCTGACGACGAGATCGATCCAGGTCTTCAGCGTGGCCGGCACCGTGAAGTTATGCATGGGCGTCGTGATCAGCACGATGTCGGCGGCCTGCAGCTCCGCGATCAGCGTTTCGGACAGCGCCAGCGCGGCCGGGTCCGCATCGTGGCGCTTCGCCGCCACCATCATGTTGGCGTGGGTGAATGCCGCGTCGATCGGCGGCAGCGGGTTGGCGGCCAGATCGCGTTCGATCACGGTCAGTTCGCCGTGGTGCGCGGCCAGTTGCTCGCGCACCAGCTGGCCCGCGCGCCGGCTGGTCGATGTCTCGCCGCGCGGGCTGACGTTCAGATGAAGCAGGGTTGCCATAGGTGAGCCGGTTCAGTCGATCGGAAAGTAGAAGCGCAGCGCCCGCGCCAGCAGTCCGTTGCGGTAGTAGAAGCGATGGCCGAGCACATTGGTCAGCGGCGTATCGAGCACGAGCTGCGTGCAGCCGGCCGCTTCGGTCTCGGCCTTGAGCCAGTCCATCAGTTGGCGCCCGTACCCACCGCTGCGCGCGTTGGCGTCGGTGACCAGGTCATCCACATACATGTGGTGCCCGACGATCAGGTTGTCGGCAAAGCGATAACCAGCCAGGGCCACCAGCTTGTCTTCATCCCACAGCCCCGCCAGATGGTAGCCGTCGCCGATCTGCCGGCGCCAGCGCGTGACCAGTTCGGTCGCGTCCGTCAGATGCGGACGCAGCTGGTGCATCAGCGGGAAGGCTGCCGCCACCTCTTCCGCCGTTTCCAGCCGGCGGATCTGGATCTGCCCGATAGCGTTCGCGCTCATGCCTGGCTCCCACGTGCTGCTTCGGCCGGCGGCGGCGGAAAGTGCAGGCCGACTGCGATGCGGTTCCATGCGTGGATCGACGCAATCGTGGCGGCCAGGTTCACCAGTTCCTTTTCGTCGAACACGGTGCGCGCCTGCGCAAGCGCGGCGTCGCGCGCGGCGGGATCGGTCAGCGATGTCAGCGACTCGGCCCATCCCAGCGCCGCTGCTTCGCGGTCGGAATAGATGCCCGCATCGCGCCAGCCGGCCAGCAGGTCGAACTTGCGCGGATCGATATCAAGCTTGCGCGCGATGTTCAGGTGGAACTGCAGGCAGAAGGCGCAGCCGTTGATCTGCGAGACACGCAGCTTGACCAGTTCGGTCAGTGCCTTGTCCAGACCGGAAGCCGTCACTGCCTTGCTGACGCCGCCCAGCGATGCGTACACATCGGGGGCTGCCTGCGTGAAAGACTGAAAATCCATCGTGCGCTCCTTGCGGTAAGATGTCAGAGTTCGAAGATTAATGTAAGAACTCTGACAATATGGCAAAGACCCCTGCTCCAAAAGGGAGAAAGACGCGCGAAACGCCTCCGGCTGTGGAGATCCCGGCGCCTGGCGAAGGCAAGCGTGGCGAAAGCGGCTACCTGGCCTACCTGCTGCGGCAGGCCAGCGCGGCCAATCGGTTGCGGATGGAACGCACGCTTGCGGACCTTGGCGTCACGCTTCCGCAGTTTTTCGTGCTGACGATGCTTGGCGCGTATCCGGGCATTTCCGGCGCCGACGTCGCGCGGCTGGCGATGCTGACGCCGCAGACGGTCAGCGTGATCATGGGCAACCTCGAAAAAATGGAAGCCATCGAACGCCAGCCGCATCCGGTGCATGGCCGCATCCAGACCATTGCGCTGACCGAAGGCGGCAAGGCGCTGCTGGCCCAGTGCAAGGTGCGCGCAAACGAGGTGGACAAGGATCTGCGCGCCGGACTGACGCCGGCCGAGGAGCAGATCGTACGGCGCTGGCTGGTCAGCCTTGCGGTACCCGTGGATGGCGATACCGAACCGATGCGCGCGGAATGAAAAAAGGCCCGCCGGCAACTGCCAGCGGGCCATCATCACAACAAGGGGGTACTACAGGGTTCGATACCGTGCCCGATGGTTCAGCCCATCAGGTCCGACAGCGCCAGCGCCACCACCTTCGTGGCACGGTTCAGATCGTTCAGGCGCAGGTTTTCATCGGAGTTGTGGCCGCGCGCTTCCATCAGCGTGCGCGGGCCGGCGCCGTACAGCACGGTCGGGATGCCACGGCTCGTGTAGTGGCGCGC
>DAIOET010000668.1:0-2311 GCA_036746135.1 Cupriavidus sp.
GTTTCGCCAAGGCTGACGACGCCTCGTAATCCGGTCCGAACGCCGGCCGGTACCGTGATTGCTGTGACGGTGCCGGATTCTCCCGCCAGCGCCCTTTGAGGCTGGCACCCCTGTAGTGGCTTTGCTTCCGTCCATTCGGGACGGAGGACCCCTTGTTGTTCCCGTTTTTCCGGCCCATTGGAGCCGGCGGGAGGCGTTCGGCCCAGAGTTTTGCTTTTCCAGTTGAAGAAACCCGACGAAAACACGGAGTGAAGAAAGATGAATTACAAGTCTCGACGCACGCTGATCGCCTTTGCCATCGTGGCAATTCTTGGGGCGGGCGTGGCAACCTCGGTACTGCAACCCTGGCACGGCGGGGAAGCACAGGCCAACACCCCGCCGCCGGCACCGGCAGTGGAAGTTTCGGCGGCGGTTGGTCAGACCATCACCGAATGGGATGAGTTCTCGGGCCGCATCGAAGCCGTGGACCGCGTGGAAATCCGTCCGCGCGTTTCCGGCACCATCGAAACGGTGCATTTCCGCGAAGGTTCGATCGTGAAGAAGGGCGATCCGCTGTTCACGATCGATCCGCGCCCGTACGCTGCTGAAGTGGCCCGCGCCGAAGCGGCGCTGGCCGCGGCACAGGTACGTGCCTCGCATGCACAGACCGAGAAGGCCCGCGCGCAACGCCTGCTGGACGACAACGCGATTTCGCGCCGCGAGTTCGACGAACGCATCAACGCCGCCAGCGAGTTGTCGGCGGATGTGCGCGGTGCGCAAGCCGCGCTGGAAGTGGCGAAGCTGAACCTGAGCTACACGCGCATCGTCGCACCGGTGGCGGGCAAGGTATCGCGTGCGGAAATCACCGTGGGCAACCTCGTGGCAGCGGGCGCGGCTTCGCCGCCGCTGACGTCGGTGGTATCGGTCTCGCCGGTGTACGCAAGCTTCGACGTCGACGAGCAGAGCTACCTGCGCTACACGGCGCCGGGCGCTGGCGGTGGCAAGAATGACCTGCCGGTGTTCCTGGGCCTGGCCAACGAAGACGGCAACCCGCACAAGGGCAAGATCCACTCGATCGACAACCGGCTCGATACGCGCAGCGGCACCATCCGCGTGCGTGCCGTGTTCGACAACGAGGATGGCCGCCTGCTGCCGGGTCTGTACGCCAAGGTCAAGCTCGGTGGCGGTTTGCCGCATCCGGCCGTGCTGGTCAACGACCGCGCCATTGGCACGGACCAGGGCAAGAAGTTCGTGCTCGTGGTCGACAAGGCCAACAAGCTCGTGTACCGCGAAGTTGAACTCGGACCGACGTACGAAGGACTGCGCGTCATCCGCAAGGGCCTGCAGCCGGGCGAGAACATCGTCGTGAACGGCCTGATGCGTGTGCGCCCCGGCGACACCGTGGCACCGAAGGCGGTGGCAATGGCCTATCGCAGCGAGCTTGAGCCGCGCGGCAACACCCCCGACCGCAAGCAGGCCGCGGAAGAGGGTAAAGCCGACAAGGCCAAGGTGAGCTGAGCGTCGCCGCCCAGACACACCGAACTGAAATTTCCCCCTGAAGTTGTACATGGCGTCCGCTCTGCGAGCGGACGGCCAGGGGGACTGCTTTCGCCGAGACCAAGATGAATCTCTCGAAATTCTTTATCGATCGCCCGATTTTCGCGGGCGTGCTGTCGGTGCTGATCTTCCTGATCGGCGCCATCTCGATGTTCAAGTTACCGATCTCGGAGTACCCGGAAGTGGTACCGCCGTCGGTGGTTGTGCGCGCGCAGTTTCCTGGCGCCAACCCGAAGGTGATCGCCGAGACCGTGGCCACGCCGCTGGAAGAACAGATCAACGGCGTCGAGGACATGCTCTACATGAACTCGCAGGCCAACAGCGACGGCAACCTGACGCTGACGGTGACCTTCAAGCTCGGCACGGACCCGGACAAGGCCCAGCAGCTCGTGCAGAACCGCGTCTCGCAGGCCGAGCCGCGCCTGCCGGAGGACGTGCGCCGGCTCGGTATCACCACGGTCAAGAGCTCGCCTGACCTGACGATGGTGGTCCACCTGGTGTCGCCGAACGACCGCTACGACATGACGTACCTGCGCAACTACGCGCTGATCAACGTGAAGGACCGCCTGGCGCGGATCCAGGGCGTGGGTCAGGTGCAGATGTTTGGCTCGGGCGACTACTCGATGCGTGTCTGGGTGAACCCGGAGAAGATCGCCGAGCGTGGCCTGGCCGCGTCCGACGTGGTGCGCGCCATCCGCGAGCAGAACGTGCAGGTGGCGGCCGGCGTGATCGGCCAGTCGCCGTCGCTGCCGGGCACCGACCTGCAACTGTCGGT
>DAIOET010000669.1:0-2305 GCA_036746135.1 Cupriavidus sp.
AACGCTCACGCGTGCGTGAGCTTTTCCTTCAGCGCGGCGTTGTTGCTGGTGTGCACGTGTACCAGCGCCTTTTCGGGGAATGCGTAGTGGTAAGCCTTGCGCAGGGCCAGCGCGGCCTCGTGGAAGCCGGAAAGGATCAGCTTCTGCTTGTTGGGATAGACCGCGATGTCACCGGCGGCGAAGATGCCTCGGCGCGATGTCTCGTAGGTAGTGGTGTCGTCGATCTGGATGCGGCCCGCGCGCATGTCCAGGTCCCACTGGGCAATCGGACCCGGCTCCGAAACCAGGCCGTACAGCGCCACAAGCTCGTCGGCCTCGACCGTACGATCGCCGTCGCGTGTCTTGATGCCGGCGTGGGTGAGGGCGCCCGAATCATCGGCCTGCAGGCTGCCGAGCATGCCGACCACGAAATCCATCTCACCGGCGTCCACGGCCGCACGCATGGCGCCCACCGTGTGGTCCGCCGCGCGAAAGCCCTCGCGCCGGTGCAGCAGCGTGACGCGCGCCGCCACTTTGCGCAGGGCCAATGCCCAGTCCAGCGCCGAGTCGCCGCCACCTGCCACGATCACGCGCTTGCCGGCAAAGCGCGACATGTCGCGCACGGCGTAGTGCACGTGGCGGTCTTCCAGTGCGGCGGCCTCGGGCAGCGACACGCGCTGCGGCGCGAAGGCGCCAGCGCCGGCGCAGATCAGCACGGCGGCCACGTCGAACCGCTTGCCGCCGTCGGTGGTCACCAGCACGCGCGGATGGCCGTCGGCACTGGTGACGTCGTTGACGGACTGGGCGCGCTGGCCAAAGTGCATCGGAAACGCGAACGGCGCGCATTGCTCAAGCAGGCGATCCACGAGTTCCTGGGCCAGGCAGCCAGGCACGGCGGGGATGTCGTAGATCGGCTTCTCGGGGTACAGCTCGGTGCATTGGCCGCCGGCACGATCGAGCACGTCGATCAGCTCGCATTTGAGTCCCAGCACGCCTGCCTGGAACGCCGCGAACAGCCCCACGGGGCCGGCGCCGACGATCAGCACATCGGTCTGGATGGTTTCCGAGGTCGGGATGGCGGCGGAGCTGGGCGTGGAGGACATGGGAAAAGGCGGAAAACTGCGGTGGAAACAGGCCCCATCATACCTTGCGTGGCACCGCAATCCGGACACGCCACCTCTGCCGGCAGGGCTAAAAAACCCTGCCAGGAGTAGAATGGCACCCATGCAAAACGCCCATGCCATCAACGCCGATCTGCACTGCCATTCCACCGTGTCCGACGGGATGCTGTCGCCGACCGAGGTGGCCGCGCGTGCGCACGCCGGTGGCGTGGCGTTCTGGGCCCTGACCGATCATGACGAGGTTGGCGGCCAGGCCGAGGCCCGTGCCGCCGCCGAGGCGATGGGCATGCGTTACGTGCCCGGTGTCGAGATCTCGGTGACATGGGCCGGGCAGACCGTCCATATCGTCGGCCTGCAGATCGATCCGTTCAACCCGGACCTGATCGACGGGCTGGCGAAAACGCGCGACGGCCGCGCCCGCCGCGCGCAGGACATCGGCGTGGCCCTGGAGAAGATCGGCATCACCGGCGCTTACGAAGGCGCGCTGCGCTACGTGGGCAATCCCGATCTGATTTCGCGCACCCACTTTGCGCGCTGGCTGGTGGACGAAGGCCGCTGCAAGACCATCGGCGATGTTTTCAGCGAATATCTTTCCGAAGGCCGGCCCGGTTTCGTGCCGCACCGCTGGTCGTCCCTGGCGGAAGCCGTGGGCTGGATTCGTGGCGCCGGCGGTATCGCCGTGATGGCGCATCCGGGGCGCTACAACTACACCCCGATCCAGCACGACGCGCTGTTCGACGACTTCACACAACTGGGCGGGCAGGCCGTCGAGGTTGTGACCGGCAGCCACACGCCCGACCAGTTTCGCCGCTACGCCGACGTGGCGCGCCGCTATGGCCTGCTGGCATCGCGCGGATCGGATTTCCACGGTCCTGGCGAAGGCCGCGTGGAGATCGGCACGCTGCCGCCGTTGCCATCGGACGTCACACCGGTCTGGCACGACTGGTAAGCTGATCGCCCCAGACAATCCGCGTCCGCCATGTCCCAGTACTTCGAGATCCATCCCGACAACCCGCAGGCGCGGCTGATCAAGCAGGCCGCGCAGATCGTGCAGAAGGGCGGCCTGATCGCGCTGCCCACCGATTCCAGCTATGCACTGGCCTGCCAGCTCGACGACAAGTCCGCCGTGGAACGGCTGCGCCGTTTGCGTGGCATCGACGAGAAACACCATCTGACGCTGATGTGCGGCGACCTGTCGGAACTCG
>DAIOET010000670.1:0-2298 GCA_036746135.1 Cupriavidus sp.
CGTGGGTCAACAACATGGTCTACAACGTGCACCTGCTGACCGGAAAGATCGCCACACCGGGCAACAGTCCGTTCTCGCTGACCGGCCAGCCTTCGGCCTGCGGCACGGCGCGCGAGGTGGGCACGTTTTCCCACAGGCTGCCGGCCGACATGGTGGTCACCAATCCCAAGCACCGCGAAGAGGCCGAACGCATCTGGAAGCTGCCGGCCGGCACGATCCCGGACAAGCCCGGCTACCACGCGGTGCTGCAGAACCGCATGCTCAAGGACAGCAAGCTCAACGCGTACTGGGTGCAGGTCAACAACAATATTCAGGCCGCCGCCAACATGATGCAGGAGGGCCTGCCTGGCTATCGCAACCCGGACAATTTCATTGTCGTATCCGACGTCTATCCCACGGTGACGGCGCTGTCCGCCGATCTGATCCTGCCCAGCGCCATGTGGGTGGAAAAGGAAGGCGCCTACGGCAATGCCGAGCGCCGTACCCAGTTCTGGCATCAGCTTGTCGATGCCCCGGGCGAGGCACGCTCCGATCTGTGGCAGCTGATGGAGTTCTCCAAGCGCTTCAAGGTGGAAGACGTCTGGCCGGCCGAGCTGATCGCAAAGAAGCCCGAGGTGCGTGGCAAGACGCTGTTCGACGTGCTGTATCACAACGGCAACGTCGATAAGTTCCCGGTCAAGGAAGTCAACGCCGAATACCACAACGCCGAGTCCAAGGCGTTCGGCTTCTACGTGCAGAAGGGACTGTTCGAGGAATACGCGACCTTTGGCCGTGGCCACGGGCACGACCTCGCGCCGTTCGACACCTATCACGAGGTGCGCGGCCTGCGCTGGCCCGTGGTCAATGGCAAGGAAACACTGTGGCGCTATCGCGAGGGGAGCGACCCCTATGTGAAGGCCGGCACGGGATTCCAGTTCTACGGCAACCCCGATGGCAAGGCCGTGATTTTCGCCCTGCCCTACGAGCCGCCAGCCGAGTCGCCGGACAAGGAGTATCCGTTCTGGCTGGCCACCGGCCGCGTGCTCGAACACTGGCATTCGGGATCGATGACACGCCGCGTGCCCGAACTCTACCGCGCCTTCCCCAATGCGGTCTGCTTCATGCATCCGGAAGACGCGAAGGCGATGGGGCTTCGACGCGGAGTGGAAGTCGAAGTGGTATCGCGGCGCGGACGCATGCGCACGCGGATCGAAACGCGCGGACGCGATACACCGCCGCGTGGTCTGGTCTTTGTGCCGTGGTTCGACGCCAGCCAGTTGATCAACAAGGTCACGCTGGACGCCACTTGCCCGATCTCACTGCAGACCGACTTCAAGAAGTGCGCGGTCAAGATCGTCAAGGTATAAGCAGACGCCATGAAGGAGACGCCATGAAAGCGAGCCGATCCTGGACAGCCTTGCTGGCGTTCAGCGCCTGGGTCCTGATAGCGGTGTTCACGCTGCTGGTGCCGCCGGCCGGCGCGCAGGGGCTGGTCGATTCCATGCGCGGCCCCACGCCGGTGGCCGATGAAACGAAAGCGCCGCTGCTGTATCCGACCGAAAACAAGGACATTCGCCGCACGCGCAACTACACGATGCAGCCGCCCACGATTCCGCACAAGATCGACGGGTATCAGCTGGACAAGGACTTCAACCGCTGCATGTTCTGTCACGCCCGCACGCGCACCGAGGAAACCGGTGCCATCCCGGTCAGCATCACGCACTACATGGACCGCGATAACAACGTGCTGGCCGAGGTGTCGCCACGGCGCTACTTCTGTACGCAGTGCCACGTGCCGCAAGCCGATGCCAAACCGCTGGTGGGCAACTCCTTCGTCGATGTCGAGACGATGCTCAAGCGCTCCGGTGGGGACAAAGGCGCCAAGGGCGGCAGTGCCAAGGCTGGCGCCACCAGTACAAAATAGCCGGATCGATCGGGGCAAGCGATGACGGGCAGACTCTGGGATCTCATCAAGCGATACTGGCGCACGATCAACCGGCCCAGCACGTATTTCAGCCTGGGCTTCCTGACCGTGGGCGGCTTCATCGCGGGCGTGCTGTTCTGGGGCGCATTCAACACCGCGCTGGAGTTGACCAACACCGAGCAGTTCTGCACGGGTTGCCACGAGATGCGCGACAACGTCTACCAGGAACTGCAGGGCACGATCCACTTCACCAACCGCAGTGGCGTGCGCGCCAAATGCTCGGACTGCCACGTGCCGCACAACTGGACCAGCAAGATGGCGCGCAAGATGCAGGCGTCGAAGGAAGTCTGGGCCAAGATCTTCGGCACCGTGGACACGCGCGAGAAATTCCAGGC
>DAIOET010000671.1:0-2284 GCA_036746135.1 Cupriavidus sp.
GCACCACCAGAGTACGGTTGGAGTTCGAGTACATGGCTCGCGATTCGAATTCGGTTTGGGCGAGCGCAGCCACGTCAACGCGCGGCGCGCCCGTGTCAGGCGTGCGCGGGCGCGTGGCATGAGTCCACGCGTCCGGCTGTCGTCAGGCGAATGCGAATGCGGCCGGGGGCGCGCGGGAATGGAAGGGGCGCGCCGATGGCAGGTCGGGCCAGCGGTACGCCAGGCTGGCCGGCTTGACCGGCTTGCCGAAGGCGAGCGACGGCAGCGTGAAGCCGCCGGTGTCCGTGTCGGCCAACGTCGCGCCATCGAACAGCACGCACGAGTGGAGGCCGAGTTTCAGGGAAAACGGTTCGCCGTGGCCGGCGTCGGATTCCGTGGATTCGATGGAGATCGCGGATGCCGCGACGCTCGAAAGTCCGCCGTGCAGCACGCGGTGCACCAGACCCGCATGCTGCGCCAGCAGCAGACAGGCCACGAGCCACAGCGCCGGCCATAGGCCGATGCCGCGCGCGCGCCAGCGGGACAGGAGCGGGAATTCAGTGCGCATGTCCGCAATCGCACGGATCGTCGCCGTGATCGTGATCGTGATCGTGATCGTGCGCGTGGTCGTGTTCGTCGTCGAATGCGTCGCCCCAGTCCGGGAACGGATCGGGGTAGGCCGCCCAGGCTTCGGGGCCGGCCGCCATTTCCGCGTCGGTCAGCAGGCAGGCATCGAGGCGCGCTTCCAGCTCGGGCACGTCCAGGTCCGCGCCGATCAGCACCAGTTCCTGGCGGCGGTCGCCGTACTCGGCGGGCAGGCCGTCTTCGAGCAGATCGGCTTCAATCGCAGCGCGGGCCAGGCCTTCGGCCGGCCATTCTTCGGCGTCGATTGCGGCCCACCATGCGCCGGCCGCGCCGGGGCGGCATACGCCGCCGGCCTGGCTCCAGTCGCCGGCAATGTCCATGCGGCTGGCCAGCCAGAACAGGCCCTTTGAGCGCAGCACGTCGCCGTGCTCGCGCATCCATTCGGTGTGAATCAGGTCGGCAAAGCGTTGCGGATGAAACGGGCGGCGGCGGCGATAGACCAGCGTGGCGATGCCAGCGGCATCGGGCACGGCGTCGCCTTGCAGCGCAGCCTGCCATCCGGCCGCGTTCGGGGTGGCTTCCATGTCGAAGCGGCCCGTGCCGAGAATCTGTGCGGCGTGAACGTTGCCGTGGCTGGCGTCGATGACGGTGGCGCGCGGATTGAGCGCGCGCAGCACGACATGCAGGCGGCCCAGCTGGCCGGCGTCGACGAGGTCGATCTTGTTGATGACCAGGGCGTCGCAGACTTCGATCTGCTCGATCAGCACGTCCACTACGGTGCGGTCGTCCTCATCGTGAGCGGCCAGGCCGCGCGCCGACAGGAAGTCCGCGTCGTGAAAATCTTTCAGGAAGCGGCTGGCATCGACCACGGTCACAAGCGTGTCCAGATGTGCCACGCCGGGCGCCTGTTCGCCGTGCGCGTCTTCGAATGCAAAGCCTTCGGCGATACCCAGCGGCTCGTCGGTCGGATCGGCCTCGATCACCGCGAAGTCGTACTGGCCGGTCTGGGCCAGCCGGTCTACTTCGGCCAGCAGGTCGGCACGGCTGTCGACCACCGCCACGCGCGCGCCAGGCTGCGACATCAGCTGATGCAGCACAGTGGTCTTTCCGGCGCCGGTGAATCCGGATAGCACGGTGACGGGCAGGCGAGCGGCCATGATGGAAGACGGTGGTTATTGCAACAAAGTTGCGACTGTAACAGAAAGCTGGCGGCGGCAACAGCGCGCCGGCCTTTCGCAATGGTAGTGCCGTAGCCATGACGCCACAAAGGCAATTACGTCACCAGAAATGCAAAGCGGCCCGGTATACCGGGCCGCTTGGGCGTCGGGCCTGCCGTGTGCGACGTCGATCGCGGACGATCAGTCGCCGAACAGCTTCTGGCGCAGTTCGCGGCGCTGCTGGGCTTCGAGCGACAGCGTGGCCGTGGGGCGGGCCAGCAGGCGCGGCACGCCAATCGGCTCGCCGGTTTCTTCGCACCAGCCGTAGTCGCCAGACTCGATACGCTGCAGCGATTGCTCGACCTTCTTCAGCAGCTTGCGCTCACGGTCGCGCGTGCGCAGTTCCAGGGCGTGTTCTTCCTCGATCGTCGCGCGGTCAGCCGGGTCCGGCACGATGACCGTTTCGCGCAGATGTTCCGTGGTCTGGTCCGCATTCTTGAGGATTTCATCGCGAAGCTGCTCAAGGCGATTCTTGAAGAAGGCGAGCTGCGCCTCGTTCATGT
>DAIOET010000672.1:0-2272 GCA_036746135.1 Cupriavidus sp.
AGTGCCCGTACTGCGGCACCGTGTACAAGCTCAAGCCGGGCACCGTGCTGAAGGGCCACCACTGACCCGCGCCATCAGCCTCTGTTTCGAACCGACGCCCCGGGCCGCAAACGCGCCCCGGGGCGTTGACATGCCCGGGCACTACAAAAAAGAAAAGGGCCGCGTACTACCCACCCCATGAGAAAAGCCCTCGTTATCGCTCCGAACTGGATCGGCGACGCCTTGATGGCGCAACCGCTCTTTGCCATGCTGAAGGCACGCCATCCGCGCCTGGTCATCGATGCGCTGGCACCCAAATGGGTGGCGCCAGTGCTGGCTCGCATGCCGGAAATCAGCAAGGTATTCCCGAGCGACCTCGCGCACGGCAAGCTGCAGTTGAGCGCGCGGCTGATGTTCGCGCAACAGCTCAAGCACGAAGGCTACGACGTGGCCTATGTGCTGCCGAATTCGCTGAAATCGTCGCTGATTCCGTTCCTGGCCGGCATTCCGCTGCGGATCGGCTATCGCGGCGAAGCGCGCTTTGGCATGCTCAACATCCGCCACAAGAACCCGCCGCGCGACAACCGCCCGCCGATGGTGGAGCACTACGCGCGCCTGGCGCTCAAGCCGGGTGCCAGGCTGCCGGAATCGATTCCCGACCCGCAGCTCAAGGTGGACCCGGCCCGCATGGCTGCCACGGCAGACCGGTTCGGCATCGCCCCGGGCACGCGCGTGATCGCGTTCTGCCCCGGCGCGGAGTTCGGCCCGGCCAAGCGCTGGCCGGCGGCCCACTTCGCCGCGCTGGCGCAGATGCTGCGCCGCTCGTATCCGTACGCGCAGATCGTCACGCTGGGCTCGGCCAAGGACGCCGAAATCGCCGACGAAATCGTCAAGGGCGCGCCGTTCGTACGTAACCTGTGCGGCCAGACATCGCTCGACGATGCCGTGGACCTGCTGGCGCTCTCCGAGGCCGCGGTTTGCAACGATTCCGGCCTGATGCACGTGACCGCCGCACTGAACCGGCCCCAGGTGGCCGTCTATGGTTCCAGTGACCCGCGCCATACGCCCCCGCTGTCACAGGCAGCGAGTATCATGTGGCTTCAACTCGAGTGCAGCCCCTGCTTCAAGCGCGAGTGCCCGCTCGGCCACCTGCGCTGCCTGAAGGAGATCGAACCCGAAATGGTGTTCGTCGAGTTGCGCAAGCTCCTGCACCGTCCCTGACCCAACCAACATGCCCCGTTTCGCCCGTCTGTTCGATTCCGCCGAAGACATCGTCGATGCCTTCCGTGAAGCCATGAAGCTGCGCGACGCCGATGGCGCGCTGCGGCTCTGGCTGGACGAAGACTCGATCACGTGCGTCATGCCCGATGGCCAGCGCCTGATCGGCCATGAAAATCTGCGCCAGGCCTTTGTGCAGTTGCTCGAAGAGCAACCGGTGCTGATCGATGCCATCGAGACCAGCAGCCACTCATCGCTTGGCGTGTCGATCTTCGACGTCACCGAAGCCCTGCGCTTTGGCGAAGGCCGCGTGGAAGCCGACCTGTTCGTGCACACCACCTACGTGCTGATGCAGAACCACGAAGGCTGGCGCCTGGCCCATATCCACTGCAGTCCGGCCAACGCGGTGCAGGTGGCCGCCGTGGCCGCCGCGCCGGGACAGGCCCTGCATTGACGGCCATGCGGGCCATGCCGTTCGGCGACGCATTCCAGACACCGTGGTGGTTGCGCGGCGGCCACGCGCAGACGATTCTGCCGGCCCGCTTCACGCGGCATCGTCGCATCGGCTTCCGGCGCGAGCGCTGGGATACACCCGACGGCGACTTCATCGACCTCGACTGGACCACGCACGCGGCCGCGCCCGACACGCCGCTAGTGGTGATGTTCCACGGCCTGGAAGGCGATTCCGGCAGCCACTACGCGCAGACGCTGATGGCCGCGCTCCGCGAGCGTGGATGGCAGGGGGTGATACCGCATTTCCGCGGCTGCTCGGGCGAACTGAACCAGGCGCCCCGCTTCTATCATTCGGGCGATTCCGCCGAGATCCGCTGGGTGCTGCGGCGTTTGCGTGACGACGTGCACGCGGTCACGCCAAACCGGCCGATGCTGGCGGTGGGTATTTCGCTGGGAGGCAATGCACTGCTGCGCTTTCTGGGCGAGGACGGCCGCGAAGCCGGCTTTCTGCGCGCGGCCGCGGCCATCTCCGCACCGGTCGATCTGGCAGCCGGCGGCGCCGCGCTATCGAGCGGCTTCAACATGATCTACACGCGCATGTTCCTGCAGACGCTCAAGCGCA
>DAIOET010000673.1:0-2257 GCA_036746135.1 Cupriavidus sp.
CGCACCGTGCCGCCGGTGGCCGGGGCATGGACAAAGCGGTTCTGTCCCACGTAGATGCCGACATGGGAGTTGGCGCGGCCGGTGGTATTGAAGAACACCAGGTCGCCCGATGCCACCTCGCTGCGGTCGAGCGAGACGCCACGTTGGCCCATCTGATCGGTGGTGCGCGGCAGATTGACGTTGGCCGCGCGTGACACGACGTAGCGCACCAGTCCGCTGCAATCGAAGCCGGAATCCGGGGTGTTGCCGCCGTAGCGGTAAGGCGTGCCCACCAGCGACATGGCCTGGATGGAGATCTCTTCCAGTCCGGCGCTTGGATCGATCATCGGCTTGCCCGGCGTGCGGGGCAGCGACGAAGTGTGGCGTGCCGGAGGTCCGCCGGCGCAGGCAGCCAGCAGCAGGGCGCTCGCGCACAATGCGGTCAGGGCAAGACGAGGCGGAATCCGCGTCGAGAGCGGAGGGAATAGCGGGCGCTGCGGCATCCTTCTTGTCGTTAGGTTGCCGGGTCAGGCGTCCGTCCCATCTCGCTGTTTCTCGTCCCTCCATTAACAGGAGGGAATTGAATTGCCAGGGGAAAACTACCAGCGTAACTGCGCGTTACGCGTACCGGTACTGATCTTGATGGACTTGGACTGACCCTTGTAACTGGCCTCGATATTGTAGCTGCCTTCTGGAGCACGTATGAGGCAACGAGGGCCGCCTGCGCGGAAATCGGCGACATTCTGGCCGTCGCGTGTCAGTTTTACATCAACGTCGGCCAGGAACTCGCCATCGGCGCCCCGTGTGAACAGGATCGCCATATTGAAGTTCTTTTCCTGCTCCGCCAGCCTCGCACGCTCGTCCTCGGCAATGCCGCCGCAGACGTAGCTGACCGGGCCCATCGTGCGGATCACCAATTCGTCGGCCGCCGCCTTGGCCGGTTGCAGGGCTGCCGCCACGATCACCGTCGCGCCGATCAGCGCGGCCACGACGACGCGCTTGCGCCGTGTGGAGCGTGTGCTTTGGGAAAATAGTGTCCTGCTGCTGGACAGATATCTGCTGAATGACTGCTGCCTGTTCATCGACGCCTCCGTATCGACATGAACACCCGGTCATCATAGCCGGGCCGTGCGACGCTGGCTGTCGGCCAAACGCCGACGCCGTGGGTTGCGCCACACTACGCGATGCGGCCACGGGCCGGCCTTGGTCAGGCCGGCCCGTGGTACTGCCAGGTTTCAGTGCTTGCCGCTTTACAGTACGTCTGCCGCGTGATCGGCCAGACGCGAGCGCTCGCCGCGGGCCAGCGTCACGTGTCCGCTGTGACTCCAGCCCTTGAAGCGATCCACCACATAGGTCAACCCCGACGAACCTTCGGTCAGGTACGGCGTGTCGATCTGTGCGATGTTGCCCAGGCAGACGATCTTGGTGCCGGGGCCGGCGCGCGTGACCAGCGTCTTCATCTGCTTCGGCGTCAGGTTCTGCGCCTCGTCGATGATCACGAACTTGTTGACGAACGTGCGGCCACGCATGAAGTTCATGCTCTTGACCTTGATGCGCGAGCGGATCAGCTCTTGCGTGGCGGCACGGCCCCACTCACCAGCACTGTCATCGCTCTTCTGCAGCACTTCGAGGTTGTCGTCGAATGCACCCATCCACGGCTGCATCTTCTCTTCCTCGGTACCCGGCAGAAAGCCGATATCCTCGCCCACGGGCACGGTGGCGCGCGTGACGATGATCTCGTTGTAGAGCTTCTGGTCCAGCACCTGCTCCAGGCCCGACGCCAGTGCCAGCAGCGTCTTGCCGGTGCCGGCCTGGCCGAGCAACGTCACGAAGTCGACGTCCGGGCTCATCAGCAGGTTCAGCGCGAAGTTCTGCTCGCGGTTGCGCGCCACCACACTCCACACGTTGTTCTTGTTGTGGGTGTAATCCTTCAGCGTTTGCAGCAGGGCGGTCTTGCCGTTGATTTCCTTGACCTGTGCGTAAAGCGGCAGGCTGCCATCCATCGGCTCCAGGTAGACAAACTGGTTCACCAGGAACGACGGCACCAGCGGGCCGGTCAGGCGGTAGAACATCGCGCCCGATTTCGGGTCCTGCCAGCTTTCCACGCCCTTGCCATGCTTGGCCCAGAAATCGTTGGGCAGTTGCATGACGCCCGAGTAGAGCAGGTCCTTGTCTTCCAGAACCTGGTCGTTGAAGTAGTCCTCGGCGGGCAGGCCCAGTGCACGCGCCTTGATGCGCATGTTGATGTCTTTCGACACCAGCACCACCTGGCGCTCCG
>DAIOET010000674.1:0-2255 GCA_036746135.1 Cupriavidus sp.
ATCAGCCCATCGAGGTTGGCCAGCGAATTGAACAGGAAGTGCGGCTCGATCTGCGCCTGCAGCGCCATCAGTTGCGCACGCACGAGCTGTTTTTCGGCCTCTTCGCGCTGCAGGGCATCCAGCGCGGCCTGGCGTTCCAGGTAGGCCAGCTTTTCACGGGACCAGTAGAAATAGATCATGCTGGCCGAAGCCAGCATGCCGACGATCAGGCACATGCGCAGCATGTCGCCGGTGGCCGCGGCCGATTTCTCGGGCAGGTTCAGCAGTTCTCGCGTGCACCAGCTGCCCAGTACCACGCCAAGCGGCACCGCCACCACGGCCAGGCACATGAACGGCCAACGGCGCGGGCGGTCGTTCCACCAGATCAGTACACGGGGAATGTCGATGAGCGTCCAGATGGCCAACCCTATCAGCTGGCTGTAGACAAAGTTCTGCACCAGCGTGCCGCCGGTCTGGAAGCCATAGTTGAGGCTGACGGCGATCACCGTGTTCATGCAAAGCACGAACAGCAGATCACGCGCAAGAATATTGAGCCGTGACGGCACCGCGCACGACATGCGCATATCTCTCCCTCCTTGTGCTTCTCACCACCGCGTGCAATTCTGTGATGCACTGCAGCATAGGTAGCACCCCGCGCATTCGGTCTCTTCCGGGGTACCACGATGAACGGCACTTTACGCCGGAGCGGGACGAGAGAAAAGCGCCGTGCGACGAACTGGTGCCGGGCGGCGCGAGAGGTGCGGTTCCGCGACTGGAAAGCGGAACGCGCGTTTGAAAAGACGAAGGGACTCAGGCGGCCACGGCCAGCCGGCTCGACGCCTCGGCCAGCGCCGTGGAAACGGTGTCCCGCGACAGATGTGGCGCGAACATGTTGATGAACGCATGGGCATAACCGCGCAGGTAAGCCCCGCGCCGCACGGCCACGCTGGTGGTGTTGGGCGAGAACAGGTGGTCCGCCGAGATGCGCACCAGGCTGGCGTCCTTGCGCGGGTCATACGCCATCGATGCGATGATGCCCACGCCCAGGTCCAGCTCCGCGTACGTCTTGATCACGTCGGCGTCCATCGCCGTCAGCACGATCTCCGGCTGCAGCCCGGCATCGGCAAACGCGCCGTCGATCTTGCGGCGGCCCGTGAAACCGGCGTCGTACGTAATGATCGGGAAATTGCACAGATCCTCGAGCGTCGGCTCGGGCAGGCGCGTCAGCGGATGGTCGGGCGACACCACGATCACGTGCTGCCAGCTATACGCCTCGAACGACGTCAGGCCCGCTTCGCTTGCCACGGCCTCGGTGGCGATGCCGATATCGGCCTGCCCCGTCAGCAGCAGCTCCACGATGTGCGACGGCGACGCTTCCTGCAGTGCCAGCGTGACGTGCGGATATTCGCGCCGGAAGCTCTGCACGACCTTGGGCAGCGCATAGCGCGCCTGGGTGTGCGTGGTGGCCACGGTCAGGCGGCCGGTATGGCGCCCCGCGAACTCGTCGCCGGCCTGGCGCAGGTTTTCGGCTTCCAGCAGCAGGCGTTCGACGATGCGCACGATCTCGCGGCCCGGCTCGGTCAGGCCGGTCAACCGCTTGCCATAGCGTTCGAAGATCTCGACGCCCAGTTCTTCCTCAAGCTCGCGGATCTGGCGCGACACGCCCGGCTGCGACGTGTACAGCGCATTGGCCACTTCAGTCAGGTTGAACTGGCGGCGCACCGCCTCCCGGATCGATCGCAATTGCTGGAAGTTCATCGTGCCACCCCTTGTTCTTGTGTCGTGGTACCGCGATTGAAGACGCGCAGCTGGCGTGGACGCACCGCCAGCAGTTCCCCCTCACGGAAGCCCTGGTGCCGGAAGCGTTCGAGCGGCAGCGCCACCTCGATCACGTCCTGGTTGTCTTCGCGTTCGAGTTCCAGCTGGGCCACCGGGCCCAGCGTCAGTGCACGGCGCAGCGTCACGGCAATGCCATCGGTGCCCGGCGCGTAGCGTTCCAGCTCCAGGTCGTGCGGGCGCACATACGCCACGGCATCGCCAGCCGTCTCGAAGCCACTGCCCACCACCGGCAGGACGGCTTCGCCGGTATGCAGCAGGCCGCCGCTGTCGCCCACTTCGAGCCGGCCGTGGAACAGGTTCACGTTGCCGAGGAAGCCGAACACGAACGGCGTGGCCGGATGGTTGTAGACCGCTTCCGGCGTACCGAACTGCTCCACGCTGCCGCGGTTCATCAGCACCACCTGGTCGGCCACTTCGAGCGCTTCTTCCTGGTCGTG
>DAIOET010000675.1:0-2236 GCA_036746135.1 Cupriavidus sp.
TATGGATCGTGACCAGGATCTCGGTGCAATAGCCGGCCAGCGCTTCGTCGATCGAGTTGTCGAGCACCTCGAACACCAGGTGGTGCAGGCCGGTGCCGTCGGACGTATCGCCGATATACATGCCGGGACGCTTGCGCACCGCTTCCAGGCCTTCCAGGATCTGGATCGAAGAGGCGCCGTAAGTGTTTTCCTGCTGCGGTTTCTGCTGATCGGTCATGTTTTCCTACTCACGATACTCACGGCAAATGCGAAGAATTCCGAACCTGCGCCGGGTGGCGGCGGGTGCGGCAAATCCGCATCTGCGGGTTACTTAAAAACGGCAAAAGGGGCGGATCGCCTTGATCCGGCCCCTGCTGCGGTGTGTGCCCGATTGTGTATGGATGGCGGCTCGGTGCTGGCCATCAAATGCGCATCGGCATCACGACGTACTTGAAGTTGTCGTCTTCCGGCACGGTAATCAGCGCACTCGAATTGGAGTCGCCGAGGCTGACCTGCACCTGCTCGCTCTTGAGGTTGGCAAGCACGTCGAGCAGGTAGGTCACGTTAAAACCGATATCGAGCGCGTCGCCCGAATAATCGAGTTCCAGTTCTTCCTGCGCCTCTTCCTGATCGGCGTTGGTCGAGCTGATCTTCAGCACGTGCGTATCCAGAATGCAGCGCACGCCCTTGAACTTGTCGGTGGTCAGAATCGCCGTACGCTGCAGCGCCTGCTGCAGTTGCACGCGGTCGATCGCAAACGCATTCTTGTAGCCCTTCGGGATCACGCGCTGGAAGTCCGGGAACTTGCCTTCCACGAGCTTGCTGATCAGTTCCACGTTGGCGAACGTGAACTTGATCTGGTTCGCGGCCAGTTGCACCTGCACGGGATCGTCGGTGTCTTCCAGCAGGCGCTGCAGTTCCAGAATGGTCTTGCGCGGGATGATCACTTCCTGGCGCGAACCCACGCCAGTGGCTTCGTTTTCGAGTTCCACGCCGCAATACGCCAGGCGGTGGCCGTCGGTAGCCACGGCCATGACCTTCTTGCCGTCCACCACCAGCAGCATGCCGTTCAGGTAGTAGCGGATGTCCTGCTGGGCCATCGCAAAATGCACCATCGCCAGCAGATGCTTGAACGTCTTCTGCGGCAGGCTCACGCTGGCGTTGAATTCGGCGGCTTCGGCAACGGTCGGGAATTCCTCCGCGGCCAGCGTCTGCAGCGCAAAGCGGCTCTTGCCCGATTGCACGGTCATGCGCTTGTCGTTCAGTGACAGCGCCACGTCGCCATCGGGCATCGCACGCAGGATGTCGAGCAGCTTGCGCGCGGCCACGGTGGTGGCCACATCGTCGCTGCCGACACCGCATTCGGCGTGCGTGGTGATCTGGATCTCGATGTCGGTCGAGAGGAAGGACACGTTCGAGCCGGACTTGCGAATCAGCAGGTTGGCCAGGATCGGGAGGGTGTGGCGGCGCTCCACGATGCCGCTCACGATTTGCAGCGGACGCAGCAGATTGTCTCGCGAGGTTTTGACCAATTGCATTGAATTTATCCTTCGTCGTTTGTCGTCGGCGACCGCGGAATCAGGTGAAACTCGCGATTTACAAATTTACTTTGGAATCAACGAGTTAATGCCGGATTGTACCAAGGATAAGCCGCTGCGGTGAAGCGGGGCGAATCCGGCGCGGCGCCTGGTTGTGCACAAAATGCCACGCCCAGGCCGCCAATCAGCGCCAATTCGTCCCGACTCACCGCAAAGCCTTATCTGAGGCCGGAATCCCGCGATACAACAGTTGTTCAGACGCCCGTTTGCCGCCGGGCGCGCACCCAGTAGTATGCCAGCCCGGCAAGGCCGGCCTTCAAAAACGCTAATCAGCCCTTGAGCGTCTGTTCCAGCACGTGCAGCTCGTGGTTCAGTTGCGCGTCCTTGCCACGCTCGTCGGCGATCTTGCGCACGGCGTGCAGCACCGTGGTGTGGTCGCGTCCGCCGAACAGCTCGCCAATCTCCGGCAGGCTCTTCTGCGTCAGTTCCTTGGCCAGGTACATCGCGATCTGGCGCGGCCGCGCGATGTTGGCCGGCCGCTTCTTCGAGTACATGTCCGCGACCTTGATGTTGTAGAAGTCGGCGCAGGTCTTCTGGATGTTCTCCACGGAGATCTGGCGGTTCTGAACGGTCAACAGGTCCTTGAGCGCTTCACGCGTGACGTCGATCGTGATGTCCTTGCCGTGGAAGTTCGAGAACGCCAGGATCTTGCGCAGCGC
>DAIOET010000676.1:0-2236 GCA_036746135.1 Cupriavidus sp.
TCCTGCAGCATGCGCGCGATATCGTCATCGGCCAGGCCGTACGACGGCTTGACCGATACCGAAGCTTCCACGCCCGAATTGGTTTCGCGCGCCGCCACCGACAGCAGGCCGTCGGCATCCACCTGGTAAGTCACGCGGATGCGCGCGGCCCCCGCCACCATCGGCGGAATGCCCCGCAACTCGAAGCGCGCCAGCGAGCGGCAGTCGCTAGCCAGCTCGCGCTCGCCCTGCAGCACGTGGATGGCCATCGCCGTCTGGCCGTCCTTGAAGGTCGTGAATTCCTGCGCACGCGCCACGGGAATCGTGCTGTTGCGCGGGATGATCTTCTCGACCAGACCACCCATCGTCTCCACGCCCAGCGACAGCGGAATCACGTCGAGCAGCAGCCAGTCCTCGCCAGGCGCATGATTGCCGGCCAGCAGGTTGGCCTGCATGGCGGCGCCCAGCGCCACGACCTTGTCCGGGTCCAGGTTGGTCAGCGGTTGCTGGCCAAAATACTCGCCCACGGCCTTGCGGATCGCCGGCATGCGCGTCGCGCCGCCGACCAGAACCACACCCTTCACGTCGTCGGGCGTGACACCGGCATCGCGCAATGCCTTGCGCACCGGGGTCAGCGTCTTCTGAACCAGATTGGCCGTAATCTCGATGAACGTCTGCGCGTCCAGCGGCAGATGAACGATTTCGCCCGTGGTCAGCACCGCGTCGATGACCGTGCTGTCGCTGGCGGAAAGCGCTTCCTTGGCCGCGCGAGCGCGCACCATCAGCAGCCGCGTGTCCTCCGCCGACAGCGGTTGCAGGCTGGCCTGTTCGACGATCCAGCACAGCAGGCGCTGATCGAAGTCGTCGCCGCCCAGCGCGGAGTCGCCACCGGTCGACATCACTTCGAATACGCCTTTGGTCAGCTTGAGCACCGAGATATCGAAGGTGCCGCCACCGAGGTCGTACACGGCGTAGATGCCTTCGGCCGCGTTGTCCAGGCCGTAGGCGATGGCCGCCGCGGTCGGCTCGTTGAGCAGGCGCAGCACGTCGATGCCGGCCAGTTGCGCGGCGTCCTTCGTGGCCTGGCGCTGCGCATCGTCAAAGTACGCGGGCACCGTGATCACGGCGCCGACCAGTTCATCGCCGAGCGAGTCTTCGGCGCGCTGGCGCAGCGTGGCCAGGATCTCGGCCGAGACTTCCACCGGACTCTTGATGCCGGCCACCGTCTTGAGCTGCACCATGCCCGGCGCATCGACAAAGTCGTACGGGCTGTGCTCGATGTTCGTGACGTCACGCAGACCGCGCCCCATGAAACGCTTCACGGAAATGATCGTGTTCTTGGGGTCGCGCACCGCTTCGTCCTGGGCCTTGTAGCCGATATGCGCGTTGCCGCTGGGCAGGTAGCGCACCACCGACGGCAGCAGCGAGCGGCCATCGTCGTCGGGCAGGACTTCGGGAATGCTGTTGCGCACGGCCGCCACCAGCGAGTTGGTGGTGCCAAGGTCGATACCAACGGCCAGCCGGCGCTGATGCGGCGCGGGCGACATGCCGGGTTCGGAAATCTGGAGCAGTGCCATGAGAATCTTCTAATCTTCGAGCCGATCGATCGCCTCGCTGGCGTCGTGTTCGATCTTCTCGATAAACATCAGCTGGCGCGCGGCGGCGCCGGCAGCTTCGTTGTCACCGGCATCGAGCAACGCGCCAAGGGCTGCGTGGCGCTCGCGCTTTTCCTGGCGCAGGTCGCGCAGCAGGTTGTCGAGCTGACCAACGTCACGCGCTTCCGCCGCTTCCTGCAACGCTTCGCGCCATTCCATCTGCTGCATCAGGAACGACGGCGCCATTGCCGTATTGCTCTCGGCCTGGATGTCCACGCCACGCAGATGCAGCAGGTAGATGGCGCGCTTCAGCGGCTGACGCAACGTGCGATAGGCCTCGTTGGCGTGCGCGGCCCACTGCATGGCCACGCGCCGCTCGGCATCGCCGGCATTGGCAAAGCGGTCCGGATGCGCTTGCGACTGGACGGTGCGATAAGCCGCGTCCAACGCGGCATCGTCCACTTCGTATCGGGCAGGTAGTCCAAACAGCGAGAAAAAATCGTCTTTCAAAGCGCGTGTTTCCAAAACAGTCACAACAAAAAGGAGCGGTCATGCCGCCCCTTGTCGTGTTGCCGCCCTCGCATCGGTTGCCGATCCGGGAGCGGCACAGGCCATCAGACCCGGAACGACTCGCCGCAGCCGCACTCGTCCTTGACGTTCGG